>NZ_JBQPXM010000012.1:0-147229 GCF_052245235.1 Pseudomonas sp. B392_1p
ACTGACGTCACCGGTAACTGCGAACTGCCGGAAGGCGTTGAGATGGTGATGCCGGGCGACAACGTGAAGATGGTTGTCACCCTGATCGCTCCGATCGCCATGGAAGACGGTCTGCGTTTCGCGATTCGCGAAGGCGGCCGTACCGTAGGCGCCGGCGTGGTTGCCAAGATCATCGAGTAATCGGTTGATTGGTGGCAAAAAGGGTCCTTCGGGGCCCTTTTTGTTTTGGCTGGTCAAAGATTGACACCCTGTAGGGGCATCCGTACAATTGCGCCTCCTTTTAACGGGCGTATTCCGCCCGTTAGGGATGGCAAATTGGAGTCTGAGGTCAAAATGCAAAACCAACAAATCCGTATTCGGTTGAAGGCTTTTGACCATCGCCTGATCGATCAATCAACCCAGGAAATCGTGGAAACCGCGAAACGTACTGGTGCTCAGGTGCGTGGTCCAATTCCTCTGCCTACCCGCAAGGAGCGGTACACGGTACTGGTTTCTCCGCACGTCAACAAAGACGCGCGCGACCAGTATGAAATTCGTACCCATAAGCGTGTGCTGGACATCGTTCAGCCGACCGACAAGACTGTCGATGCGCTGATGAAGCTCGATCTTGCGGCTGGTGTGGAAGTGCAGATCAGCCTCGGCTAAAACCTGCCGGTTTTAGTCGTGTAACGCTCTGAAATGGGCGGCCATAGCGGGTGAAAGCCCCGTACACTCATGAGGTTTACAACATGACTATTGGTGTAGTCGGTCGTAAGTGTGGGATGACCCGCATTTTCACCGAAGAAGGTGTCTCCATTCCGGTTACGGTCATTGAGATCGAGCCGAATCGCGTGACCCAATTCAAAAACGAAGAGAGCGATGGCTATCGCGCTGTACAGGTAACTGTCGGCGAGCGTCGCGCTTCCCGTGTGACCAAGGCGCAAGCCGGTCACTTCGCCAAAGCGAATGTCGCTGCTGGTCGTGCCGTTCTGGAATTCCGCCTCGAAGAGGGTGAGTACCAGGCAGGTGATCAGATTAATGCCGAAATTTTCCAGGCAGGTCAACTGGTCGATGTGACCGGTCAGTCCAAGGGTAAAGGCTTTGCCGGTACCATCAAGCGCTGGAATTTCCGCGGACAAGACAACACGCACGGCAACTCCGTCTCTCACCGCGTTCCAGGTTCCATTGGCCAGTGCCAGACTCCTGGTCGTGTTTTCAAGGGCAAGAAAATGTCCGGTCATATGGGCGCTGAGCGCGTGACCGTGCAGTCCCTGGAAGTGGTGCGCGTGGATGCCGAACGTAACCTGCTGCTGGTCAAGGGTGCCGTTCCAGGCGCTACCGGCGGTGACGTTGTCGTCCGTCCGGCTGCCAAGGCGTAAGGGGAGAATCTGAGATGCAATTGAATGTAAATGGCGCTCAGGCGATCGAAGTTTCCGATCGTATCTTCGGCGGTGAATTCAACGAAACGCTGGTACACCAAGCAGTCGTGGCCTATATGGCTGGCGGTCGCCAGGGTACTCGCGCGCAGAAGACCCGTTCCGAAGTATCTGGTGGCGGCGCCAAGCCGTTCCGTCAGAAGGGCACTGGCCGTGCTCGTGCCGGTACTATCCGCAGCCCCATCTGGCGCAGCGGTGGTGTGACCTTCGCGGCCAAGCCGCAGGATCACTCCCAGAAGCTCAACAAGAAGATGTATCGCGCCGCTCTGCGCTCCATCCTCGCTGAGCTGGCTCGTACCGAGCGTCTGGTCGTGGTTGAAGATTTTGTTGTGGATGCACCCAAAACCAAAGGCCTGCTGAACAAGCTGAACGGTCTGTCGCTGACTGACGTCCTGATCGTGTCCGAAGCTATTGATCAGAACCTGTACCTGGCTGCACGCAACCTGCCGCATGTTGATGTGCGTGATGTGCAGGGCGTCGATCCGGTCAGCCTGATCGCTTACGACAAAGTATTGATGACTGTGTCGGCAGTGAAGAAATTCGAGGAGCTGCTGGGATGAACCAGGAACGCGTATTTAAAGTACTGCTTGGCCCGCATGTCTCCGAGAAGGCTACTGTTCTGGCCGACAGCAAGAGTCAGTTCGTTTTCAAGGTTGCCACTGATGCAACCAAGCTGGAAATCAAGAAGGCCGTCGAAAGCCTGTTCAGCGTGAAGGTCGCCGGTATCCGCACTGTCAACGTGCAGGGTAAAACCAAGCGTACCGCTCGCGGTCTGGGCAAGCGTAATGACTGGAAGAAGGCGTACATCGCTCTCCAGCCAGGTCAAGATCTCGATTTCGCCAGCAGCGCTGAGTAAAGGGGTGCATCATGGCAATCGTTAAATGCAAACCGACTTCCGCTGGCCGCCGCTTTGTCGTCAAAGTGGTTGGGCAGGACCTGCACAAGGGCGCTCCGTACGCTCCGCTGCTGGAAAAGAAGTCCAAGACCGGTGGTCGTAACAACAACGGTCGCATCACCACCCGCCACATCGGCGGTGGTCACAAGCAACATTACCGTCTGGTCGACTTTCGTCGCAACAAGGATGGCATTCCAGCCATCGTTGAGCGCATCGAATATGACCCGAACCGTACCGCGCACATCGCGCTGCTGAAGTATGCCGACGGTGAGCGTCGCTACATCATTGCGCCCAAGGGCGTAGTGTCGGGCGATCAGCTGATTTCCGGTGCCAACGCGCCGATCAAGGCTGGCAACAGCCTGCCGCTGCGCAATATTCCGGTGGGTTCGACCATTCATGGTATCGAGCTGAAGCCGGGCAAGGGTGCTCAGATCGCGCGTTCCGCTGGTGCTTCGGCTCAGTTGGTAGCCCGTGAGGGCGCCTACGTGACCGTGCGTCTGCGCTCCGGCGAAATGCGTAAAGTATTGGCTGAGTGCCGTGCGACCCTGGGCGAAGTCTCGAACCACGAGCACAGCCTGCGTTCGCTGGGCAAGGCTGGCGCCAAGCGCTGGAAGGGTGTCCGTCCGACCGTACGTGGCGTGGCCATGAACCCGGTTGATCACCCGCATGGTGGTGGTGAAGGTCGTACCTCTGGTGGTCGTCATCCGGTGTCGCCGTGGGGCTTCCCGACCAAGGGCAAGAAAACCCGCACCAATAAGCGCACCGACAATATGATCGTCCGTCGCCGTAAGTAACTAGAGGGATACGACTGTGCCGCGTTCTCTGAAAAAAGGTCCTTTTATTGATCTTCACCTACTGAAGAAGATCGAAGTGGCGGTGGAAAAGAACGATCGCAAGCCGGTGAAAACCTGGTCGCGTCGTTCGATGATCCTGCCGCAAATGGTCGGTCTGACCATCGCCGTGCATAACGGTCGTCAGCATGTCCCGGTTCTCGTTAACGAAGACATGGTCGGCCACAAACTCGGCGAGTTCGCTGCTACCCGCACCTATCGCGGGCACGTGGCTGACAAAAAAGCCAAGCGTTAAGGGGTAAGGAAAGATGGAAGTAGCCGCTAAGCTGTCTGGCGCTCGTATCTCCGCCCAGAAAGCCCGCTTGGTCGCCGACCAAATCCGCGGGAAGAAGGTGGGCGAAGCGCTCAACCTGTTGGCTTTCAGCAACAAGAAAGCCGCTGAACTGCTGAAAAAAGTGCTGGAGTCGGCCGTGGCCAACGCTGAGCACAATGAGGGCGCTGACGTGGACGACCTGAAGGTTTCCACCGTTTTCGTCAACGAAGGGCGTTCGCTGAAGCGCATCATGCCGCGGGCCAAGGGCCGTGCTGATCGCATCGTCAAGCGGTCTTGCCATATCACTGTCAAGGTTGCGGACAAGTAACGGAGTCGATCAGATGGGTCAGAAAGTACATCCCACTGGCATTCGCCTGGGTATCGTCAAGGAGCACACCTCCGTCTGGTATGCAGAAAAAGGCCAATACGCCGATTATCTGCTCGCCGACATCAAGGTGCGTGAATATCTCCACGACAAACTAAAAAACGCGTCCATTAGCCGCATCGACATTGCTCGTCCGGCTCAGACTGCACGTATCACCATCCACACCGCTCGTCCCGGCATCGTGATCGGCAAGAAAGGTGAAGATGTTGAGAAGCTGCGTCAGGACCTGACCAAGCAAATGGGTGTGCCGGTGCACATCAATATCGAAGAGATCCGCAAGCCGGAGCTCGACGCCATGCTGGTTGCACAGAGCGTTGCTCAGCAGCTGGAGCGTCGCGTGATGTTCCGTCGCGCCATGAAGCGCGCTGTACAGAACGCCATGCGCATTGGTGCCAAGGGCATCAAGATCCAGGTCAGTGGTCGTTTGGGTGGGGCTGAAATCGCCCGCACCGAATGGTATCGCGAAGGTCGTGTGCCTCTGCACACCCTGCGTGCCGATATCGATTACAACACCTACGAAGCGCACACCACCTACGGTGTGATCGGTGTCAAGGTTTGGATCTTCAAGGGCGAGGTCATCGGTGGCCGCCAGGAAGAGCTCAAGCCGCAGGCGCCCGCTCCTCGTAAAGCTGCCAAGAAATAAGGAGTACGCCAAATGTTGCAACCAAAGCGTACGAAGTTCCGCAAGCAGATGACTGGCCACAACCGTGGCTTGGCCCAGCGCGGTAGCAAAGTCAGCTTCGGCGAGTTTGCACTGAAATCCGTGGGCCGTGGTCGTTTGACTGCTCGCCAGATCGAAGCTGCACGTCGTGCACTCACCCGCCACGTGAAGCGTGGCGGCAAGATCTGGATCCGCGTCTTCCCCGACAAGCCTGTCACCAAAAAGCCCCTCGAAGTTCGTATGGGTAAAGGTAAGGGCAGCGTCGAGTACTGGGTAGCCCAGATTCAGCCGGGCAAAGTGCTTTACGAGATCGAGGGTGTTTCCGAAGAGCTGGCGCGTGAGGCATTCGCCCTGGCCGCTGCAAAGCTGCCGCTCGCCACCTCCTTTGTTAAGCGGACGGTGATGTGATGAAAGCGAATGAACTTCGTGAAAAATCAGCACAGCAGCTGAACGAGCAACTGCTCGGCCTGCTGCGCGACCAGTTCAATCTGCGCATGCAGAAAGCAACTGGCCAGTTGGGGCAGTCTCACCTGCTCTCGCAAGTTAAGCGTGACATCGCTCGCGTGAAAACTGTGCTCAACCAGCAGGCAGGTAAGTGATCATGGCTGAAGCCGAAAAGACAGTCCGTACGCTGACCGGCCGTGTTGTCAGCGACAAGATGGACAAAACCATCACCGTTCTGATCGAGCGTCGCGTAAAGCACCCGATCTACGGTAAGTATGTGAAGCGTTCGACCAAGCTGCACGCCCACGACGAAACCAACCAGTGCCGTACCGGCGACAAGGTCACCATCCGTGAGACCCGTCCGCTGGCCAAGACCAAGACTTGGGCCCTGGTGGAAGTCGTTGAACGCGCAGTGGAAGTCTAAGGACTAGGGGTCGGAGAAATTTTATGATTCAGACTCAATCCATGCTCGACGTCGCTGACAACAGCGGTGCTCGTCGCGTTATGTGCATCAAGGTCCTCGGCGGTTCGCACCGCCGTTACGCCGGTATCGGCGACATCATCAAGGTCACGGTCAAGGAAGCAATTCCGCGTGGCAAGGTGAAGAAGGGCCAGGTGATGACCGCTGTTGTCGTGCGTACCCGTCATGGCGTGCGCCGTCCCGACGGTTCCATCATTCGTTTCGACGGTAACGCTGCTGTTCTGCTGAACAACAAGCAAGAGCCGATCGGCACCCGCATCTTCGGGCCGGTGACTCGTGAACTTCGTACCGAGAAGTTCATGAAGATCGTTTCGCTCGCCCCCGAAGTGCTGTAAGGAGAAGCCGTCATGCAAAAGATTCGTCGTGAAGACGAGATCATCGTGATCGCCGGCAAAGACAAGGGCAAGCGTGGCAAGGTGCTCAAGGTGCTCGCTGACGACCGTCTGGTCGTTGGTGGGATCAACCTGGTGAAGCGCCACACCAAGCCGAACCCGATGCTGGGCGTTCAAGGCGGTATCGTCGAGAAAGAAGCTCCGCTGCACGTTTCCAACGTTGCGATTTTCAACGCTGAAACCAACAAGGCTGACCGCGTTGGCTTCAAGGTTGAAGACGGCAAGAAAATTCGTGTCTTCAAGTCCACCCAGAAGCCGGTTGGCGCTTGAGCATCGTAGGTAAAACACCATGGCACGACTGAAAGAGATTTACCGGAAGGAAATCGCGCCCAAGCTGAAGGAAGAGCTTCAGCTGGCCAACGTGATGGAAACTCCGCGCGTTACCAAGATCACCCTGAACATGGGCCTGGGCGAAGCAATCGGTGACAAGAAGATCATCGATAACGCAGTAGCCGACCTGGAAAAAATCACCGGCCAAAAGCCGGTGGTTACCTACGCTCGCAAGTCGATCGCTGGCTTCAAAGTCCGCGAAGGCTGGCCGATCGGGGTCAAGGTCACTCTGCGTGGCAATCATATGTACGAGTTCCTGGATCGCCTGCTCTCCATCTCCCTGCCGCGCGTGCGTGACTTCCGCGGCCTGAATGCCAAGTCCTTTGACGGTCGTGGCAACTACAGCATGGGTGTCAAAGAGCAGATCATCTTCCCGGAAATCGATTACGACAAGATCGATGCGCTTCGTGGTTTGGACATCACCCTGACCACTTCCGCCCGTAACGATGATGAAGGCCGTGCGCTGCTGCGCGCCTTCAACTTCCCGTTCCGCAACTGATTGGAGTAGGAAATGGCCAAACAGAGCATGAAAAACCGTGAGCTGAAGCGTCAGCAAACGGTCGCCAAGTACGCCAAAAAGCGTGCCGAGCTGAAAGCTATCATTGCCAACCCGAACTCCACTCAGGAAGCTCGTTGGGAAGCTCAGGTAGCACTGCAAAAGCAACCGCGTGACGCGAGCGCCGCTCGTCTGCGCAATCGTTGCCGTCTGACCGGTCGTCCGCACGGTGTTTACCGTAAGTTCGGCCTGTCCCGTAACATGCTGCGTCAAGCAGCCATGCGCGGCGACGTACCAGGTCTGGTCAAGGCCAGCTGGTAAGTGCGAAGCGACACGGGGAGCAATCTTCGTGTGCCTCGACAAATCAAATCAAGCCCCTCTGGGGCTTGATTTGTTTCTGGGTGATCTCTAGAATTGCCGGCTCGCCAGAGCCCGGCTTTTTTGTTTTAGAGCAGCTCGGGCGATTATGAGCCGCAAGGCTATTTTTCTGTATTAGGAGCGTCTAGCCCATGAGTATGCAGGACCCGTTAGCGGACATGCTAACTCGTATCCGTAATGCCCAGATGGCTGAAAAGTCCGTCGTAAGCATGCCGGCTTCCAAGCTGAAGGTGGCAGTTGCCAACGTTCTCAAGAACGAAGGTTACATTTCGGGTTACCAAGTCAGCAGCGATGCCAAGCCGCTGCTGTCCATCGAGCTGAAGTATTTCGAAGGCCGTCCGGTTATCGAAGAGCTGAAGCGCGCCAGTCGTCCTGGCCTGCGCCAGTACAAATCCGTAGACCAGCTGCCGAAAGTACGCGGTGGTTTGGGTGTGTCGATCGTTTCCACCAATAAAGGTGTGATGACTGATCGTGCTGCCCGTGCCGCTGGCGTGGGTGGCGAAGTACTCTGCACTGTGTTCTAAGGGGGGATAAGCATGTCTCGCGTTGCTAAGAACCCCGTCAAGCTGCCCGCTGGCGTTGAAATCAAGCTGTCCGGCCAGCAGCTTTCGGTGAAGGGTGCCAAGGGCGCTCTGGAACTGAATATTCATCCGTCTGTTGAAGTCATCCAGGAGTCTGACGAGCTGCGCTTTGCTGCTCGCAATGGTGATCAGCAGAACCGTGCGATGGCCGGCACTACCCGTGCGCTGGTCAACAACATGGTAGTCGGCGTCAGCCAAGGCTTTGAGCGCAAGCTCCAGCTGGTGGGTGTCGGTTACAGGGCTCAGGCCAAAGGTCAAGTGCTGTCCCTTGCCCTCGGCTTCTCGCACCCGGTCGAATACGAACTGCCGCAAGGCGTCACCGCTGAAACCCCGAGCCAGACCGATATCGTAATCAAAGGTATCGATAAGCAGGTGGTAGGCCAGGTGGCTGCTGAAATCCGCGACTTCCGTCGTCCCGAGCCGTATAAGGGCAAGGGCGTGCGTTACGCGGACGAAGTGGTCCGTCGTAAAGAAGCTAAGAAGAAGTAGGGCATAGCAAATGAGCGTAAAGAAAGAAACTCGTCTGCGTCGCGCTCGCAAGGCACGCCTGAAAATGCGCGAGCTGGAAGCCGTACGCCTCTGCGTGTACCGCTCTTCCCAGCACATTTACGCCCAGGTCATTTCGGCCGACGGCGGCAAGGTTCTGGTTTCGGCCTCGACCTTGGACAAAGAACTGCGTGATGCTGCCACCGGCAACATCGACGCGGCCAAAAAGGTTGGTCAACTGGTGGCTGAGCGTGCGAAAGCCGCTGGCATTTCCCAGGTTGCGTTCGACCGTTCTGGCTTCAAGTACCACGGTCGTGTGAAAGCGCTGGCCGATGCTGCTCGTGAAGGCGGGCTGGAGTTCTAAGTTATGGCAAATCACGAGCAAAAGCGCGATCGCGACAATCGCGACGATAGCCGCGACGAAGGCTACATCGAGAAGCTGGTACAGGTTAATCGTGTTGCCAAGACCGTTAAAGGCGGCCGTATCTTCACTTTCACCGCGCTGAGCGTGGTGGGTGATGGCAAGGGTCGTGTTGGTTTCGGTCGTGGCAAGTCCCGCGAAGTACCGGCGGCCATTCAGAAGGCTATGGAAGCGGCTCGCCGCAACATGATCCAGGTCGACCTGAACGGCACTACCCTGCAGTACCCGATCAAGTCCGCACATGGCGCCTCCAAGGTGTACATGCAGCCGGCTTCCGAAGGTACCGGCGTAATCGCTGGTGGTGCCATGCGCGCCATCCTTGAAGTCGCTGGCGTGCAGAACGTTCTGGCCAAGTGCTATGGCTCCACCAACCCGGTGAACGTGGTGTATGCCACCTTCAAGGGTCTGAAGTCCATGCAGGCGCCGGCCAGCGTTGCAGCCAAGCGTGGCAAGAGCGTCGAGGAGATTCTCTAACCATGGCTAATACTGTCAAAGTCACGCTGATCAAGAGCGTGAATGGCCGACTGGCCAATCACAAGGCGTGCGTCAAGGGCCTCGGCCTGCGTCGCATTGGTCATACCGTCGAAGTTCAGGACACCCCTGAAAATCGCGGCATGATCAACAAGGCCTACTACCTGCTGCGCGTGGAGGGTTAACCATGAAACTGAATGACCTGCGCTCCGCGCCGGGTGCACGCCGCGAAAAGGCTCGCCCCGGTCGTGGTATCGGTAGCGGTCTGGGTAAGACCGGTGGTCGCGGCCACAAGGGTCAGACCTCTCGCTCCGGTGGCTCCATCGCCCCCGGCTTCGAGGGTGGTCAGCAGCCGATTTACCGTCGTTTGCCGAAATTCGGTTTCACCTCGCTGAAAGCCATGGACCGCGCGGAGATTCGTACCTCCGAACTGGGCAAGGTAGAAGGCGATGTGGTCTCTGTGCAAACGCTGAAGGATGCCAACCTGATCGGCCAACACGTACAGCGCGTCAAGGTAATGCTGTCCGGTGAGGTCGCTCGTGCTGTCACCCTTAAAGGTATCGCCGTCACCAAGGGTGCACGTGCGGCTATCGAAGCAGCTGGCGGAAAATTCGAGGACTAAATGGCTAAGCAAGGTGCTCTCTCTGCGCTAAGCAACGGCGGGTTGTCCGAGCTCTGGGCTCGACTGCGCTTCCTGTTCCTGGCGATCATCGTCTATCGGATCGGTGCGCATATTCCGGTTCCCGGAATCAACCCTGACCGTTTGGCTGAGTTGTTCAGCCAGAACGAGGGGACCATTCTTAGCCTGTTCAACATGTTTTCCGGCGGCGCGCTGGAACGGATGAGTATCTTCGCTTTGGGGATCATGCCGTACATTTCGGCATCGATCATCATGCAGTTGATGACCGCCGTCAGCCCGCAGCTGGAGCAGTTGAAGAAGGAAGGGGAAGCTGGCCGTCGCAAGATCAGCCAGTACACCCGCTACGGCACCCTGGTGCTGGCAATCGTTCAGGCTGTTGGCATGTCCATCGGCCTGGCAAGCCAGGGTGTAGCCTTTGCAGCTGATTTCGGCTTCCATTTCGTGGCCATCACCACCTTCGTGGCGGGTGCCATGTTCATGATGTGGTTGGGCGAGCAGATCACTGAGCGCGGCGTCGGTAATGGCATTTCGATGCTGATTTTTGCCGGTATCGTTGCAGGTCTGCCGTCGGCGATCGGTCAGTCGTTCGAGTCAGCGCGGCAAGGCGATATCAACATCGTCGCGTTGCTGGTCATTGGCCTGTTGGCTGTTGCGATCATTGGTTTCGTGGTGTTCATTGAGCGTGGTCAACGCCGCATTGCGGTGCACTACGCCAAGCGTCAGCAAGGCCGCAAGGTCTTCGCTGCGCAGACCAGCCACTTGCCGCTGAAAGTGAATATGGCAGGGGTGATCCCGGCTATTTTTGCCAGCAGTATCCTGTTGTTCCCGGCATCGCTGGGGCAGTGGTTCGGACAGTCCGAGAACATGGGCTGGCTGCAGGATATTTCTCAGTCGATCGCGCCGGGTCAGCCGTTGAACATCTTGCTGTTTAGCGCAGGGATCATCTTCTTCTGCTTCTTCTACACAGCGCTGATGTTCAATCCGAAAGACGTAGCGGAAAACCTGAAGAAGTCCGGTGCCTTTATCCCGGGTATCCGTCCGGGCGAGCAGTCGGCGCGTTACATTGATGGCGTTCTGACTCGTTTGACCATGTTCGGTGCTCTGTACATGACGGCCGTCTGCCTGTTGCCCCAGTTCCTGGTGGTTGCGGCCAACGTTCCGTTCTATCTTGGCGGGACCTCGTTGCTGATCGTTGTCGTGGTTGTGATGGACTTTATGTCTCAAGTGCAGTCGCACCTCGTGTCGCACCAGTACGAATCCCTGATGAAGAAAGCCAACCTGAAGGGCTATGGCAGCGGCATGCTCCGCTGAAGCATTCAGGAAGGTTCTAGGAGTTACTGATGAAAGTTCGTGCATCGGTCAAGAAGCTTTGCCGTAACTGCAAGATTGTCCGTCGCGACGGCGTCGTGCGGGTAATCTGCAAGGCGGAGCCGCGTCACAAGCAGCGCCAAGGCTGAGTGTGATACAGCGTCAATAGCCCGACAGCTAGTGTGCTGTCGGGTTGATTAATCGTTCCTACAGCGTTAATATCTCGCGCCCTATTTCTTGGCTTCCGGGGCGTAGGTAGCTGTCAATTGGAGTTTCACTGAATGGCCCGTATTGCAGGCGTCAACATTCCAGATAACAAGCATGCTGTTATCTCGCTGACCTACATCTACGGTGTTGGTCGCACCACTGCACAGCAACTCTGTGCCGCTGCCGGCGTAAATCCGGCTGCGAAGATCAAGGATCTCTCTGACGAGCAGATCGAACAGCTGCGTGGCGAAGTCGGCAAGCTCACCACTGAAGGTGACCTGCGCCGCGAAACCAACATGAACATCAAGCGTTTGATGGACCTCGGTTGCTACCGTGGTCTGCGTCATCGTCGCGGTCTGCCGGTTCGCGGTCAGCGCACCAAGACCAATGCGCGTACCCGTAAGGGCCCGCGTAAGCCGATCCGCAAGTAATCGCGTAGGAATCTAGTCATGGCAAAACCTGCTGCTCGTCCTCGTAAGAAGGTCAAAAAAACAGTCGTTGATGGGATCGCTCACGTCCACGCCTCGTTTAACAACACCATCGTGACCATTACTGACCGTCAGGGCAATGCTCTGTCCTGGGCTACCTCTGGTGGTTCGGGTTTCCGCGGTTCGCGTAAGTCCACCCCGTTCGCTGCCCAGGTGGCTGCAGAGCGTGCTGGTCAAGCCGCGCTGGAATATGGTCTGAAAAACCTTGACGTGAATGTCAAGGGTCCCGGTCCAGGTCGTGAGTCCGCAGTGCGTGCTCTGAACGGCTGCGGCTATAAAATCGCCAGCATCACCGACGTGACGCCCATCCCGCATAACGGGTGCCGTCCGCCGAAGAAGCGTCGCGTGTAATAGGAGACAGTGAAAAATGGCACGTTACATTGGTCCCAAATGCAAACTGTCTCGCCGTGAAGGCACCGACCTCTTCCTGAAGAGTGGTGCACGCGCGCTCGATTCCAAATGCAAGCTCGAACAGGCTCCTGGCCAGCACGGTCAGCGTCGCGGTCGTCTTTCCGACTACGGTACCCAGCTGCGTGAAAAGCAGAAAGTTCGCCGTATCTACGGTGTACTTGAGCGCCAGTTCAGCGGTTACTACAAGCTGGCCGCCAGCCGTAAAGGCGCTACTGGCGAAAACCTGCTGCAGTTGCTCGAATGCCGTCTGGACAACGTTGTGTACCGCATCGGCTTTGGCGCTACCCGCGCTGAATCCCGCCAGTTGGTTTCCCACAAGTCGATCACTGTTAACGGTCAGACCGTGAACATCCCGTCCTACCAGGTGAAAGCCGGTGACGTGGTGGCAGTTCGTGAGAAATCCAAGAACCAGCTGCGCATCGCCCAGGCCCTTGAATTGGCTGCTCAGCGCGGTCGTGTCGAATGGATCGAAGTTGACGCCGAGAAGAAGTCCGGTGTGTTCAAGAACGTTCCGGCTCGTAGCGATCTGTCCGCCGACATCAATGAAAGCCTGATTGTCGAGCTCTACTCCAAGTAAGGGCTAGAAAATAGGTGTATCCATGCAGAGTTCGGTAAATGAGTTCCTGACCCCCCGTCACATTGATGTTCAGGTGGTCAGTCCGACCCGCGCCAAGATTACGCTCGAGCCTCTCGAGCGTGGCTTTGGCCATACCTTGGGCAACGCGCTGCGTCGCATCCTGTTGTCCTCCATGCCTGGCTGTGCAGTGGTCGAGGTCGAAATCGATGGCGTGCTCCATGAGTACAGCGCCATTGAGGGTGTGCAGGAAGATGTCATCGAAATCCTGCTCAACCTGAAAGGCCTGGCCGTCAAGCTGCACGGCCGTGACGAAGTTACGCTGAGCCTTTCCAAGAAGGGTCCGGGCGTGGTCACCGCTGCCGATATTCAGCTGGATCACGATGTCGAAATCGTCAATGGCGACCACGTTATCGCCAATCTGGCTGATAACGGCGTGCTGAACATGAAGCTCAAGGTGGCGCGCGGCCGTGGCTATGAGCCCGCCGATGCCCGTCAGAGTGACGAAGACGAAAGCCGCAGCATTGGTCGCTTGCAGCTGGATGCTTCCTTCAGTCCGGTTCGCCGTATCGCCTACGTGGTGGAAAACGCCCGTGTCGAGCAGCGTACCAACCTGGACAAGCTGGTTATCGATCTGGAAACCAACGGTACTCTAGATCCCGAAGAGTCGATTCGCCGAGCCGCGACCATCCTGCAGCAGCAGCTGGCCGCCTTCGTCGACCTCAAGGGTGACACTGTTCCGGAGGTGGTCGAGCAGGAAGACGAGATTGATCCGATCCTGTTGCGCCCGGTTGATGACCTTGAGCTGACCGTTCGTTCGGCCAACTGCCTGAAGGCGGAGAACATCTACTACATCGGTGATCTGATCCAGCGCACCGAAGTTGAGCTGTTGAAAACTCCGAACCTTGGCAAGAAGTCCCTGACCGAGATCAAGGACGTTCTGGCTTCCCGTGGTCTGTCCCTCGGTATGCGCCTCGATAACTGGCCGCCGGCAAGTCTGAAGAAGGACGATAAGGCCACTGCCTGATCGTCCCCAATCACCGAACTGAACGTTTGGTAAGGAATTTCAATCATGCGTCATCGTAAAAGTGGCCGTCATCTGAGCCGCACCAGCGCACACCGCAAGGCCATGTTTCAAAACATGGCGGTGTCGCTGTTCGAGCACGAACTGATCAAGACCACCCTGCCGAAAGCCAAGGAACTGCGCCGCGTTGCCGAGCCGCTGATCACCCTGGCCAAGGTAGACAGCGTCGCCAACCGTCGTCTGGCCTTCGACCGTACCCGTTCGAAAGCCATCGTCGGCAAGCTGTTCAACGACCTGGGCAAGCGCTATGCCACCCGTCAGGGCGGTTACCTGCGTATCCTCAAGTGCGGCTTCCGCGCTGGGGACAATGCTCCGATGGCCTACGTCGAGCTGGTTGACCGTCCGGTTGCTGGTACCGTCGAAGCCGCGGCCGAGTAACATCGGTTGTCGAAAAAACCGGGCCATGTGCCCGGTTTTTTTATGTCCGAAAAAAAATCAATCGAAGGCTTTGATTTTGCGCATTAGAGGTCATGCAGCGGTGCCCCTAAGATGGCTGCCATCAACCGGTTAACCGGTGAACCGAATGCAAACCAAGGAGTAATGCCATGACTGATAAGCCGAAGCTGACCACCGTTGCCGGGGCTCCCGTCGCCGAAAACCAGAACGTGATGACCGCGGGTCCACGCGGCCCCATGCTGCTGCAAGACGTCTGGTTTCTTGAGAAGCTCGCCCACTTCGACCGTGAGGTGATCCCCGAGCGGCGTATGCATGCCAAGGGCTCCGGTGCATTCGGCGAATTCGTGGTCACTCACGACATCACCCGTTATACCAAGGCCAGGATTTTCTCCGAGGTGGGCAAGAAGACGCCAATGTTCGCGCGATTCTCGACGGTGGCCGGTGAGCGCGGTGCGGCGGATGCCGAGCGCGATATCCGTGGCTATGCCCTCAAGTTCTACACCGAGCAGGGCAACTGGGACATGGTCGGCAATAACACGCCGGTATTCTTCTTCCGCGACCCGCTGAAATTCCCCGACCTTAACCATGCGGTCAAGCGCGATCCGCGCACTAACATGCGCAATGCCAACAATAACTGGGACTTCTGGACCAGCCTGCCTGAGGCGCTGCACCAGATCACCTACGTGATGGGTGACCGTGGTATTCCGGCTTCCTACCGGCATATGCACGGTTTCGGCTCGCACACCTACAGCTTCATCAGCGCCGACAACCAGCGCTACTGGGTCAAGTTTCACTTCAAGACCCAGCAGGGCATCAAGAACCTGACGGACCAAGAAGCCGCGGCCATCGTTGCCAATGACCGTGAAAGCTCACAGCGCGACCTGTTCGAGTCGATCGAGCGTGGGGATTTCCCACGCTGGACCATGTACGTACAGGTGATGCCGGAAGCTGAAGCGGCCTCGTACCGCTTCCATCCCTTCGACCTGACCAAGGTCTGGTCGAAAAAGGACTATCCGCTGATCGAGGTGGGCTACTACGAGTTGAACCGCAACGCGGACAACTATTTCCAGGACGTCGAGCAGGCTGCGTTTACTCCGGCCAACGTGGTGCCTGGTATCAGCTTCTCGCCTGACCGCATGCTGCAGGGGCGTCTATTCTCCTACGGCGACGCGCAGCGTTATCGCCTGGGAGTCAACCACCATCAGATTCCGGTCAACGCCCCGCGTTGCCCGGTGCACAGCTACCATCGCGACGGGGCGATGCGGGTCGACGGCAACCACGGTGGTCGTCTGCACTACGAGCCGAACACCTATGGCGAATGGCAGGAACAACCTGATTTCAGCGAACCGCCACTGGCGTTGGAAGGCGCTGCCGCCCGCTATGATTATCGTGCGGACGACAACGACTACTTCACCCAGCCAGGCAACCTGTTCCGCCTGATGGGTTCTGAAGAGCAGCAGCGGCTGTTCGGCAACACGGCGCGGGCGATGGGCGATGCGGCGCGACACATCAAGCTGCGTCACATTCTCCACTGCTACAAGGCGGATCCGGCCTATGGCACCGGCGTGGCGAATGCCTTGGGTATTCCGGTGGAAGAAGCCCTGTAACTGGCTTCGGGGTAACAAAAAAGAGCCCGCAGCATGCTGCGGGCTCTTTGCTTTTCAAACTAATCCAGCCGCGACGCGAAAAGGTACAGCCAGGCGCGCCAAATGGCACCAACTGTCAGCCCTTGTCGCGCTCCAGCAGCGGCTTGAGGAAATGGCCGGTATGCGACTGTGGCATGTCCGCAACTTGTTCCGGCGTGCCGGTGGCGATGATTTGACCGCCCCTGTAACCCCCTTCGGGGCCGAGATCGACCAGCCAGTCGGCGGTTTTGATCACGTCCAGGTTGTGTTCGATAACCACTACGGTGTTGCCGTTGTCACGCAGGCGATGCAGCACGTCCAGTAATTGCTGAATATCGGCGAAATGCAGCCCGGTGGTGGGTTCGTCCAGGATGTACAACGTCTTACCGGTGTCCCGTTTGGACAATTCTCGGGACAGTTTCACTCGTTGGGCCTCGCCGCCGGACAGCGTGGTCGCGCTCTGGCCCAGCTTGATGTACGAAAGGCCGACATCAATCAGGGTTTGCAGCTTGCGCGCCACGGCCGGTACGGGGTCGAAGAATTCGCGCGCTTCCTCGATGGTCATCTCCAGTACCTGATGGATGCTCTTGCCCTTGTACTTCACTTCCAGGGTTTCGCGGTTGTAGCGCTTGCCCTTGCAGACATCGCAGGGCACATAGATGTCCGGCAGAAAATGCATCTCCACCTTGATCACGCCGTCGCCCTGGCAGGCCTCGCAGCGCCCGCCCTTGACGTTGAAAGAGAAACGCCCGGGGCCGTAACCGCGCGAGCGGGCTTCCGGCACGCCGGAGAACAGCTCGCGAATGGGCGTGAACAGTCCCGTATAGGTGGCCGGGTTGGAGCGGGGCGTGCGACCGATCGGGCTCTGGTCGATGTCGACGACCTTGTCCAGGTGCTGCAGGCCATCCAGGGAAGTATAAGGAGCGACCTCCAGGGTGGTCGCACCATTTAGCGCGGTGGCGGTAATCGGAAACAGGGTATTGTTAATCAGCGTCGATTTGCCCGAGCCGGACACACCGGTCACGCAGGTCAATAGGCCAAGCGGAATTTCCAAGTCGACGTTCTGCAGGTTATTGCCGCGCGCGCCTTTGAGCTTGAGCAGTTTCTTCGGATTGCGAACCGTGCGCTCGGCGCGGTAGCGGATTTTTTCACGGCCCGACAAGTACTTGCCCGTCAGCGAGTCCGGGTGGGCCATGACCTCGGTCGGTGTGCCTTCAGCGACAATCCTGCCGCCATGCACTCCGGCACCGGGACCGATGTCCACCACGTAGTCGGCCAGGCGGATGGCGTCCTCGTCGTGCTCCACCACGATCACCGTGTTGCCCAGGTTACGCAGGTGGGTGAGGGTGCCCAGCAGGCGTTCGTTGTCACGCTGATGCAGGCCAATGGACGGTTCGTCGAGGATGTACATGACGCCGACCAGGCCGGCGCCGATCTGGCTGGCCAGGCGAATGCGCTGGGCTTCGCCGCCGGACAACGTGTCAGCGCTGCGTTCCAGGGTCAGGTAATCGAGGCCGACATTGACCAGGAACTCCAGACGTTCGCGAATTTCCTTGAGGATCTTGGCGGCGATTTCGCCGCGCCGTCCGGGCAGGGAGAGGTCGGCAAAGTAGGCGCAGGCATCGCCCACCGGCAGGCTGGTCACCGCCGGCAGGGTTTTTTCCCCGACCCAGACATGGCGTGCTTCGCGGCGCAGGCGGGTGCCGCGGCAATCCGGGCAGGGTTGTGTGGCCAGGTACTTGGCCAGTTCCTCGCGCACCGAGTTCGACTCGGTCTCGCGGTAGCGGCGCTCCAGGTTGGGAATGATCCCTTCAAAAGGGTGCGAACGTTTGACGATATCGCCGCGGTCGTTGAGGTAGCGGAAATCGACCGAGTCCTTGCCGCTGCCAAACAGGATCGCTTTCTGGTCTTCGGCAGACAGGGTTTCAAAAGGGCGCTCCAAGCTGAAGCCGTAATGACTGGCCAGCGAGCCGAGCATCTGAAAGTAGTACACGTTGCGTCGGTCCCAGCCGCGAATCGCACCTTCGGCGAGGGTCAGTTCGCCATTGACCAGGCGTTTGGCATCGAAGAACTGTTTTACCCCGAGGCCGTCGCAGGTGCCGCATGCCCCAGCCGGATTGTTGAAGGAGAACAGCTTGGGTTCCAGTTCACTGATCGAATGGCCGCACACCGGGCAGGCATAGCGCGCGGAGAAAATCAGTTCTTCCTGCTCGTCGTCATCCATTGGTGCGATCAGGGCAATGCCGTCGGCCAGTTTGAGTGCGGTCTCGAACGACTCGGCCAAGCGCTGTTGCAGGTCGGCGCGGACCTTGAAGCGGTCCACCACCACATCAATGGAATGTTTTTTCTGTTTATCCAGCTTGGGCGGCTCATCCAGCTCATAGAGCCTGCCGTTGACCCGTGCGCGGACGAAGCCCTGGGCGCGCAGTTCATCGAAGACCGCCAGGTGTTCACCCTTGCGCTCGCGAATAATGGGCGCGAGTAGCATCAGCTTGCTGCCTTCGGGCAGCGCCACGACTTGGTCGACCATCTGGCTGACCGTCTGGGCTTCCAGGGGCAGGTCGTGATCCGGGCAGCGCGGAGTCCCGGCCCGCGCATATAGCAGACGCAGGTAGTCGTAGATTTCCGTAATGGTGCCGACGGTCGAGCGTGGGTTGTGCGAGGTGGATTTCTGCTCGATGGAAATCGCCGGCGACAAGCCTTCGATGGTGTCGACATCGGGCTTTTCCATTACCGACAAGAACTGCCGCGCATACGCCGACAGCGACTCGACATAGCGGCGCTGGCCTTCGGCGTACAGGGTGTCGAAGGCCAGCGAGGACTTGCCCGAGCCGGACAGCCCGGTGATGACGATCAGCTTGTCACGGGGCAGGGTCAGGTCGATATTTTTCAGGTTATGGGTGCGTGCCCCACGAATCAGAATCTTGTCCACGTACTGCGGCCTCGCATGGCGGGCGGAAACGGCAAAGTATACGGCTGGCCGGCAAGCCGCGTCAGCTTTGGCTGGGGTTGAGTTCACCGGGCGCGACGCTTTGCCCGAGCCCTTGGCGGCTCGGCCTGCTAGAATCGGCGCCGGTTTTCATGAGGGATTTCCATGCACGATCCGCATAGCGAGCGTATGTCGCCGGTCGAGCTGAAGGCTGCCGGCGGACTGTCGCTGGTCTTCGCCTTTCGTATGCTCGGCATGTTCATGGTGCTGCCGGTTCTCGCCACCTATGGGCAGGATCTGGCCGGCAGTACCCCGGCACTCATTGGCCTGGCCATTGGAGCGTATGGCCTGACCCAGGCGGTGCTGCAGATTCCCTTTGGCATGCTGTCCGACCGCATCGGTCGGCGCCCGGTCATTTATGTAGGTCTGCTGATTTTTGCCGCCGGTGCGGTGCTGGCGGCCAATGCCGATTCCATCTGGGGCGTGATTGCCGGGCGTGTCCTGCAAGGCGCCGGGGCGATTTCCGCCGCGGTGATGGCGCTGATGTCCGACCTGACCCGTGAGCAGCACCGTACCAAGGCCATGGCGATGATCGGCATGAGCATCGGCTTGTCGTTTGCGGTGGCTATGGTGGTCGGTCCGTTGCTGACCCGGGCGTTCGGGTTGTCCGGTTTGTTCTGGGCAACGGCAGCCATGGCGTTGCTGGGTATTTTGATTATCGCTGGGTTGGTACCACGCAGTGCAGGCCCCCTGCAGCATCGCGAATCCGGTGTGGCGCGCCAGGCGTTGCGTGCGACGTTGCGCCATGGCGATCTGCTGCGCCTGGACGCCGGTATTTTCGTGCTGCATGCGATCCTCATGGCCAGCTTTGTGGCATTGCCGATCTCGCTGGTGGAGCAGGGTGGTCTGCCCCGCGAAGAGCACTGGTGGGTATATCTGGTCGCTATGCTGGTGGGCTTCTTCGGCATGCTGCCGTTCATCATCTATGCCGAGAAAAAGCGCCAGATGAAGCGGGTCTTGACCGGCGCGGTGCTCGTGCTGCTGTTTTGCGAACTGTATTTCTGGCAGGTGGGCCACAGCCTCATGGCGCTGGTGATCGGCGCCATCCTGTTCTTCACCGCGTTCAACCTGCTGGAAGCCTCGTTGCCGTCATTGATCAGCAAGGTGTCGCCGGCCGGCGGCAAAGGTACGGCGATGGGCGTGTATTCCACCAGTCAGTTCCTGGGTGCTGCGCTTGGCGGCATCCTGGGTGGCTGGTTGATGCAGGTCGGCGGGTTGGATGGCGTGTTCATCGGCTGTGCGCTGCTCTGCGCACTGTGGGCGATAATTGCTGTTACCATGCGCGAGCCTCCCTATGTGACCAGCTTGCGCCTGCCGCTGTCGCCGACGGCGATGGCCGACGCCGGGCTGACCGAGCGGTTGCTGGCAGTGCCGGGCGTAGCGGATGCCGTAGTGGTGGCCGAGGAGGCCGCCCTCTATATTAAAGTGGATACCGAACAATTGGATCGCACGTCTCTTGAGCGCCTGGTCGAACCAGCGCCTGCGTGCTGAAGCCTAGGAGAACGTCATGGCCCGTGGGGTTAACAAAGTCATACTGATCGGCAACGTCGGCGGTGATCCGGAAACCCGCTACCTGCCCAACGGCAATGCGGTAACCAATATCACGCTGGCCACCACCGACAGCTGGAAGGACAAGCAGACCGGCCAACAGCAGGAGCGCACCGAATGGCATCGCGTGGTGTTCTTCGGCAGGCTGGCGGAAATCGCCGGCGAATACCTGCGCAAGGGTTCGCAATGCTACGTTGAAGGCCGCCTGCAAACCCGCGAGTGGGAGAAGGACGGCGTCAAGCGCTATACCACGGAAATCGTCGTGGACATCAGCGGCACCCTGCAATTGCTGGGTGGCCGTGGCGGCAGCAGCGAAGGCGGCGACTACGCCCAGCGAGCTCCGCGTCCGCCGCGTGAGCAGGCGCCGCAGCAGCAAGCTGCACCGCGCCCCACTCCGAAACCGGCGGCTCAGCAGCCCGCACCGGATTACGACAGCTTCGATGATGACATTCCGTTCTAAACGGTGTCTGAAAAAACGCAGCCTAGGCTGCGTTTTTTTTCGTTGAGACTTGCGCCGTGATCACGCGAAGCCATGCTACGGCTCGCTGTTTCCTGTTGCAGAGGTGATCTGCCCGCTGCGCAGCAGGTTGCCATTGGCCTGGTAGCGTAGTACAGAAGGTATGACAGCGATCGGGGCGTGACGATGTTCAACGAAACACGCAAAATGCCTCCCAGACGCGGCATGCCTTCCAAGACCGCATTTCAGATGGATCCTACTGATTTCCCATGCAGCGAACCCGTACTTCATACCTGCAAGAGTTGATGCCATGCGCATGCGCCTGATGTTGCTCGGTGGTGGTAATTCACTGGGCCAGGCACTGATTGCCCAGGGGGCCGAAGAAGACATCGGCTTTATTGCACCGCGCCCGCCGCTGCATGGCTGGGATGTCGCCAGCCTGACCCAGCTCCTTGACGATACCCGCCCCGATGCGTTGATTAATCTGGCCTATTACTTCGACTGGTTCCAGAGCGAGACGGTCTGCGCGCAGCGCTTTGCCGAGCAGGAACAGGCCGTCGAGCGCCTGGCCGAGCTTTGCCAGCACCACGGCATCGTGCTGCTGCAACCGTCCAGCTATCGGGTGTTCGATGGCGGGCGCGCCACCGCCTACAGTGAAAAAGACGAGGCCATGCCGCTGGGGCTGCGTGGGCAATCACTCTGGCGCATGGAGCAGTGCATTCGGGCGATCTGCCCGCGGCATGTTCTGTTACGTCTGGGCTGGGTGCTGGATGACAGCTCCGAAGGCATTCTTGGACGGTTGTTGCAGCGTGCCGATCTAGCGGGTGAACTGGAATTGGCCGATGACCGGCGTGGCAATCCCTGTCCCGTGGATGATGTGGCCCGGGTCATTCTGGCTGTGCTCAAGCAGCTGGACTGTGCGGCGCCGCTGTGGGGCACCTACCACTACGGCGGTCAGGAGGCGACCACTCCGCTGACTGTGGGGCAGGCTATTCTTGCCGAGGCGCGAACTCTGCGCAGCATGCCCAGCGTGGAAATCGCCGCCAAGGCTCAC
The DNA here is from genome assembly GCF_052245235.1 of Pseudomonas sp. B392_1p. Classification (NCBI taxonomy): domain Bacteria; kingdom Pseudomonadati; phylum Pseudomonadota; class Gammaproteobacteria; order Pseudomonadales; family Pseudomonadaceae; genus Pseudomonas; species Pseudomonas sp. B392_1p. The sequence goes on from NZ_JBQPXM010000012.1 coordinate 21,722, forward strand.
GCAGCCTGTGTTGATGCGGCGGAAGAGCCCCAGCACGCAGTGCTGGCCTGCAAGAAGATTCTCAATACCTTTGGCGTCAAACCGCGTGCCTGGCGCACGGGCCTGACGCCCTTACTGGATCGTTATTTCCGTCATGAATGATGCCCCGATACTGATCACCGGCGGTGCCGGCTTCATTGGCTCCAACCTGGCCGATGCCTTGCTGGCGCGTGGTTATGCCGTGCGTGTGCTGGACAACCTGTCCACCGGCAAACACGCCAACCTGCAACTGGAGCATCCGCGCCTGAGCCTGATCGAAGGCGATGTCGCAGATGCCGCCGTGGTGCGCCAGGCCTTGCAGGGCTGCCAGGCGGTGGTGCACCTGGCAGCGGTGGCCTCGGTGCAGGCGTCGGTGGACGACCCGGTGGGCACTCACCAGAGCAATCTGGTCGGCACCCTGAACCTGTGCGAGGCGATGCGTGAGCAGGGCGTGCGTCGCGTGGTGTTCGCGTCCAGCGCCGCGGTGTATGGCAACAATGGCGAAGGCGAGGCGATTGACGAAGATACGGCCAAGGCACCGCTGACGCCCTATGCCGCGGACAAACTGGCCAGTGAGTATTACCTGGATTTCTATCGCCGGCAGCATGGCCTGGAACCGGCGATCTTCCGTTTCTTTAATATCTTCGGGCCACGTCAGGACCCGTCTTCGCCCTATTCCGGGGTAATCAGCATCTTTACCGAGCGGGCGCAAAAAGGCTTGCCCATCAGCGTGTTCGGGGATGGAGAGCAGACCCGCGACTTCGTGTATGTCGGCGACCTGGTTGAGGTGCTGGTGCAGGCGCTGGAAGCCGAAACGCTGGAAGCAGGCGCGGTCAATCTTGGCCTGAGTCGGGCCACCAGTTTGAATCAATTGCTGGCGGCCATTGGCGATGTGCTCGGCGGTTTGCCCGAAGTGAGCCACCTTCCGGCGCGTGCCGGAGATATCCGTCATTCGCGGGCCAACAATGCACGGCTGCTGGCGCGTTTTGCATTCCCCGAGCCGACCGGCATGCGTGAAGGGCTGGCGAAGTTGTTAGGGCGTTCATAACAGTTGCTGCTGTAAACAAAAAAAGGCGCCGAATTCGACGCCTTTCGCTGTAGAGGATGAGCTTAGAACTTGTAGCCCAAGCCGACCATGTAGACCATCGGGTCGACGTCGACGCTGACCTTGGTTTCCTGGACACCCAGGGCGCCGGGACCTTTCACTGTGGCGTCGGTGGAGATATCGATATAACGCACCTGGGCGTTGAGCATCAGATTGTCGGTCAGCATGTAGTCGGCGCCAACCTGGAAGGCCAGGCCCCAGGAGCTATCCAGGCTGAGGTTGCTGAACTGTTGGCCCTTGCGTTCAGCGGTCAACTCCTCGTCGAAGAAGACGGTGTAGTTGATGCCGACGCCCAAATAGGGCTGGAAGGCGGAGTTATTATCCAGCGGGTAGACCACGGCGCTGAGGGTTGGCGGCAAGTGGGTGACCTCGCCCAGTTTACCGTCCAGACCTGGGATTCCCGTCGCGGCGCTAACGCCTTTGACACCTACCTCATGGGTGAATGGGGTGGCGGCCAGCAGCTCGATACCGACCTTATCGGTGAGCATATAAGCGAAGTTCAAGCCCAGCTGGGTGTCGCTGTTCAAGGTGGCGCCTGTACCCGGGACATTGCCGCCGTCGAGATTGAGAAGGGAACTGTCCTCTCGCGGATCCACCGTTACTGCACCGGCACGCACAATGATGTCACCGGCCTTGTGGGCATGGGCGAGCGGGGCGGCGATGGCGAGGGCCAGGGCGGAAGCAGCGAGTAGTGTCGTGCGCATGGGTAACTCCAATCGAGGCAGAGGTATGTCTTGGTTGGAGCCCATGTTAGGAGCCTGGGACAGGCGTTTTTTGATCCAGCGCAACGGTTTGCCCAGCGCCTATGCGACAGCTTGTCACGCGCGGCCGGCAAGGTGCCGGTTCAATAACCCTGCAGTTGCTCGATGTCGTAGACGATGATTTTCTCCGCCTGCATCTGGTAGCCGGCCTCGGCCAGTTCGCTGCTGGCGTGTGCCACCTTCAAGGGACCCTCGATCCAGAACGGCAGCCACAGGTCTTCCAGGCGGATGCCCAGTTCACTGGTGGCGTGGACGATCTGGTTGGAGGGTGGGGGCGGTACATGGATGCAGGCCCCATAGTAGGGCACCAGCAGAAACTCGATGACACGCCCCGCCTCGGTAATGTCCAGCGGCACCACATAGCCAGGTAGCTTGATCCGCTGACCGTCCAGCGCTTCTACCACCGGCTCGTTGGGTGCTTGCTGGGGAGCGGGCGGCCCATCCTCGGAAAGTACCTCGCCCAAGTCGGACAAATCATGCAGCGGCATCGGCTCTAGATCCGGCAGCGGGGCGCCGGCGGGGATCAGGTCGGACCATTGCAGCTCACGGACTTCGGCGGCAGCAAATGCTGGGGTGGCGGCCAGTAGCAGAACGAATAGCAGACGTGTCATGGGTTTCCTCACAGGCGAATCGATAAACCATCGGCCAGCGACTGCCGGTAGGCGCGCCAGGCGGGCACGCTGCCCATCAGCACGGCTGCCACCAGAATGGCACCCAACAGACTCCATTCCCAGGAACTGGGTAACGCCAGCGGCAAGTAAAGGCCGTAGTGGCTTTGCAGAGGCCCTTGCGCGAGGGCGATACCCACATAAAGCAACCCCAGACCGAGGACGCCGCCGGCCAGCGCCAGCGCGAAGGCTTCGACGATCAGCAACCCGCCGATATGCCAGGGGCGCGCACCCACCGATCGCAGGATAGCCATTTCCCGGCGACGCTCATTGAGGCTGGTGAGAATGGCCGTCAGCATGCCGATCAGCCCGGTCAGAACCACGAACAGCGAGACCACGAACAACGCCTGTTCCGCGGTGCCCATCAGGCTCCACAGCTCTTGCAGGGCGACGCCAGGCAGAATCGCCAGCAAAGGCTCGCCGCGATATTGATTGATCTCGCGCTGCAGGGCGAAAGTGGCCACTTTGCTGTGCAGGCCGAGCATGAACGCGGTGATCTGTTGCGGTTGCAGGTCCAGTTGGCGCGCCTGCTCGGCGCTGATCACCTGGTTGCCACGCGCCGGCATGCCGTTGCGCCAGTCGATGTGCAGCGCCTGCATGCCTTCCAGCGACACGTGCAGGGTGCGGTCCACCGGCGTGCCAGTTCGCGCCAGGACGCCGACCACGCGAAACGGCTTGTCGTCGTGGTGGGTCAGGCTGACCCGGGCGACCCCGTGGGCCAGGACAATATGGTCCTCGAGCTGATAACCCAGCGCGCTGGCCACTTCAGCGCCCAAAACCACCTCAAACGGATCGTCTGCGAAGGCGCGACCCTCAGTCAGTTGCAAAGCCTGTTTGCGGCCATGGCGGAAATGCTCGAAATAGGCCGTGCTGGTGCCGAGTACCCGGTAACCGCGGTGCGAGTCGCCCAAAGACATCGGAATCGACCAGGCGACGCGGGGATGTTCGGCGAAGCGTTGGTAGCTGTCCCAGCGGATGTTGTTGGTGGCGTTGCCAATGCGGAATACCGAGTACAGCAACAGGTTTACCGAGCCGGAACGTGCGCCGACGATCAAATCGGTGCCGCTCACGGTGCTGGCGAAGCTGGCGCGGGTTTCCGTACGCACCCGCTCCACGGCCAGTAACAGGCATACCGACAGGCCAATGGCGAACACCGTCAGCAGTGCGGTAAAGCGGCGGTTGGCCAGGCTGGCCAGGGCCAGACGCAGCAGATGCATCTCAAATCTCCTGGGCGCGGGTGGCGCGGTTGAGGTCAAGCAGGGAGACGCTGCGGTCGAACAACGGCGCCAGGCTCTGGTCGTGACTGACGAACAGCAGGCTGGCGCCTGCCGCCTGGCACTCGGAGAACAATAAGTGCAGGAACGCTTCTCGGGCATCGGCGTCGAGGGCCGACGTCGGTTCGTCGGCAATCACCAATTCCGGCTGGCCGATCAGCGCGCGGGCCGCGGCGACGCGTTGCTGCTGACCGATGGACAAGGCTTCGGCACGGCGTTCGTGCAACGCGGAGGGCAAGCCCAGGTGATTGAGCAATTGGTTGGCAGCCTGCTCGACGCTGCCGTGGCGTTGCCGGGCGCGTTTGGTGCGTAACCTGGAAAAGCGGCAGGGTAGGGCAACGTTTTCGCGTACCGATAGAAAAGGCAGCAAGTTGAACTGCTGAAAGATGTAGCCGGTGTGATCGACGCGAAAGCGGTCACGAGCACCGGCGCTGAGCAGACTCAGGTCCTGGTCGAGCAGACGCACGCTGCCACGCCCGGCCTTTTGCACGCCGCCCAAAAGGCCGAGCAGAGTGGTCTTGCCGCTCCCGGAGGGGCCGTTGAGAAACAGGCTTTCGCCCTTGGCTAGCTGGAAGGTAGGAATATCCAGCAACTCAGCCTGACCGGGCCAGGCGAAACCGAGCTGAGAGAGTTCAAGCAAATTAAAAGCGGTCATGACATCCCTGGAAAAAGAAGGCGGGATTGTTCCGCGTGACTTAAAAGGACAGACGCGGCTGGCTGCGCGTCACCTCATGGCCCTGCTGGCCCTTGGGGCCGATCAACTGGACCTGAATGCGCCGGGTGCCGGGGAATTGGCGGAACAGAGGGCTCAGGTCAAGGCCCTGCAAGGCGTCAGGTTTTGCGCAGTCAAACTGGTAGTGGGCATGAATCTCCGCATGCTCCTGTTCCGCCGTATCGGCAAGGGCGTCTTCGTCATCATGCAGGGCCAGATGGTCGACATCACCGGCTGCCACACCGAACAGTGGGCTGTTGATCGCCTGGCGCTCCGCCTCGCATTTGGCCATGGCGGGAAGGCTGAACAGGATGCGGGGCTGTTCGAGCAGCTCGCGCACGGCCTCGACTCGGGCTTCCTCGGCCGTGTTTTTGGGGAAATGCTCGAAGCCCAGCAGGTTGATTGCCGGACTGTGTATCTCCAGCTCAAGCTGCTTGCCCTCCAACGCCACATCCAGCTGAGCGACGCCGTGCTCATGGGCATGCAGGCTGGCGTTTCCATAGGCATCGTCATTATCGTGATGCGTCAAGGCATTAGCGAGGGGCGAAACCAGGGAGAGAGGCAGGACAACAAGCAACAGGCGACGCATGGAAACTCCGGTGATGCACAAGGTTCGTTATCTTATAACAATATTCACTGCGCACTGGCCAGCACAGCCGAGGCCGGGAGCTTGGTTCTGATGGTTTTTGATAAGTGTGTCTGACTGAAAGCCGGCGTGTAATCGGCCAGTGCCCAGGCAGGGGAGCAAGAGGTGGGTTGGCACGCAATGAGCAGTAGCTGCATTGTGTGCTGAAAGCTTCGCGGCGAGGTCGCCGCTCCCACAGACGTCCGAACTGGCACACAGGCTTATGTGGAGGGGCCGACCCACGGACCGAAGCTCAGGAACTGATTGGCGGCTCCCACGTTCCTGCGTGGGAGCAAGCCGCGACGCGTTGCATCGCCATGTGAGCTTGGCGCCGCGGCTGAAGCTGTGTCAGTAAATCGACTGATACAGCTTGCGTCGGTATTGCGTTACCAAGGGATGGTCATTACCCAGCAGGTCGAAAACTTGCAACAGGGTTTTGTGTGGCAAGCCGTCGGCGTAGCTGCGGTTGCGCACGAAAAGCTTCAGTAATCCCTCCAAGGCGGTGTCGTATTGCTGGCGCGCCAGGTGCTGAATAGCCAGCTGATAGGTGGCTTCGTCATCTCCCGCATCTTTGGCCAAACGTGATTTCAACAGGGCAACGTCCGGCAGATCAGCCGCCTGGCGCAGGAACGTCAGTTGTGCGCGGGCTCCGGCCAGGGCCTGCTTGTGCTCGTCGCCCTGCACTGCGTTGAGTACCGTCTCGGCCTCACCCAACTCGCCGCGTTCGGCCAGGCAGCGGGCATACAGGATCAGCCCGGCGGCATTTTCGTTGTCTTCGCTGAGTAATTGCTTGAGTAGCGCTTCGGCCTCGCTGAAGTGGCCTTCACCAAACAGCGCCTGGGCGCTTTCCAGCAGGTCGGCCTCCGGTGCGGCAGGCATCTGCACGTGGGGTTGGAGCATCGCGCGAACCGCCGATTCCGGCTGCGCGCCGGCGAAACCGTCTACCGGCTGGCCATCCTTGAACAGCACCACGGTGGGCAGGCTGCGGATGCCGAAGCGGGCGGTAATGCCTTGTTCAATATCGCAGTTGACCTTGGCCAGCAGCAACTCGCCCTGGTACTCCTCGGTGATCTTGGCCAGCAGCGGCATCAGCGCCTTGCAGGGGGCGCACCAGTCGGCCCAGAAGTCCACCAGCACCGGCTTGTGGAAAGAGTTTTCAACCACCAGCTGTTCGAAGCTGGCCTCGGTGACATCGAAGATATACGGAGTAGCGCTCATCAGCTTTCTCGAAGGAACGGACGTGCCTGCATGGTAAGGGTGGACGGTCGTTACGGGAAGCCGCAGGGGTTCCGACGGGCGGCTGTAAAGGAGCCATGAAGAGGTTTGGTTTTTGCTTTTAGCCGGGCGCTCAGACGTATTCCCGACATCGGTGCTATTGGCAGTTAAAGGGCTGGAAGGCAAAATGATGGCACGCCTTGCCGGCTTAGATTTGCCAACGCTGCGGTAGGGATAAAAAATCAATAAATGGGAGCTTCAACATGTACCGCAAAGTAGTACTGGCTGCGGCCATTGCGCTGGGGAGCGCATCGGCACAGGCCGCGTTGTTTGATGTGACGTTGTCGTGGGCGGCCGGGGGGAAATCGGCAAGTTTCAGCTTTAACGATGCCGAAGAGGCCGTCGATGTAGTCGATCTTGATTTCATCATTGATCAATGGGGTTTGGATGGCTTCGACGAGAGCCAGCATGACGCGGTCGCGCAGATCAGGTTTCGTGGTGTGCCCATCCAGCTGACCTACGAAAAGGGCAGCAAGCTGATTCTGGATATCCCAAGCCTGGGTATTTACAAGGAGTTCAATGACGACCCCATGGGCGACGATGCCATTGACCAACTGAAGGATTACTTGGTCGAAAAAGGCGAACATGAAATCCTTACCAAGATCAATAAGGTCGCCGCGCAAGCCACCAGCTTCGACCCCGTTGCCGGTAACCCCAGCAGCTTGATGTCGACCATGGTCGACAACATCTACTTCCTGACCAACAGCTCGATCACCGGTACCAACCGTCAAGATATCGACAACCAGTGGGATCTTGGCCTGCGCTACAGCAGCTATACCACGGCGGACAATCAGGACGTCATTAACTACAACCTGCCGCTGGCCTATACCTTCAAGCTCGATTGGTTCCCGGGTCACCGTCTGCAGTTCCGTATGCCGATGAACTACACCACGGTTAACGAGGATGCCAAGAGCTACAGCCTGCAATTGGGCTTTGCCTGGACCATTCCGCTGATTGAAGGCCTGGAAATTACTCCGGCCATCGACTACGGCGCCGCTGGTTCCGCCGAAATTCTTACCGTCGGTGTGCTGCGTGCCCTATCGCTGACCACACGCTACGACTTCAGCCTGTTTGGCCAGAATTTCACCCTGAACAACAGCTTGGTGAAAATCGACAGCGAGCGCATCGAGTACGAAGACGACGAGGACATTTATGTCATCGACTACGACTTGAGCAACAAGGCGATGACCAACGGCCTGGCTTGGCATATTGCCCTGCCGTGGCAGCTGGCAACTCAGGTGTTCGTGCGCGACACCCGTTACTCCGGCGATGCGCTGTACTCCGATCAGGTGACTGAATACGGCGTCAATTTCGGTTGGTCAGGCTCGGCTGCCACCAATACCCAGTTCTTCGTCGGCGCCAGCTATCAAAGCCACGCCAAGGAAGAGTTCGACGGTGCGCGGATGAACATCGGCCTGACGTTCTAAGCTCGAGTCGCTGCGATCATCCATGCCCCGCCCTGTGCGGGGCATTTTGTTGGTGGCGGCCTAGGCCGTCACGCGCGCGGCGTGATACAGGTTCACATGACGAAATTCCGCCGGCTCGGCCAGGTCCGGCCAGGTGCAGGCTTCAATCTCGCCGAGATGCCGGTACAGCGGATGGTGGAAATTCTTGACCCTTGAATCGGCCACCAAGGTTTCCTGGCCGCGACTGAGGAAGTGATCAAGCAGCGGCAGGTTGGCGCGGTCGTAAAGCACATCGGCGACGATAATCAGGTCGAAGCGATCACCTTCGGCAAAAAAATCCGCCGAGTAGCCCAACTCCACGCCGTTGAGCTCAGCATTGGCCCGGCAGGCCGCCAGCGCCAAGGGGTCAAGGTCGCAGGCCACCACTTCCAGCGCGCCGGCCTTGGCGGCGGCAATGGCCGCGACGCCAGAACCCGCGCCGAAATCCAGCACGCGCTTATTCTTCACCCACTGCGGATGCTCGGCCAGCCAGCGTGCCAACACCAATCCACTGGCCCAGCAAAAACTCCAGTACGGCGGCTCTTCAAGAATGCGCCGGGTTTCTTCGGGGCTGAAGGCGCGGTCCATATTGTCGGCATCGATCAGCCACAGGCGTAGATCCGTATCGGGCAACGGCGTGGCGCTTAGGCGCGCATCGCCGAGCAGTTCATGGAGCGCCTGTTGCAGGGTGTGTGGTGTGTTCATGGTGAAGGTGGCAGGCTGAAAAGGAGGTCGAGTGTAGCTGCAAGCCCGGCCGATTTGTCTGCTCAAGGGGATGCGCTACCATGGCGCCTGGTTCTTTCATCAGGTTCTTCGCCCATGCACTGTCCCTTTTGCAGCGCCCATGACACCAAGGTCATCGATTCGCGTCTGGTTGCCGAAGGCGACCAGGTTCGGCGCCGGCGCGAATGCCTGGCGTGTGGCGAGCGCTTCACCACCTTCGAGACCGCGGAGCTGGTGATGCCGCGGTTGATCAAGCAGGACGGCAGCCGCCAGCCCTTCGATGAGGACAAGCTGCGCGCCGGGATGCAGCGCGCGCTGGAAAAGCGCCCGGTAAGTGTCGAGCGCTTGGAAGCGGCAATTGCCCACATCAAGCATCAGTTGCGCGCCACGGGCGAGCGCGAGGTCAAATCCCTGGTGGTTGGCGAGCTGGTGATGAGTGCTCTGCAGCAATTGGATGAAATCGCCTATATCCGTTTCGCGTCCGTCTACCGTCGCTTCCAGGACCTTAACGAGTTCCGTGAGGAAATTGAACGCCTGGCCCGCGAGCCGTCCAAGCCATGAACGATCAGCTGTATATGGCGCGTGCCTTGGAGTTGGCGCGCCGGGGATTGTATTCGACCCATCCCAACCCGCGAGTCGGTTGTGTAATCGCGCGCGATGGCGAGGTGGTCGGTGAAGGCTGGCATGTACGCGCCGGCGAGCCGCACGCCGAAGTGCATGCCTTGCGCCAGGCCGGCGAGCGCGCTCGGGGTGCCACTGCGTACGTCACCCTTGAGCCGTGCAGCCATTTCGGTCGCACGCCGCCGTGCGCCGAAGCGTTGGTGAGCTCGGGGGTCACCCGGGTGGTGGCGGCCATGCAAGACCCCAATCCACAGGTCGCGGGGCGTGGCCTCGAGCGGTTGCGCAGTGTCGGTATCGCGGTCGCTAGCGGAGTGTTGGAGGACGAGGCGCGTGAGCTGAACTGCGGGTTTGTGAAGCGTATGGAAACGGGCCTGCCTTATGTGCGGGTCAAGCTGGCGATGAGCCTGGACGGACGCACGGCGATGGCCAGCGGCGAAAGCCAATGGATCACCGGCGCTGCGGCGCGTGCAGCAGTGCAGCGCCTGCGCGCACAGTCCAGTGTGGTGCTGACCGGCGCTGATACCGTTTTGATGGATCAGGCGCGGCTTACGGTACGCGGCAACGAGCTGGGTTTGGATACCGAGCAGACGGCGCTGGCGCTGGGCCGTCCGCCGTTGCGGGTACTGGTCGATGGACGTTGTCGCGTGCCCTTGGATGCGCCGTTTTTTAAGGCTGGCGCGGCACTGGTGGCGACTTCGTCACCCGGTGTGGATTATCCGGCTGCTGGTCACCAATGCCTGAGCGTGCCGGGTGAAGGAGGGCAGGTGGATCTTCCGGCCTTGCTGCGTGAATTGGCTGCGCGCGGTGCCAACGAGGTGCTGGTGGAAGCCGGGCCGCGCCTGGCTGGCGCCTTTGCCCAGCAGGATCTGGTCGATGAGTATCAGATCTTCGTCGCTGGCAAGTTCCTCGGCTCCAGCGCCCGCCCCTTGCTGGATCTGCCGCTGGAGCGTATGAGCGAAGCGCGTGAATTACGCATCGTCGACATACGCGCGGTGGGTGAGGACTGGCGGATCATCGCCAAACCCCGTTTCGCTGTATAAAAGCCAACACCGCAGCGATACCCATGGCGCAGGTTCGCCAGGGTATCGGCTTCAGCCAACCACGCTCCTGCTAACTCGCCGCCTACGGCAGACAAACTCCCGTGCCGCGCAGCGCGCAATAACCATTGGGGTTTTTTGCCAGGTATTGCTGGTGATAAGCCTCGGCGTAATAAAACGGCGGCGCTTCGGCGATTTCCGTGGTGACTGGACCAAACCCGGCCTTTGCCAGTTGCTGTGCATAAGCGTCGCGGCTGGCCAGGGCGGCAGCTTTCTGCTCCTCATTCAGCCAGTAGAGGGCCGAGCGGTACTGGGTGCCGATATCGTTACCCTGGCGCATGCCCTGGGTCGGGTCATGAGCCTCCCAGAACAGCTTGAGCAGCGCTGCGTAATCAATGAGCTGTGGATCGAATACCACCAGCACCGCTTCAGTGTGCCCGGTCAGCCCGCTGCACACTTCTTCATAGGTGGGGTTGGGCGTACGCCCGCCGATGTATCCGGCCGCTGTGCTCCAGACGCCAGGCTGTTGCCAGAAGCGTCGCTCTACGCCCCAGAAACAACCGAGGGCAAAAATCGCCTGTTGGAGACCGCCCGGGAAGGGCGGCTGCAGCGGATGACCGTTCACGTAATGGCTGTGCGGGACCGGTATCGGCGTGTCACGTCCGGGCAACGCCTGTTCGGCACTGGGCAGTGCGGCGTGGTGGGCAGTAGTAGCAAACATGTGAAACTCCCGGTGTGCAAGAACTGGGCTTCAGCCTACCCCCTTGCCATGACGGGAGCCAGTTGGTTTAGGGTAGCGTCCTCTTGCCAGCGGCTAACTGTGCGGTCGTTACGCAGGATAACGTTGCAGATGCTCAAGCAAGCCGCTGCCGGCAATGGGCCTGTCGAACAGAAAGCCTTGCCCGAGGTTGCAATGCTGAAGCTGCAGAAAAGCCAATTGGGCGTCGGTTTCGATGCCTTCGGCGACCACTTGCAGCTTTAGTTTGTGAGCCATGGCAATCACCGCTGAGGTGATTTCCATGTCGTCCTGACTGTCCGGGATATCCTTGATGAAGCTGCGGTCGATCTTGATCACATCCAGCGGAAATTTCTTCAGATAACTCAGCGACGAGTAGCCCGTACCAAAGTCGTCCATGGCCAGGGTAAAGCCCAGGGCTTTCAGGCGGGTCAGCTGCTCGAAGGTGTTGGTGCTGAAGTCGAGCAGCAGGCTTTCGGTCAGTTCCAGCTCCAGGCGTGTGGCGTCGGCGTGCTCTTCCCTGAGGATATTTTCGATGGAACTGACCAGATGCTCATCATGGAACTGGCGCGGCGACAAGTTGATGGCGATGCGCAGGTCGGGGCGCCCTGCGGCTTGGAGATGATGCAGCATTCGGCATGACTCGCGAATCACCCATTGGCCGATGGGCACGATCAGTCCGGTATCTTCGGCCAGGCCAATGAACTTGTCCGGTGAGATCAACCCTTTGACTGGATGGCGCCAGCGCAACAGGGCTTCCAGACCGATCAGGCGTTTGCTTCCAAGGCATAGCTTGGGTTGGTAGTAGAGCTCCAGCTCATTCCGGTCCAGCACGTGGCGCAGGTTGCTCTCAATAAACAGGTTGTAATCGGCTTCGCTGTTGAGGTTTTCAGTGAATACCTGCAGGCGACTCTTGCCGACCTCTTTGGCCTTGTGCAGGGCCAGGCTGGCATGTTTGGTGAGCGTTTTCGCCTCGTCGCCATGGCGAGGGAAGAAGGCCATGCCCAGTGTTGCGGTCACGGTAATCAATTGGTTGGCCACGAACAGCGGCAGATCGAGTAACTGCAGCAGTTGTTGGGCAATATCCTCGGCTGCCTGATCCGTTTCAGCGTCAAGCAGCACAGCGAACTCATTACTGGCGAAGCGTGAGAGGCTGGTGGTGGAGGCCAAGCTGTTGCGCAGGCGGCGGGCCAGGCTGATCAGCAATTTGTCACCGGTCTCATGGCCCAGGCTGTCGTTGATGCGTTTGAAATTGTCGATGTCGATCAGCAGGACGCTGAACGGTGCGGGCCGTTTGGCTTCGAGGCGCCGCTGCAGCAGAGCGAGGAAGTATTCGCGGTTGCCAAGGCCGGTCAGCGAATCGGTGAGCGCTTGTTGCTGGTACTGCTGCTGGTTCAGCTTGCTCAGGGTAATGTCTTCCCAGAGCCCGGAAAAATGGCTGGTTCGACCGTTCTCGTCGCGCACACGGGAAATCGTTACACGCCCCCAATAGGGCTCGAGATTTTTGCGATGGCTGGGGAATTCAATTGTCCAACTGGCGTGTTCGGGCCGTTGGTGCATGGCATCGCGGAACAACTCCGCGACGCTATCCAGCGGGGGCAGCTCTGCGAGCCGACGGCCCAGAAGTTCCTCAAGGCTGTAGTGGGTGATGGTGCACAGGCTGGGATTGGCATAGGTGATCCGGCCGCGAGTATCCACCAGTAAAAAGGCCTGAGCGCTTTGTTCGATGGCACTTAGGCATATCCCCTCGCGACTGATCGGGGTGGGCTGTTGTGCCAACAGGTAGCCCTGCAGCCAATCACCAGTATGTTCGCCGATTTCCAGCAATTTAAGCGGGCCGCGCGGGGTGTTCAGGGAGTAACTCAAACGATAGTGGCTACTGCTTTGCAATTGCCGCTGCACCAACTGGTGCAACTGCCGGCGTAACGCCAAGGAAATCAGTTCGTCATAACGAGCGTCAACGAGCCGCGACCAAAGCGCGTCTTCAGCTCCTTCCGCATAGTCGCAGGTCAGCCGCCACTCTTCATTGTTGGGACGAGCGAAACGAGCCAAGCCGAAGCGGGCCAGCGAGGGCAACTGCGCGATAAGCTCTGACGCGGATTCGGGCTGCTTGAACATGAAGGCTCGCTAACAAGGGTCACGCTAATGGTTTTCTATTTATCGTTCAGGCAAATCGATACGCGAGCCTGAGTTTTCGAATGGGGCACTTGGCTACTATGTGGCGTTATCGTCAACGCGGCAAGCTGCACATGCCGGATAACCAGCACGCATGAGTGCCTAGCCATACGACGTTGCTAGTAAGCCTACTCTAGAGCGTTCCCAGCTTCTTGGCTGATCGCAAGCGAAGTGCAAAAAAAACCCTGCCAATCGGCAGGGTTTGAGGTACGAGCGTGGCGCATGCTCGTTAGAAGGAACGGTGCCGGGGCGCTGGCCCCGGCGGGTATTACAGGAGCATCGTGCGGATGTCCGCGAGCAGCTCGGACAGGCGCTTGGTGAAGCGTGCGGCGGCGGCGCCGTTAATCACCCGATGGTCGTAGGACAGCGACAGCGGCAGCATCAGCTTGGGCTGGAAGGCCGCGCCGTCCCAGACCGGCTGCATGGTCGCCTTGCTAACACCCAGGATCGCCACTTCCGGCGCGTTGACGATCGGCGTAAAGCCGGTGCCGCCAATATGGCCGAGGCTGGAGATGGTGAAGCAGGCGCCTTGCATGGCGTCGGGCGACAGTTTCTTGTTGCGCGCCTTGTCGGCCAATTCGGCCGCTTCGGCCGCCAGTTGCAGCAGGCTCTTCTGGTCAACGTTGCGGATCACCGGCACCAGCAGGCCATCCGGCGTGTCCACCGCAAAGCCAATGTGCACGTACTTCTTGCGGATCAGTGCAGTACCGCTGGGTGCCAGCGAGCTGTTGAAATCCGGCATTTCCTTGAGCAGGTGTGCACAGGTCTTGAGCAGCAGTGGCAGGACGGTAAGCTTGACGCCCGCCTTCTCGGCCACCGCCTTCTGCGCAACGCGGAAGGCTTCCAGCTCGGTGATGTCGGCGGATTCAAACTGCGTGACGTGCGGCACGTTGAGCCAGCTGCGGTGCAGGTTGGCAGCGCCCACCTGCATCAGGCGAGTCATGGCCACTTCTTCGACTTCACCGAACTTGCTGAAGTCGATAGCCGGAATCGGCGGAATGCCGGCACCGCCGGTCGCCCCGGTGGGTGCGCCCTTGGTCTGCTGCATCATGGTTTTGACGTAGGTTTGCACGTCTTCCTTGAGGATGCGCTCACGCGGGCCTGTACCGGTCACGGCAGCCAGGTCGACACCGAACTCGCGGGCCAGCTGGCGCACGGCCGGCCCGGCGTGCACTTTGCTGCTGTCACGGTTGGCTGCGGCCACCGGAGCGGCAGGTGCCGCTGCAGGTGCTGCCGACGGCGCTGCCTGAGCCGCAGCCGCAGGACTGCTGGCCGGTGCGGCAGGCGCGGCGGCGGCAGGCTGCGCAGCAGCAGGTGCGGCACCTTCGACCTTGAGGGTCAGGATCAGGTCGCCCGTACCGACGTCGGCGTCCAGCTGAACGGCCAGGCTTTCCACCACGCCGGCAACCGGCGAGGGGATTTCCATGCTCGCCTTGTCCGACTCCAAGGTGATCAGCGATTGTTCGGCTTCCACCGTATCGCCAACCTTGACCAGAACTTCAATGACCTTGGCGGTGCCGGACGAGCCGATGTCCGGCACGCGGATTTCCTGGCTGCTGGTGGCAGACGCCGCAGCCGGTGCCGGGGCGGCCGGGGCCTCGGCTTTCGGAGCCTCGGCCGCCGCTTCCGCAGGCTTGGCTTCTACGGCCGGGGCGACGTTTTCGTCACCCTCGACTTCCAACTCCAACAGCTCGTCGCCTTCTTTCAGGCGGTCGCCGAGCTTGACCTTCAGGCTCTTGACCACCCCGGCCTTGGGCGCCGGGATTTCCATGCTGGCCTTGTCGGACTCCAGGGTCAGCAGGCTCTGTTCGGCCTCGATGCGATCGCCAACCTTGACGAACAGTTCGATGACTTCGCCTTCGCCGCTGCCAATGTCAGGGACACGAATCAATTCGCTCATTTCTTCGCTCCTCAGCAATCCAGCGGGTTGGGCTTGTTGGTGTCGATACCAAAGCGGGCAATCGCCTCGGCAACCACAGTGCGCTCAATGTCGCCGCGGTCGGCCAGAGCCTCCAGTGCGCTCAGTACAACCCACTTGCGGTCCACTTCGAAGAAGTCGCGCAGTTTCTGGTGCGTATCGCTGCGGCCGTAACCGTCGGTGCCGAGCACCTTGTATTCCTTGACCGGGACCCACTGGCGGATCTGGTCGGCGAACAGCTTCATGTAGTCGGTCGAAGCGATCACCGGACCCTGGCGACCGGACAGGCACTGTTCGACATAGCTCTGCTGCGGCTTCTGTTCCGGATGCAGGCGGTTGCGGCGTTCCACGGCCAGGGCTTCGCGGCGCAGTTCGTTGAAGCTGGTGACGCTCCACACATCGGCGCCGATGTTGTAGTCCGCACGCAGAATCTTCGCCGCCTCGCGCACTTCACGCAGGATGGTGCCGCAACCGAGCAGTTGCACGTGATGTGCGGCTTCCTTCTTGTCTTCCTCGAGCAGGTACATGCCCTTGATGATGCCGTCTTCCACGCCCTCAGGCATGGCCGGCTGCTGGTAGGCCTCGTTCATCACCGTCAGGTAATAGAAGATGTTTTCCTGCTCCTCGGTCATCCGGCGAATGCCTTCGCGGATGATCACGGCCAGCTCGTAGCCGTAGGTCGGGTCATAGCTGCGGCAGTTGGGAATGGTCGAGGCAAGGATATGACTGTGACCATCCTGGTGCTGCAAACCTTCGCCGTTGAGCGTGGTACGCCCGGCGGTGCCGCCAATCAGGAAGCCGCGCGCCTGGCTGTCGCCGGCTGCCCATGCCAGGTCGCCAATGCGCTGGAAGCCGAACATTGAGTAGAAGATGTAGAACGGCAGCATCGGCTGGTTGTGGTTGCTGTACGCGGTGGCGGCAGCGATCCAGCTGGACATGGCACCGGCTTCGTTGATGCCTTCCTCGAGGATCTGGCCCTTCTTGTCCTCGCGGTAGAACATTACCTGGTCTTTATCCACCGGCTGATACAGCTGGCCGACCGAGGAATAGATGCCGAGCTGGCGGAACATGCCTTCCATGCCGAAGGTGCGCGCCTCGTCAGGCACGATGGGCACGATGCGGCTGCCTAGGTCCTTGTCCTTGACCAACTGAGCCAGTACGCGGACGAAGGCCATGGTGGTAGAGATTTCGCGGTCGCCTGAGCCGTCGAGGATGGCCTTGAGGGTCTCCAGCGGCGGAGTAGGAATGCTGATGCTCTTGGCGCGGCGCTGCGGTACAAAACCGCCGAGCTTTTCGCGGCTCTTGAGCAGGTACTTCATTTCCGGACTGTCGGGCTCTGGCTTGTAGAACGGCAGGTGTTCGAGCTGGTCGTCCGGAATCGGCACGCCGAAACGGTCGCGGAAGGATTTCAGGCTCTCGACGTCAATCTTCTTCACGTTGTGGGCGATGTTCTGTGCCTCGCCCGAGCCGGTGCCGTAGCCCTTGATGGTCTTGGCCAGGATAACCGTCGGCTGGCCGGTATGGTTGACCGCCGCGTGGTAGGCCGCATACACCTTGAACGGGTCGTGGCCGCCACGGTTGAGCTTCCACACCTCTTCGTCGGAGAGGTCGCTGACCATGTCCAGCAGCTCCGGACGCGCACCGAAGAAGTGCTCGCGCACGAAGGCGCCGTTGTTGGCCTTGTAGTTCTGGTAGTCGCCGTCGACCACTTCTTCCATGCGCTGCTGCAGCAGGCCGTCGGTGTCCTTGGCAAACAGCGGGTCCCACAGGCGGCCCCAGATCACCTTGATGACGTTCCATTCAGCGCCACGGAAGTTGCCTTCCAGTTCCTGGATGATCTTGCCGTTGCCGCGCACCGGGCCGTCCAGGCGCTGCAGGTTGCAGTTGATCACGAAGATCAGGTTGTCGAGCTTCTCACGGCCGGCCAGGGAAATGGCGCCGAGGGATTCCGGCTCGTCGGTCTCGCCGTCGCCCAGGAAGCACCAGACTTTCTGCTTGCCGGCGGGAATGAAACCACGGCTCTCCAGGTACTTCATGAAACGTGCCTGGTAGATCGCCTGGATCGGGCCCAAACCCATGGACACGGTGGGGAACTGCCAGAAGTCCGGCATCAGCCACGGGTGCGGGTAAGAGGACAGACCTTTGCCGTCGACTTCCTGGCGGAAGTTGTTCAGTTGGTCTTCCGTGATGCGCCCTTCGAGGAAGGCGCGGGCGTACACGCCCGGGGAGGCGTGGCCTTGGAAATAGACCAGGTCGCCGCCGTGTTCTTCGGTCGGGGCCTGGAAGAAGTAGTTGAAGCCGATGTCATACAGGGTCGCGCTGGAGGCGAAGGTAGAGATGTGTCCGCCCAGGCTGGAGTCCTGCTTGTTGGCGCGCGCGACCATGGCCAGTGCGTTCCAGCGCACGATCGAGCGTACGCGGCGTTCCATGAACAGGTCGCCGGGCATGCGAGCTTCGTGGGTGACCGGAATGGTGTTGCGGTAGGGTGTGGTAATCGCGTAGGGCAGCTGGGTGCCGGTGCGCGAGGCCAGTTCACCCATGCGGGTCATGAGGTATTTCGCACGCTCCTCGCCTTCACGGTCGAGGACGGATTCCAAGGCATCCAGCCATTCCTGGGTTTCGATGGGGTCGAGGTCTTGCATGGCTTGCTCCAGGGCAATAAGGCGTACCCGTGATAGGCCCGCCTCGCGGTGACTCTGACGCCTTTGTGGGGCGGCAGTCTCTTATTCATTGTGTAGACCGAGCGATCAGCTCGGTTTTGTAGTTTTACTACATATCGACGCAAGAATCACCTGTCTCGATACATACGAAAGTAGGTAAAACTACAAAAACGTCTCGTCGCGATCCCTGCAGGCCAAGGTTCAGATGGGCAAGAATAGACCACGGACCGGTCCCAATACCGGGCCGAGACATTGCACAGCGGCCGGAGCACGCAGCCGACCTCCTTGAACACCGGCCGGGGCGAACTCATTAGATGAACGCAGGGCGACATTTTTTAAGAGGAAGGATTGACTAAGCCCCCATTTGCGCTATCTGCTGGCGGTATTGCCCGCGTTCATGCCAAGGAATCCACCATGAGTCTGCCCTCTCTCGTTGCCATCCCCGTTGCGCTTGAGCCTCTGGCTGAGCGAGGGCGGGCGGCGTTGCTCGCCAAGGCTGAAGAGCTGGGGCAGGGAACCGAGGGATGGCCGGCGGAGCGCTGGCAGGCCTTTGCTCGTGCCTGTGTGGCCAGTGATTTTGTCGCTGAGCAGGCGTCGCGTGACGCGGCAGGCTTTCTCGCCCTGGCTGAATCAGGCGAATTGGAGTGCACCTTGCGCTCCAGCGAGATGCGCGCTCAGCTGCTGGCATGGCTGGCTGATTGCACTCAGGAAGAGGAACTGTCCCGCACGCTGCGCCGCTTTCGCAACCGCCAGCAGCTGCGCATCATCTGGCGCGACGTCAACCGGCTGGCTGATCTGGCTGAAACCTGCCGCGATCTGTCCGACCTGGCCGATGCCTGCATCGATCTGGCCTACCAGTGGCTGTACCCGCGTCACTGCGAACAGTTCGGAACGCCCACCGGCCGGCGCAGTGGCGCGTCGCAGCAGATGATCATCCTGGGAATGGGCAAGCTGGGCGCCCATGAACTCAATCTGTCCTCGGACATCGACCTGATTTTCGGCTTCCCCGAAGCGGGCGAGACCGAGGGCGCCCGGCGCTCGCTGGATAACCAGGAGTTCTTCACCCGCCTGGGCCAGAAGCTGATCAAGGCACTGGATGCCATCACCGTGGACGGTTTCGTGTTCCGCACCGACATGCGCCTGCGACCCTACGGTTCCAGCGGCGGCCTGGTGCTCAGCTTTGCCGCGTTGGAGCAGTACTACCAGGACCAGGGCCGGGATTGGGAGCGCTATGCGATGATCAAGGCGCGGGTGGTCGGCGGTGATCGGCGCGAAGGGGCTCGGCTGCTGAAAATCCTCCAGCCGTTTGTCTATCGCCGCTACCTGGATTTCTCGGCGATCGAGGCGCTGCGCACCATGAAGCAGCTGATCCAGCAGGAGGTGCGCCGCAAGGGCATGGCGGAGAACATCAAGTTAGGCGCTGGCGGTATCCGCGAAGTGGAGTTCATTGCGCAAGCCTTCCAGCTGATTCACGGTGGCCGTGACCTGAGTCTGCAACTGCGCCCGTTGCTCAAGGTGTTAGCCATCCTTGAAGGCCAGGGTTACCTGCCGGCGCCAGTGGTGGCCGAGCTGCGCGACGGCTATCGCTTCCTGCGCTACACCGAGCATGCCTTGCAGGCCATCGCCGACCGGCAGACGCAGATGTTGCCGGACGACCCGCGCGAGCAGGCACGGGTGGCCTTCATCATGGGTTTCGACAACTGGACGGCCTTCCTCGAACGACTGCAGCACTGGCGCGAGCGTATCGACTGGCATTTTCATCAGGTGATCGCCGATCCGGATGGTGAGGACGAAGACGAGGTGGTGGGCGGCGAGTGGCAGCCGCTGTGGCTGGGCACCCTGGAGGAGGACATGGCGGTGCGACAACTGGCCGAGGCCGGCTTCCAAGCGCCGGACGTAGCCCTGCGCCGCCTGCAGGATCTGCGCAATGGCAATCAGGTGCGCAGCATGCAGCGCCTGGGTCGCGAACGGCTGGATGCCTTTATGCCGCGCCTGTTGGCGCAGACAGTCGAGCACGACGAGTTGGACCAGGTGCTGGAGCGGGTCATGCCACTGGTGGCCGCGGTCGCCCGGCGTTCTGCGTACCTGGTGCTACTCACCGAAAACCCCGGCGCCCTGACCCGGCTGTTGCAGTTGTGCTCAGCCAGCCCGCTGATCGCTGAGCAGATCGCTCGCTACCCGCTGCTGCTCGATGAGCTGCTCAACGAAGGGCGGTTGTACAGCCCGCCCCAGGCTCCGGAGCTGGCCGCCGAACTGCGTGAGCGGCTGACGAGGATTCCCGAGGACGACCTTGAGCAGCAGATGGAAGCGCTACGTCATTTCAAATTAGCCCACAGTCTGCGGGTGGCTGCTTCGGAGTTTGCCGGCACCTTGCCGCTGATGAAAGTCAGCGATTACCTGACCTGGCTGGCCGAGGCGATCCTCGATCAGGTGCTGGCGCTGGCCTGGCGGGACACCGTGGCACGGCACGGCATGCCCAAGCGCATTGACGGCAGCGACTGCGATCCGGATTTCGTCATTGTTGGTTATGGCAAGGTCGGTGGCATCGAGCTGGGGCATGGCTCGGACCTGGATCTCGTGTTCATCCATGACGGTGACCCGCAAGCCGATACGGATGGGCCCAAGCCCTTGGATGGCACCTCGTTCTTTACCCGGCTGGGGCAGCGCATCATTCATCTGCTGACCACCCACACCACCTCTGGCCAGCTCTATGAGGTGGACATGCGCTTGCGCCCGTCCGGCGCCTCGGGGCTGCTGGTCAGCTCGCTCAGCGCCTTTGCCCGTTACCAGGAAAACGAAGCCTGGACGTGGGAGCACCAGGCGCTGATTCGCGCCCGGGTGCTGGTGGGCAGCCCGCGAGTGGCTGAAGGATTTGAAGCGGTGCGCGCGCGGGTGCTGGGCCAGGCGCGCGTCCTGGAAACCTTGCGCGATGAGGTGAGTGAGATGCGCGCCAAGATGCGCGGCAACCTGGGCACCCACGCCACTCAGGCCGGACTGGGCGAGAATGCGTTCGATGCCACGCAGCCGTTCGACTTGAAGCAGGATGCCGGAGGTATCGTCGATATTGAATTTATGGTGCAATACGCGGCCCTGGCGTGGTCGCACCATTACCCGCAGCTGATTCGCTACACCGACAATATGCGCATTCTGGACGGCCTGAGCGCAGCCGACCTGCTGCCAGCGGCCGACGTCCAGCTCTTGCAGGAGGCTTACAAGGCTTACCGCGCTGCGACGCACCGGCTGGCCCTGCAGAAACAGCCCGGTAAAGTCCCGGGCGATCAGTTCGCCGAATTGCGTCGCGAGGTTCGGCGCATCTGGCTGGAGTTGGGGTTGGCGTAGCGGGCTGCCGCCCGGATCAATGAATAACCTTGAGGAGTGACAACGATGTCGATGGCTGATCGTGATGGCGTGATCTGGTATGACGGCGAGTTGGTCGAATGGCGCAACGCGACCACCCATGTGCTGACCCACAGTCTGCACTACGGCATGGGCGTGTTCGAAGGCGTGCGCGCCTACAAGACTCCGCAAGGCACGGCGATCTTCCGCCTGCAGGCACACACCGACCGCCTGTTCGATTCCGCACACATCATGGGCATGAAGATCCCCTTCACCAAGGATCAGGTCAACGAAGCCACCCTCGCCGCTGTGCGTGAAAACAAGCTGGACAGCGCCTACATCCGTCCGCTGGCGTTCTACGGCTCCGAAGGCATGGGCATCCGCGCCGACAACCTCAAGGTGCACCTGATCGTCGCCGCCTGGCACTGGGGCGCCTACATGGGCGAGGAAGCCCTGGCCAACGGCATCAAGATCCGCACCAGTTCCTTTACCCGTCACCACGTCAACATCACCATGACCCGCGCCAAGTCCAGTGGCTCCTACGTCAACTCGATGCTGGCTCTGCAGGAAGCGGTTTCCGCTGGCGCCGACGAAGCGCTGTTGCTGGACCCGGAGGGCTATGTGGCGGAGGGTTCGGGTGAGAATATCTTCATCGTCAAGAACGGCGTGCTCTACACCCCGGAAGTTACGGCCTGCCTGAACGGCATCACCCGCAGCACCGTGCTGACCCTGGCCCGTGAGCAGGGTATCGAAATCGTCGAGAAGCGCATCACCCGCGACGAGGTGTACATCGCCGACGAGGCCTTCTTCACCGGTACCGCCGCTGAAGTGACCCCGATCCGCGAAGTGGACGGCCGGCAGATCGGTCTTGGTCGCCGTGGTCCGGTTACCGAAAAGCTGCAAAAGGCCTATTTCGACCTGGTCACCGGCCAGACCGACGCCCACGCCGAATGGCGGACTCTGGTCAAATAGTGGCAAGCGTCACGCTGCAAGCGACAAGCAGTCATTCATTGCTTTTCGGCTTGCAGCGTGACGCTTGCGGCTTGAAGCTGCTCTTATGAATATTCTGATCATCGGACCCAGTTGGGTCGGCGACATGGTAATGGCGCAAACGCTGTTCACCTGTCTCAAACAGCTCCATCCCGAGTGCAGCATCGACGTGCTGGCGCCCGAATGGAGCCGACCGATTCTCGAACGCATGCCTGAAGTGCGTCGCGCCCTGAGCTTTCCGCTCGGCCACGGCGTGCTGGACCTGGCCACGCGCCGTACCATCGGCCGTAGCCTCAAAGGCCAGTACGATCAGGCGATCCTGCTGCCCAATTCGCTGAAATCGGCCCTGGTGCCGTTTTTCGCCGGCATTCCCGTGCGCACCGGCTGGAAGGGCGAGATGCGCTATGGCTTGCTCAACGACATCCGCACGTTGGACAAACAGCGCTACCCGCTGATGATCGAGCGCTTTATGGCCCTGGCCTTCGAGCCGGGTGCCGAGATTCCCCAGCCGTATCCGCGCCCCAGCCTGCAAATCGACGAAAGCAGCCGTGCCGCAGCGCTGAAAAAGTTCGACTTGAGCGTGGACCGTCCGGTGTTGGCGCTGTGTCCCGGCGCCGAGTTCGGTGAAGCCAAACGCTGGCCGGCCGAGCATTATGCCCAAGTGGCTGAAGCGAAGATTCGCGAGGGCTGGCAAGTCTGGTTGTTCGGCTCGAAAAGTGACCATCCGGGTGGCGAGGAGATTCGCAACCGGCTGATTCCGGGCCTGCGCGAAGAAGTCAGCAACCTGGCCGGCGAAACCAGCCTGGCCGAGGCCATCGACCTGCTGTCGGCCGCTTCGGCTGTCGTCTCCAACGATTCCGGGCTAATGCACGTGGCCGCCGCGTTGAGCCGCCCGTTGGTGGCGGTGTATGGTTCGACTTCTCCGCAATTCACCCCGCCGTTGGCTGAACAGGTGGAAATTGTCCGTCTTGGTCTGGACTGCAGCCCGTGCTTTGAACGCACCTGCCGCTTCGGCCATTACAACTGCCTGCGTGACCTCAAACCGCGTGCGGTGATCGAGGCGCTGGAGCGTCTGCTGCCCCAGCCGATTGAGGTGCAGTGAGTGCGGGTTCTGCTGATCAAGACCTCCTCGCTGGGCGACGTCATCCACACCCTGCCGGCACTCACCGACGCTGCTAAGGCGATTCCCGGCATTCGCTTCGACTGGGTAGTTGAAGAGGGCTTTGCCGAAATCCCCGCCTGGCATCCGGCCGTGGACCGGGTGATTCCGGTGGCGATTCGCCGCTGGCGCAAGAACCTGTGGCGCACTTACAAGAGTGGCGAGTGGCGGCAGTTCAAGCAATGCCTGCGCGAAGGTAACTACGATCTGGTGATCGATGCCCAGGGGCTGCTGAAAAGCGCCTGGCTGACCCGTTACTGCAACGCACCGATAGCCGGGCTGGATCGGCACTCAGCTCGCGAGCCCTTGGCCAGTCGTTTTTATGACCGTACCTATCAGGTGCCCCGCGAGCAACACGCGTTGGAGCGCACCCGCCAGCTGTTCGCCCAAGCGCTGGGCTACCGGCTGCCAGTCAGCACCGGTGATTACGGCCTGGATCGCGTTGCGCTGGCCGGGCCAATCGATGAGCCTTATCTGGTGTTCCTGCACGGCACTACCTGGGCCAGTAAGCACTGGCCGGAAGCCGACTGGCGCGCCCTGGCCGAACGTCTGAATGCCGAGGGCTGGGCGATCCGCCTGCCGTGGGGGAGTGCGCAGGAAAAGGCCCGTGCCGAGCGCATCGCCGCCGGTTTGGATAAAGCCCAGGTGCTGCCCAAGCTGAACCTTGTCGGGGTTGCCCGGGTCATTGCTGGTGCCCGCGCCTGTGTTGCGGTAGACACTGGCCTCGGCCATCTGGCCGCCGCGCTAGATGTGCCCAGCATTTCTCTTTATGGTCCCACCCGTCCCGGCCGCGTTGGTGCCTATGGTCAGGGCCAGGTACACCTGTGCGCCACCGGCCCCAACGCCGGCAGTGGCGATCGGGAAAAGTCCTGCTTTGACGGCCTGGATGCCGCCGGTGTGTATCCCGAACTGCAACGGCTGTTGAAAGAGCACTCCTGATGCAACTGGCCTTTCTGCTTTACAAGTACTTCCCGTTCGGTGGCCTGCAGCGCGATTTTTTGCGCATCGCCTTAGAATGCCAGCAGCGCGGCCACGCCATCCGCGTGTACTGCCTGTCCTGGGAAGGTGATACTCCGCCGGGCTTTGACGTTCGCTACGTTCCAGTCAAGGCGGTTTCCAACCATCGGCGCAACGAGAAATACACCGAGTGGGTGCATGCTGACCTGGCTCGCCATCCGGTGGACCGCGTGGTGGGGTTCAACAAGATGCCTGGGCTGGACGTCTACTACGCAGCGGATGGCTGCTACGAGGCCAAAGTCCAGGGCCGTAGCTGGCTGTATCGCCAATGTGGGCGCTACCGGCATTTTTCTGCGACCGAACGCGCTGTGTTTGAGCAGTCGGCAAACACAAGGATCATGCTGATTGCAGAGGACCAGCGCAGGCAGTTTATTCAGCACTATGGTACTCAGCCCGAGCGTCTACATATGTTGCCACCAGGTATTGCGCTAGATCGCCG
The DNA here is from genome assembly GCF_052245235.1 of Pseudomonas sp. B392_1p. NCBI lineage: Bacteria > Pseudomonadati > Pseudomonadota > Gammaproteobacteria > Pseudomonadales > Pseudomonadaceae > Pseudomonas > Pseudomonas sp. B392_1p. Next base: position 46,416 of record NZ_JBQPXM010000012.1, read on the forward strand.
AGCACCTGCCAATGCAGGCAAAATCCGTTCAGGACTACGGCATGAATTTGACGTTTCGGAAACAGAGCTGTTGCTTGTGCAAATCGGCTCAGGCTTCAAAACAAAAGGGGTAGATCGAACCTTGAGAGCCTTGGCGGCATTGCCGGACACCCTTCGCCAGCGCACCAAGATGATGATCATTGGACAGGACAATCCCAAAACTTTCTTGGCGCAAAGCAAAACTTTGGGCATAGGTGACCGTGTAACCTTTCTCCAAGGCCGCAACGATGTGCCGCGTTTCCTGTTGGGGGCGGATTTGATGGTGCACCCGGCTTATCACGAAAGCGCAGGCGCCGTATTGCTTGAAGCAATAGTTGCTGGTCTACCGGTGCTGACCACTGATGTATGCGGTTATGCCCATTACATCACCGAGGCGCAGGGCGGTAGGGTACTGCCCAGCCCGTTCCGGCAAGAACAGCTTGATCAGTGGTTGGCTGAGATGCTGGCCGATTCTACCCAGCGTGCGACCTGGTGTCGCAATGCTCTAGTCTGGGCACAAGCCGCCGATATCTATTCCATGCCGCAGCGCGCGGCAGAGATCATTCTGGCGGAGCAGCCGTGAGGGCGTGCCGCCTGCTGGAGTTTTGATGAAACTGTTTCTCAGCGAACCTTTCAAATCGCTTTGGCAGGGCAAAGATCCTTTCGCCGAAGTGGAAAAGCTGCAGGGCCAGATCTACCGCGAGCTGGAAGGTCGTCGCACCCTGCGCACTGAAGTCGAGGGGCGTGGCTATTTCGTCAAGATTCATCGTGGCATTGGTTGGAGCGAGATATTTAAGAACATCAGCACCCTGAAAGCCCCCGTGATCGGGGCTGGTCAGGAATGGACCGCCATTCAGCGGCTCACCGACGCTGGCGTACCCACCATGACGGCCGTGGCCTTCGGCGAGCGGGGCGCCAATCCTGCGGCTCAGCATTCCTTCATCGTCACCGAGGAGCTGGCGCCTACGGTCAGCCTTGAAGATTTCACTGCCGATTGGTTGCAGCAAGCGCCACCGCCGCGCCTCAAGCGAGCCCTGATCCAGCGTGTGGCGAAGATGACCGGCGACATGCATCGCGCCGGGGTCAACCATCGCGACTGTTATATCTGCCACTTTCTGCTGCACACCGACCAACCGGTAATGGCAGACAGCCTGCGACTGTCGCTGATTGATCTGCACCGTGCCCAGGCGCGCAAGCGGGTGCCGCGGCGCTGGCGCGACAAGGACCTGGCCGGGCTGTACTTTTCCGCGCTGAACATCGGCCTGAGTCGCCGCGACAAGCTGCGCTTCTTGCGCCTCTACTTCCGCCAGCCACTGCGCCAGATTCTGCGTGAAGAAGCCCGGCTGCTGGACTGGCTGGAGCGCAGGGCGGCGCGCCTGCAGGCCCGTTTTGAACGCAAATACGCGCCTGGCGCACAGGGTTGAGCGGAGACGTCCCTTGAAATTGCATGAGTTGACGCGTGCCGGCCGCACCCCGGCATTGCCGCTGTCTCTGGAACTGGCCGACGGCGCCGGCCCGGAAACCTTGCAGGTGCGCCGCCTGCTACGGGTGATACCCGGGCAACGCTATGTCGGTCTCGGCGAATGGCGCGGCCGGCCGGTATTGGCCAAGTTACTGGTGGGCGGCAAGGCGGCGCGGCATTTTCAGCGCGAGCTGGCCGGTGCGCGGCTACTGGCCGAGCAGCAGCAAACCACGCCACAGCTTTTAGGCAGTGGCCTGCAGGAGGGAGAGGGTGGCTGGCTATTGTTCGAGTATCTCGACGGCTCGCAAAGCCTTGGCGATGCCTGGCAGGCAGTGGCCCATGAGCCTCCTTTGTCTGACGGCCAGCAAGCTGTACTTGCCGACGCCTTGGGTGCCATCGCTGGGCTGCACGCAAAAGGACTTTGGCAAGCCGACTTGCACTTGGACAATTTGCTACGGCATCAGGGGCAGCTGTATTTGATCGATGGCGGTGCGATTCGCGCTGAAGATCTCGGCGCAGCGTTGTCGCGTAACAAGGTGTTGGAAAACCTCGGCCTGTTCTTCGCCCAGCTCTCGGCCGGCTTTGATCCTTTTATCGAAGAGCTGCTGGTGCATTATCTACTGGTCAACGGTGAACACGCGCTGCCGTTGGAAGCTCTACTCAAGGAAGTGGACACGAAGCGACGAGAGCGATTGCGCGAGTATTTGCACAAGCTGGGTCGTGACTGCACCGAATTTGCCGTACAGCGTGGGGCCATGGGACTGCAGGTGGTGCGTCGCCAAGAGGCTGCAGCGCTCAAGGAACTGCTGGCTAACCCTGATGCAGCCATCAACGCTGGCAAAGCACTCAAACTGGGCGGCAGTTCCACCGTGGCGCTGGTCGAAGTGGCCGGTCGTCCCTTGGTGATCAAGCGCTACAACATCAAAGGCATTGGCCACTGGGTGAAACGCTTCTGGCGCCCGAGCCGAGCTTGGCAGAGCTGGGTGGAAGGAAATCGATTGAGTTTCCTCGGCATTGCCACGCCCAAGCCTTTGGCAATGCTGGAACGCCGCTGGTGCGGGTTGCGCAGCCGCAGCTATCTAGTGACCGAATACATGGCGGGTGAGGATTTGCTGGCGCGCTGGCAGCCGTATCTGGACCAGTCACCACCGGTTGCCGAACTTCAAGCCCTTGAGCGACTAATGGATGCGTTACAGCGTGAACGCATCAGCCATGGCGACCTCAAAGGGACAAATCTGATCTGGGACCGGAACCAATGGGCCCTGATTGATTTGGATGCTGTTCGTCAGCATGCAGGGGATTGCAGTTTTCAGGCTGCCTTCTTTAAAGATCGGACGCGGTTGTTGAAGAATTGGCCAGTAAAATCGGACACGTACCAATGGTTGAATGAGCATTTGCCTCGGCTTGAATAAGCTCGCTAATGATCGTCCCTTAAAAGTTAATAACAAACCGGGGTACCACCGAAGGCTGATCGACACTAGGCTGACAGCGTTCATTGGCTTTCTATGAGATGGGCTTCCCTAGACAATCAAACTAAGGGAAGAGGCGATTCAGGGATGCATTGCGATGGAGGAAATTAGTTTGCGTTGTTTCTTATTACCGTTCTTGGAATCTAATAGCCGATGAAGACGGATCTATCTGCATCGTCGAGTCAACAATTAACTTTTTTTGATTCGCTTCGCCAATCCCCCATACGAGCATGGGGCTCTCTTATAGCGACCATGGGGTTGGCTGTAATTATACCTATGGCAGTAGGCTTTGGCGTTGGGCTCGAGCAGATCCTAACAATGCTTATTATGCTCGAGTTCGCGAAAAGAATTTCCTATTTCCCAGGAGTTCTATTAGTTCTAATTTTCCCGATAGTGGCCTACTTGCCAGCCGGCATCACATATGGAAAGCTTAATGTTGGGGTTCTGGCGTCATTAATGGAGACCAATCCATTGGAGGCGCAGGAGTTTATTCTGACCATACCTGCATACTGTTACATCCTTGCGCTAATGCTGATTGCTGCTGCGTTGGTTTGGTTTAAGCTGCGATCACAGCAACTTTTCAATATGAGTAAAAATAAATTATTCCTATTTGTTTTTGTTGGGTTGTTTTTTCACAGTGCTGTGTTCAAGTTTTATAAGTATGCAGTTGAAAATTTCTCTGAATATTACGAGGCAAAGGAGGTGCTGGCTGCAGCCATGAGTGTAGAGCCAGAATGGCATGTAACAGCGTTGCAGGGAGAGAGGTCTGATCTGTATGTTGTAATTATTGGTGAAAGCGTAAGAAAAGACTATATGTCTGTGTATGGTTATCCGCACCAAACTACTCCGTTTCTAAATAGTGTGCCTGGCTATTTCGTTGATGGTTATGTTAGTGCGTCTTCCAATACGTGGGCTTCTTTGCCCAGAGCCCTTTCTCTGAGTCACGATAATGGTCTGAGCATCGATCCGGCACACAACGCTGTTACCTTGGCAAATGCAGCGGGTCTGGAAACATATTGGATCTCTAATCAGGGTTTTCTTGGGAGTAAGGATACTGGTGTTTCCATAATCGCATCACGAAGTAGTCATCAGATATATCTTAAAAAAGGTGAATATAATTCCGAAAATATTGATGACCTGATATTGCTGGAAAAGCTAAAGTCAGTTCTTGGACGAAATGGTGGTCGGAAAGTTATATTCCTACATATGATGGGCTCACACCCGCATGAATGTCAGCGACTGCATGACTATGTGGTAAATTTCGATACTCCTTACGGCGAACGTTTCAATTGCTATTTGGCTTCCATTGAAAAAACGGACTCCTTCATCGCAGAGGCTTATAGTATTTTACAGAAGAGCGGTAAAAGCTTTTCTTTACTCTATTTCTCAGATCATGGCATGACGGCCACTAAAGAAAGCTCTCATGGTTATCGTTTCAAGCATGGGGCCGAATATAGAGAAAATTACGATGTTCCCTTCCTTCTGCTGAATTCGGTAGATATGGAGCATGTTGTGGAAAAGAAAAGGTTAAGCGCTTTTAATTTTATGAGGTTTTTTACGGATTGGATTAAGGTTAAAACTTCGCTGCTACCTGGTGGATATGATATTAAGGCGGTGCAAGATGATCAGGAAGTATCGATCTACAATTTTTCGAAATTAGTAGATTATAATAGCTTGAGCTCTCAAGAGTCGCTGAAGTAAAGTGGTGCCGGGTGTGGAAAAGTTGGCCTGCAAAAAGTTTGATATTATTTTAAGGCCTGGTTTTTTTGTTTTTGGCTGCTGACTGCAAGGTTTCGGTAAATGAAAGTACTTATTTTGGCAATGGGAGAGCAGCGAGCGATTCTTGATAATTTATTCAAGGAGGTTTGTCTCAATCTGGCTGCATGCGATGTTTTTCTGTTAAGTAAAAGCGAGCAGTTATCTTTGGGTAAGACATTGAGCCGGTTAAGTTATCAAGATTATGATCGGGTTGTTATATTTTCTAGATTGAAACGCTTAAAGAAACAGCTCCCTGTGTTGCGCTGTATACCCGGTCTTATTTTTCTTGAGCATGATGCCTGTCAGAATTACATGTCATTCAGCAAGTATTATGGAAAGTACTCCGAGTTCTATAAGAACTTGCCGTGGGTTCGTATATTGTCTTCAGGGAATAGCGTAGCGAATCGTTTGCGCCAAGAGGGGGTTGATGCGGTATTTGTTTCTAAAGGGTATGATGAAAAGTTACTGAAAAACATGCGAGTTCCGAGAGATATTGAATTGGCCTTTATTGGTAGCCTTAAGAATAAGGCCTATGAGAAACGCAGCGAGATCTTGCGTCAAATCAGTGATGAATCTAACCTTCTAATTACGCGCACCAATTCTGGTGAAGAGTACTCAAACATGCTGAATCGTGTCCGAATATTTGTAAGCGCGGATATCGGTATGGGAGAGTATATGATTAAGAATTTTGAAGCAATGGCATGTGGGTGTGTATTGCTCGCTTGGAGTCAGGGAGCTGATGAGGACTCTGCGCTAGGTTTTGTAGATGAAGAGAATGTGATGCTGTACCGTTCGGTCCCTGAGGCGTTAGAGAAAATTAATATGCTTAAGGTCGATAATTTATTGGCTGAGCGTATTGCTAGTGCTGGGCAGGCTCTAGCTGAAAAGAGATTTAAATTTTCTAATGTAGGTCATGATCTTGCTCGTGCTATTGAAAAACCTATGCGGCCTTGGCCGGGTGTAAGCTTCTGGCAGAAGACATTGGCTAATCTTTTTTATGGATTAAAGGTGTAGTAATGGCAATCAAACTTTATTGGTGCCGGGGGAAAGGCGAAAGGGATGAACAGCAGCGCAACTTTGGCGATTATCTTTCACCTTTAATAGTGGAAATGCTATCGACAAAAACCGTTGTTTATGCGCCTATTCATAGCGCTGAGATGATGGCTATAGGCTCAATTCTTCCGCGTGAACGAAAGGCTAAGCGCTTCTTCTTACCTCGGCGCTTGCATATATGGGGGGCTGGAACCGATGCTCCCGACTTGAAGTTTTCAGGGCGGCACCATTATCATGCAGTGCGTGGGCTAAAAAGCTTCGAGCAAATTTCTGACTTGAATCAAAGTCCTGTTTTTGGTGATCCTGGATTATTAGCTAATTATTGGTGGGAGGGTAAGCCTAAACCGGAAAAGCGATATCGAGTTGGCGTGATTCCGCATTATGTTGATCAAAAAAATTCTTTTGTAGAGGCTGCTACAAAGCTTCCAGGAGTGTTTTTTATAAATGTCTTCTGGCCTGTTGAGGAAGTTTTGCGAGCGATACAGTCATGTGATTTTATTCTCTCTTCGAGTATGCATGGTCTGATAATTTCTGATGCTTTCTCAGTGCCTAACAGGCGCTTGCGCCTTTCAGATGGGCTTATTTCTGATTTCAAATTTGTTGATTATTATTCTGCGTTCGGTATGGCTGAGCCTGAACCATTGGTCAAGGAGTCTTTACTGAGCCTAGCTTCGAGCGATCCCGCTGATTTAGTGGGCAACTACACTAGGCCAAACTTAGCTGACCTTCAGTCAGGACTTATAAAGGCTTTTCCTTCCTTATGAAATCAATCTTGAACTGGACACAGAAATACTATTTTTTGGCGATGCTGTTGATTTTTTTTGTGTCATTTTTACTTCCTGTTTCTACGAAGACGGTCAATAATATTTTTTATGCTGGGTTAGCGTGTCCTATTCTGGTTTGGTTTTTTTTGAGGCCGTTATTAGGCTGGTCTTTGTTGTCTTCGTTTTTATGGGTTTTAGTTCCTTTGTTGTTTGTTGCAGTCTTGACTGCTTCGGAAGCTCATGATTTGAAAGTTATCCTTTATTTGTTTTCGTATTTTGTTCTTTGTATATATTTTGCGGGGCGGGAGGCTTTGGTTAAAAAAGCTATTGCTCTTTTCTCTTTGATTGTTTTGGGTGTTTTCTTTTACATAGTGGTTGATTGGGCTTTTATCTGGTTTGAAAGTGGAGTGGTGGTCCGTTATCAGCAACTCTTTGGTGTTGCCGTTAACCCTGTTTATCTCTCGATTATAATAGTTTTCTCATTGGTGTATCTTTGGTTTTTTACCCTCGATGATTGGTTTTCGACATCTTCTCGGTTCTTATTTTTTGCGGGATTCCTATGTTTTTGCTCTCTTGTTTTGTTATGTGTTTCAGTTTTTCAGTCTCGCTCTACCTTGTTGGGTTTTATTCTTTTTTATATTGGGTATATATGGTTTAAAAGGATAATTTGGCAAGGTTTTGCCTTGGGGATAGGGGTGGTTTTTTCTTTATATTTGTTAGGGGTTGACGCTCTGCTGTCGCAGCGCGCCCTAAGCTATAGACCTGAAATTTGGTTTGATGCAGCGACGCGTCTAATAAATGAATGTAGTGTTTTGATAGGGTGCGGGAAAGATAATTACTTTTTTTTGGGTGAGTTTCATCATGCCCATAGTGGGTTTTTAAGTGTTTTTTATCAGGCTGGATTGTTGGGTGGAGGGGCTTTTTTATTTTTTATGTGTCTTTTCTTTTTTTATGCCTTCCGAGCGAGATCGCGCTGGATGTGTGTTTCATTAATTGGGTGGGGCAGTTTGCTTACAACAACTAATGGGGTTTTTATTTCGCCGCAGCCGTTGTGGATTTATTTTTGGTTTCCAGTTTTTATGGCAGTCTTAGAGTTAAAAAATGGCTTTATAGAAAGTTATTATGTGAAAAGGGGGGGGTTATGTTTGTCGAGCTTTTGAGAGTTGGGCTTTCTAAAAGCACTTGGTCTATTCTGGCTTTGCTAAGTGAGTGCATTTAATTATGGGCGGTCTAGGTCTACATGCTAAATCCGCCGCCTGCCGTCCGAGACTCAAGCCGCATGACCATGACTGACCATCGCGCCGAAAGCGCCTCCAGCTTGAAAATCTACCTCCGCCTGCTCAGCTACGTGAAGCCCTACATCGGCTATTTCGCGTTGAGCATCCTCGGCTACATTATCTTCGCGTCCAGCCAACCGATGCTGGCAGGGATCCTCAAGTATTTCGTCGATGGGCTGGGTAACCCTGAGGCGGCGATGTTCCCGGACGTCGCCTTCCTGCAGGACGTCAAATTGCTGCAGATGGTGCCGCTGCTGATCGTGGCGATCGCGGCTTGGCAGGGGATCGGCTCGTTCCTTGGCAGCTATTTTCTGGCCAAGGTCTCCTTGGGGCTGGTCCACGATCTTCGTGTGGCATTGTTCGGCAGTCTTTTGAACTTGCCCAACCGCTACTTTGACGAACACAACTCCGGGCACCTGATCTCGCGGATCACCTACAACGTGACGATGGTCACCGGGGCGGCAACCGAGGCGATTAAAATCATCATTCGCGAAGGGCTGACGGTGATTTTCCTGTTCTCCTATCTGTTATGGATGAACTGGAAGCTGACTTTGGTAATGCTGGCCATTCTGCCGGTAATTGCTTTGATCGTCGGAACTGCTGGTAAGAAATTTCGCAAGCAGAGCAAGCGCATTCAGGTGGCCATGGGCGATGTTACTCATGTGGCCTCGGAGACTATCCAAGGCTACCGGGTAGTACGCAGCTTCGGTGGTGAGACTTACGAAACCCAACGCTTCGTGGACGCCAGTGTCAACAACACGCAGCGTCAGTTGCGAATGACGCGCACCAATGCGATCTACACCCCGTCCTTGCAGTTGGTGACATACACCGGCATGTCGGTGTTGCTGTTCCTTGTTCTGTTGTTGCGCGGCGATGCGACGGCTGGCGATCTGGTTGCCTATATCACTGCGGCCGGCCTCCTGCCCAAGCCGATTCGCCAGCTTTCGGAAGTGAGCTCGACGATCCAGAAAGGCTTGGCCGGAGCTGAAAGTATTTTCGAGCAGCTCGACGAGTTGCCCGAGCCCGACCTGGGCAGCATTGAGCGTGATCGGGTGGTGGGGCAGCTTGAAGTGCGCCATCTCAATTTCCGCTATGCGGGCAGCGAAAAACCTGTGCTCAGCGATATCAATTTCATTGCCGAGCCTGGGCAGATGGTTGCATTGGTGGGGCGCTCCGGCAGCGGCAAGTCGACGCTGGCCAACCTGATTCCACGCTTTTACCAGCATGAGGATGGTCAGATCCTGCTCGACGAAGTGCCGATCGAAGACTACAAGCTGCGCAACCTGCGCCGGCATATCGCTCTGGTTACCCAGCAGGTGACACTGTTCAACGGTTCGGTGGCCGAGAACATCGCCTATGGCGATCTCGCTGGAGCGCCACGTGAACAGATCGAGGCGGCGGCGGAAGCGGCTTATGCCAAGGAATTCATTGACCAGTTACCGCAGGGCTTTGACACCCAGGTGGGAGAAAACGGTGTCTTGCTCTCAGGCGGTCAGCGTCAGCGTTTGGCGATAGCCCGCGCGCTGCTGAAAAATGCTCCGGTCCTGATTCTGGACGAGGCGACCTCGGCGCTGGATACCGAATCCGAGCGGCATATCCAGGCGGCGCTGGATAAGGTCATGAGCGGACGAACCACCTTAGTGATTGCGCATCGATTGTCGACCATCGAGAAAGCCGATCTGATCCTGGTCATGGATCAGGGACGAATTGTCGAGCGCGGCAGCCATGCCGAGCTATTAGCTCAGAACGGTTATTATGCGCGGCTGCATTCCCACCAGTTCCAAGACGAGTCGGGAGTCCAGGAATAGTAATAGGCGTGCGCATAACGACCAAGGCTCTCTACGTGCTGTGTTAGAATTCGCGGCATTTTTCAGCGCCTTCCGGAGTTTTCATGCAGCTGTCCATGCCCCGTTTCGACCAGGCCCCCGTACTGGTGGTCGGTGATGTCATGCTCGACCGTTACTGGCATGGTGGCACCTCGCGTATTTCTCCCGAGGCGCCAGTGCCGGTGGTGAAGGTCGAGCATAGAGAAGATCGTCCCGGCGGTGCGGCCAACGTGGCACTGAACATCGCCGCCCTGGGTGCGCCCGTGCTGCTGGTTGGCGTCACTGGCGCGGATGAGGCCGCGCAAAGCCTCGGTCAGAGCCTGATAGCGGCGGGGGTCGAAACTCATTTCCAACAAATTGATACGCAGCCGACCATCGTCAAGCTGCGCGTAATGAGCCGCAGCCAGCAACTGCTGCGCATGGATTTTGAAGAGCCTTTTGCCACGGACACTGCCGCCTTGGCCGCGCAGGTCGAGCAATTGCTGGCCGGGGTCAAGGTGTTGATACTCTCGGACTACGGCAAGGGGGCGTTGCAAAACCACCAGACGCTGATCCAGGCCGCGCGCGCGCGCGCGATTCCTGTGCTGGCGGATCCCAAGGGCAAGGATTTTTCCATTTATCGCGGCGCTAGCTTGATTACCCCAAACTTTGCCGAGTTCGAGGCCATTGTCGGCCGGTGTGTCGGTGAGGCCGAGCTGGTCAGCAAGGGTGCGCAGCTGATGACTGAGTTGGATTTGGGTGCGCTGCTGGTCACCCGTGGCGAGCACGGCATGACATTGTTGCGCTCCGGGCATCCTGCTTTGCATCTTCCGGCCCGGGCACGCGAGGTGTTTGATGTTACTGGTGCGGGCGACACGGTGATCTCCACCCTGGCCGCTGCGTTGGCGGCGGGTGAAGAATTGCCTCAGGCGGTGGGGCTGGCCAATCTGGCTGCGGGGATCGTGGTCGGCAAGCTCGGTACGGCGGCGATCAGCGCGCCGGAGCTGCGCCGCGCCATTCAGCGTGAGGCGGGTTCCGAGCGCGGCGTGCTGGGGCTGGAGCAACTGCAACTGGCAATCGACGATGCTCGCGCCCAAGGCGAGAAGATCGTCTTTACCAATGGCTGCTTCGACATCCTGCATGCGGGCCACGTGACCTATCTGGAGCAGGCCCGCGCGCAAGGCGACCGCTTGATTGTCGCGGTCAACGATGATGCTTCGGTCACCCGTTTGAAAGGTCCAGGCAGACCGATCAATACGGTGGATCGGCGCATGGCGGTGCTGGCCGGTCTCGGCGCGGTGGACTGGGTGATCAGCTTCGCCGAAGACACCCCTGAACGCCTGCTTGCGGAGCTTAAGCCGGATGTATTGGTCAAGGGCGGCGACTATGGCATTGAAGGCGTAGTCGGGGCGGAAATCGTCAAGACCTACGGCGGTGAGGTGCGTGTGTTGGGGTTAGTGGCCAACAGCTCGACAACGGCGATTGTTGAGAAGATTCGCCAGAAGTGATGGAGTCGTCTTCCCGCGAAGTTGGTAACTAGCGGGGAGGCGCATAACCTTACCCGCTAAGCTGTTCCCCCATTCGCCAACCAATCCCCCCAGGCAATACGCTCCTCACGCACCAGCCAGCCTTCACGCGGGGCGAAGCTTTCAGCCAGCCATATATCTTGGGTGTCGGCCGGCTGCAGCCGGCCATGGCGCAAGGTATACAGTTCGCCCTCGGCGCGGTTCTGCTGCACCGGCATCAGGAACAGGTCGGGCTGCTCGCGGTTGAGCCGAGCCACCAAGTGACCATCTTCCAGGCATTCATCGACGTGAAGAAAGCTCGGTTTCTGGCACTCGGCCGGTAATTCCAGGCGCAAGTCGTAGACCAGTTGCAACGAAGCGGTGGGCGTATGTACGTACGCATGGGGGCGCTCGGTCAGGCGCAGAGCGCCATAGTGGATTGGGTAGGGCGCGCCGATGTTGGAGGTCAGCCGGAAATGGCTGGCTTGCCGGTAGCGTAGGGCCGCCTGGTAGGGCGTGGGCAGCCAGATATCAGCGAAGCGTCCTGCGAGCCAACCGTCGGCATGCTCAATTAGGCATTCCTCGGCCACTTCCTGAACGGCGGTGAGCAACGGCAGGCCGAGTTCCTGAGCCGGCACGTAGCCGGAAATCAATTTGAGTACCACGTCGCCGCGATCCTGGCGCTGCTGGCGAACCAGCAGCCAGTAATCGCGCCCTTGCCACTCCAGCGTCAGGCGCACCGAAACGCCGAGATTGGCCAGTCGCACGGAAAACCGCTGTGGATCGGTGATTTCCACTGGGCGGCGGCGCGCCAGCATCTGGCTGAAGTTCAGCGGCTCGCCCAGGCTTTGGTAACTCAGCGTGTCTGGGTTGGCCTCTACATGCAGGGGCAAGGTTTTGAAGTCGCTGGGTAGCTTTTCGAGCAGTGTTTGCGGCATAGGCCTTCTCCTTCCTGGAGTGCGCAGGCCGTTCAGCGACCTAGCGGAGTTGACGGATAACGGTCGCAGCCATCGCGACGTTGTGGGCCAGGTGGACAGGGTTGATGGTGCCGACGATCGCGCTGCACACGCCAGGATGACTGAACAGCAGCTCGAAGCTGGCACGCACCGGGTCAATGCCCGATGCCAGGCACACATGGCCGCTGGCCAGGGCTTTCTTGATCAGAATGCCTTTGGTGTGTCTGGCAGCGTAGTCGAGCACCGGTTTTTCGGCCTGCTCATTGAGGTTGTAGGTGACCATCGCGCAGTCGCCTTGTTCGAGCGCAAGTAAGCCACCCTCGACGGTCTTGCCGGACAAGCCGTAGGCGCCGATCTTTCCTTCTTCCTTGAGTGCGGCCAGGGTTTCGTAGATGCCGGTCTCGCGCAGGATGGCCAGATCATTGCCATCGGAATGCACCAGCACCAGGTCGATCCGGTCGGTTTCCAGGCGCTTGAGGCTGCGTTCCACCGAGAAGCGTGTATGCGCAGAAGAGAAGTCATGGCGCGACTGGCCGTTCTCGAACTCCTCGCCCACCTTGCTGACGATTACCCAGTCGTTGCGTTGTCCGCGTAGCAACGGGCCGAGGCGTTCTTCGCTGGTGCCGTAAGCCGGTGCGGTGTCGATCAGGTTAATGCCCAGTTCACGCGCCTGGTTAAGCAGTTGGCGCGCCTCGAAGTCGTCGGGGATGCGAAAACCGTTGGGGTATTTCACCCCTTGGTCGCGCCCGAACTTGACGGTGCCCAAGCCGAGCGGTGAGACCGTCAGGCCGGTGCTGCCCAGAGGGCGATGCAAGTCGTGCAAGGTCTTGATCATGGCAGGAGCTCCTCCCAAACCGGTTTGGCCACGGCCGGGCGCGGCAATAAGGGCAGGGCGGGGTGTTGGCTTGGCTGGATGCCGTCGCGCGCAAGGGCGGCGAATACCCGGTCGGCGAAGTCTGGCGCCAGCGCCAGCTTGGTCGGCCAGCCAACCAGCAGGCGGCCCTGGTCCGTGAGAAAGGCATTGTCCGGACGCACCAGGCCAGACTGCGCCGGTTCGGCGCGCGAGACGCGCAAGGTTGCCCAGCGTGTTTGGCTCTGGTCGACCCAGGGCAGCAGCGCGGCGACTTCCTCCTGTGCGGCGCAAATCTGCGCCGCTTCATCGCGGGCCACGCCATCGGCTTCGGCCAAGTCGCCGCCCAGATACCAGACCCATTGGCCATCGGCGGCCGGATGAGTGGTGATGGTCACGCGCGGCTTGGGCCCACCGCCCAGGCAATGGGCATACAACGGCTTCAGTGCCGGGCCCTTGGCGATCACCATGTGCAGCGGGCGCAGTTGTTGAGTCGGTTGGCTCTGGCCGAAGGCTCTGAGCAATTCGGCGTTGCCCTGGCCGGCACTGAGCACGATGCGCTGGGCGCGGATCTCGCGACCATCGACGCGCACGCCGACCAGCTCATCGGCCTCATAAAGCGGCTCAAGGGTTTCGCCGGCCAACAGGCCGTCGCCGGCCAGTGCGGCGAGGCGGGTGATCAGGCTGGGCACATCGAGCACCAGCTCGGCCAAGCGGTAGACCTTGCCCTTAAACTTCGGATGTTGCAGCGCCGGAGGCAATTGCTCGCCCTTGACCGCATCGACCCGGCCACGCATCGCCTTGCTGGCGAAAAAACTGGTCAGGTTGCCGGCCAAGGTACCGGGTGACCACAGGTAATGGGCATCGGACAGCAGCCGCACGCCCGACAGGTCCAGTTCACCGCGGCCTGCCAGTGCCTCACGCCAGCGGGTGGGCATCTCGGCGATGGCTTCGGACGAGCCGGTCAGCGCGCCATGCAGGGCGTATTTGGCGCCGCCATGAATGATGCCCTGGGATTTCACGCTCTGCCCGCCGCCGAGCCGGTCGTTTTCAACCAGCACAGTGGCGTAACCGGCGTTGCGCAGGCGGGCATTGAGCCACAGGCCGGCGACGCCGCCGCCGAGAATGAGAACATCGGTGCTCAGGGCTTGGGACATGACGCGAAGGCTCACTGAAAAAACAGACGCGCAGTATAACCCGCCGGCGTCAGCCGCCGGATGATGATCAAAAAGCCCGGTGGCAAGCGACACGGTCGGTCTTACGCAGCTACGACATCGGCTGCGCGTGTGCCAAAAAATTCGCTCCGCTCAATCCAGCGATACGGCAATACAGCAAGACGACAACAATCTGTAAACTCCGCCGCCATGAATCGATTCCTATATTCCCTGCTGTTTCATCTGGGCCTGCCACTGGTGGGCCTGCGTCTGTTGTGGCGTGCCTGGAAGGCGCCGGCCTATGCGCGGCGCATTGGCGAACGCTTTGCCCTTGGTCTGCCGCCGCTCAAGCCCGGCGGCATCTGGGTACATGCGGTGTCGGTGGGCGAGAGCATCGCCGCCGCGCCGATGATTCGTGCATTGATGGCGCGTCATCCGGAACTACCGATCACCGTGACCTGCATGACGCCCACCGGCTCAGAGCGCATCCAGACGATGTTCAGCGCCGAGATCAGCGACGGCCGTGTGCAGCACTGCTACTTGCCTTACGACCTGCCTTGGGCAGCGGCGCGTTTTCTCAACCGTACGCAGCCGCAGCTGGCGGTGGTGATGGAAACCGAGCTGTGGCCCAACCATATCCATCAGTGCGCCACGCGGGGTATTCCCGTGGTGCTGGCCAATGCTCGCTTGTCCGAGCGCTCGGCGCGCGGTTATGCACGGTTCGCCAAGCTGACCGGGCCGATGCTGGCCGAACTCAGCTGGATCGCGGTGCAGACTGAGGCCGAAGCCGAGCGCTTTCGCCAGTTGGGTGCGCGTCCGGAGTGCGTGGCAGTGACCGGCTCCATCAAGTTCGATTTGACCATCGACCCGGAATTACCACGCCGCGCTGCAGCCTTGCGCGAACAGTGGGAGGCAAGCGAGCGTCCGGTGTGGATAGCCGCCAGCACCCATGCCGGCGAGGATGAGATCGTCCTCGACGCGCACCGGCAGTTGCTGGGCACGCATCCCGATGCACTGCTGATCCTGGTGCCGCGTCATCCCGAGCGCTTCAACGCCGTGTTCGAGCTGTGCCGCCAGCAGAGCTTTACCACCTGCCGCCGCACGACGGACGAGCCGGTGACGGCGGAGCATCAAGTGTTGCTTGGCGACACCATGGGCGAATTATTGTTTCTCTATGCCCTGGGCGACAGCGCCTTCGTCGGCGGCAGCCTGGTGCCCAACGGCGGGCACAACCTGCTGGAGCCGGCGGCGCTGGGCAAGCCCGTGCTCAGTGGCCCGCATCTGTTCAATTTCCTGGAGATTGCCGCCCAGTTGCGCGACGCGGGGGCATTGTGCGAAGTGACCGATGCCGCCGCGTTGGCCGGGCAGCTTGCGCTGCTCTGGGAGCAGCCAGAAGATGCGCGTCGCATGCACGACGCCGGGTTGGCAGTGCTCGCCGCCAACCAGGGCGCACTGCGGCGATTGCTGAATGGGTTGGATCGCTTGATGGTGTAACTGGACAGGCTCCGCCAATCGAGGCGGAGCGGTAGGCGGGAGAGTTGAAGCCGACCAAGTAACCCAGAGGCGGAATTTTGTTCGGGGTGGGCTGCCCGGATAACTCCGCTGTTCCTACCGCACACACTGCAACGGGCGAGGCCACCCTACAACATCGCCCTTGCTACCGCAGGGAGCGAGACCGTGGTGGATCGGCGGGATTAAAACTCCGGCCCGCGCAGGCTGCGTTCGGCGGCGTTGGCCAGGTCCGGCGGCAGGAAGTCGCGGTCCGGGTTGTAGTCGGGTTTGAGGTAGGCGGACAGCGCCTGCAAGTCGGCAGGGCTGAGGGTGCCGGCGACCTGTTTGAGGCGCAAGTTGTCGAGGATGTAGTCGTAGCGGGCGTTGTTGTAATCACGCACCGTGGCATACAGCAGGCGCTGGGCATCCAGCACGTCGACGATGTTGCGGGTGCCGACCTGATAGCCAATCTCGGTGGCTTCCAATGCACTCTGGCTAGAAATGATCGTCTGCCGGCGCGCCTGCACCTGCTCGACATCGGTATTCACCGCACGGAAGAGATTACGGGTGTTCTGCACCACTTGCCGGCGCAGGCTTTCACGCTGCTGCTCGGTTTGCGTCAGCAGTTGGTAGGCTTCGCGCGACTGGGCCGTGGTCAGCCCGCCGCTGAACAGCGGGATGGTCAGTTGCAGACCGATGCTGCTTTGCGAGGCATCGCCGGTGTAGCGCGTAAAGACGCTAGGCGCATCCGTGACATTGCTGAGGCCCAGGCCATCGTTGTCGCCTTGCTGATACTGGGCCACCGCATCGAGAGTCGGGGCGTGGCCGGCGCGGCGCTGGCGCAGGGTTTCCTCGGCGGCTTGCAGGGCGAATTCACTGGCCTGCAGGTTGAGGTTCTGCCGTGCGGCGGTGTCCACCCAGCTACTGGCGTCGCCAGGAGTCGGCGGCAGCACCGGCAAGCTGTGGCGAATGCCTTCCACGCTGCGGTATTCGCGGTGGGTCAGGGTTGCCAGGTTCTCGAAGGCGTCATCTACCAAGCGTTGTGCGCTCAATCGCGCCGCGCGGGAGGAGTCGTAGCCGGCCTGGGCCTGGAGCACATCGGTGCGGTCGGACAGGCCGACATCGAAGCGCTCGTTGGCTTGATCCAGTTGGCGCTTGAAGGCTGCTTCCTCGGCCTTGGTGGCGGCCAGATTGTCCTGGGCGCGCAGCACCGAAAAATACGCTTCGGCGCTTTGCAGGATCAAGTTCTGCTCGGTGGCGGAAAACTCCAGCGCGGCCTGTTCGCCGATGGCCTTGGCGGCCTGCAGCTGGAACCAGCGATCGGCGCGAAATAGCGGTTGGCTGAGGCTGGCCTGGTAGACCAGGGCACTGCGTGATAATGACTGATTGCCTAGATTCGTATCCACATCGATGTCGATATCGTTGATCGATGCGCCGGCCGAGAGTTGCGGCAGCAATCCGGCGCGGGCCTGCGGGGCCAGTTCCTGGCGGGCCAGGTATTGGGCGCGGGCGGCGGCCAGGTCGGCGTTGTTGGCGGCCGCTTCCTGATAGACGCCCATGAGATCGTTGCGCAGCGGCGGCGAGGCCGGCTGAGCGTGCACCCATCCCAGGGTGGCGGCAGAAATGGCAAGGGCCAGCGTGAGTCTGCGCAGCATGATCGTTCCTGATGGCTGTCTTGTTTGATCGAGCAAGGCTACGAGCGTGCTCGGGGCGGGTCAAGGCGGCAATGTACAGGTGGTGATCCGGTTGTCTGCGGGACCATCCTGGGCGAGCCAGTTGGTGTTTCCCGTCCGGCTTGATTAGACTGCCCGGGTTCTTGTCGGGGTGCCCAGAAGCATGGGCTGAGATCGGAAAGTTCCGGATCCCGTTGAACCTGATCAGGTTAAGGCCTGCGTAGGGAACAAGATGTGCTCGCCTATTCTGCGGCGAGTCTCTCGGCGCCACGTCCGGCGCACCCCCAAGCTCCTTTCCCAGCGTATGTTCAGGTTCGCTCCGACAACTATCCAGGAGCAGTCTGATGCGTGCAGAACAACAACTTCTCAGTGAATCCGCCCAGGTCGACCAACAGTCCATCCAGCCTTTTCCGCGTTCGCAAAAAATTTATGTGCAGGGCTCGCGTCCGGATATTCGCGTGCCGATGCGCGAGATCAGTCTGGACATCACGCCCACGGCGTTCGGTGGTGAAGTGAATGCGCCGGTGACCGTCTATGACACCTCGGGCCCCTACACCGACCCTGAGGTGAGCATCGACGTGCGCAAGGGCTTGGCTGATGTGCGCAGCGCCTGGATCGAAGACCGTGGTGACACCGAGAAGCTGCCGGGACTGACCTCCGAGTTTGGCCAGCGCCGCCTGAACGACGCCGAGTTGAGCGCCATGCGCTTTGCCCATCTGCGCAATCCGCGCCGTGCCAAGTCCGGGCGCAACGTGACGCAGATGCACTATGCCCGGCAGGGCATCATCACGCCGGAAATGGAATTCGTCGCCATTCGCGAAAACATGAAGCTGGCCGAGGCTCGCGAAGCCGGGCTGCTTAACGAGCAGCATCCCGGACAGAGCTTTGGCGCCTCGATCCCCAAGGAAATCACCCCGGAGTTCGTGCGTTCCGAGATCGCTCGCGGCCGGGCGATCCTCCCCGCCAACATCAACCACGTGGAGCTGGAGCCGATGATCATCGGCCGCAACTTCCTGGTGAAAATCAACGGCAACATCGGCAACTCGGCGCTGGGATCGAGCATCGAGGAAGAAGTCGCCAAGCTGACCTGGGGCATCCGCTGGGGCTCGGACACGGTCATGGACCTGTCCACCGGCAAACACATCCACGAAACCCGCGAGTGGATCATCCGCAACTCGCCGGTGCCGATCGGCACCGTGCCGATCTACCAGGCGCTGGAAAAGGTTAACGGCGTGGCCGAGGACCTGACCTGGGAGCTGTTCCGTGACACGCTGATCGAGCAGGCCGAACAGGGTGTGGACTATTTCACCATCCATGCCGGCGTACTGCTGCGCTATGTGCCACTGACCGCCAAGCGTGTGACCGGCATCGTTTCCCGTGGCGGTTCGATCATGGCCAAGTGGTGCCTGGCACACCACAAAGAGAACTTCCTCTATACGCACTTCGACGACATCTGCGAAATCATGAAGGCCTACGACGTGTCCTTCAGCCTCGGCGACGGCTTGCGCCCGGGCTCGATTGCCGATGCCAACGACGCGGCGCAATTCGGCGAGCTGGAAACCCTCGGCGAGTTGACCAAGATCGCCTGGAAGCACGATGTGCAGTGCATGATCGAAGGTCCCGGCCACGTGCCCATGCACCTGATCAAAGAGAACATGGACAAGCAGCTGGAGTGTTGCGACGAGGCGCCGTTTTACACCCTCGGCCCGCTGACCACCGACATCGCGCCGGGCTACGACCACATCACCAGCGGCATAGGCGCGGCGATGATCGGCTGGTTCGGCTGCGCCATGCTCTGCTACGTCACGCCCAAGGAACACCTCGGCCTGCCCAACAAGGATGACGTGAAGACCGGGATTATCACCTACAAGATCGCCGCCCATGCCGCTGACCTTGCCAAGGGCCATCCCGGCGCGCAGATTCGCGACAACGCGCTCTCCAAGGCACGCTTCGAATTCCGTTGGGAAGACCAGTTCAACCTGGGCCTGGACCCGGACACCGCGCGTGCGTTCCACGATGAAACCCTGCCGAAAGACTCGGCCAAGGTCGCGCATTTCTGCTCCATGTGCGGGCCGAAGTTCTGCTCGATGAAGATCACCCAGGAAGTGCGTGAATACGCCGCCGAACATGGTCTCACCGACGAACAGAAGGCTATCGAAGCCGGCTTCGCCGAGCAGTCCGAGCGCTTCAAGAACGAAGGATCGTTGATTTACAAACAGGTTTGATTCGAGCTGTCGACCGTCGCGTGAATCGCTCCCATGGGAGCGGTTCACGCCGCTCTCTTTCTTTCAATCGCTGTCGAGATTTTCCGTGCAACGTCCAAATTATTCTCCCTTCCAGGCCGTTCCCCAGGCGCAGCGCGTATTGGGTGCCCGCGACCTGTTTACTTTGTGGTTTTCTCTTGGCGTCGGGCTGATGGTGTTGCAGCTCGGCGCTCTGCTGGCGCCGGGACTCGGCATGTCCGGTGCGCTGCTGGCCATCCTTGCCGGCACTGCGGTGGGCGTGTTGCTGCTCGGTGCGGTGGCGGTGATCGGCAGCGACACCGGCTTGTCGAGCATGGCCGCGCTCAAGCTCAGCCTCGGCAGTCGGGGTGCGGCGTTGCCGGCACTGCTCAACCTGCTGCAACTGGTCGGGTGGGGCGCCTTCGAGATCATCGTCATGCGCGATGCCGCCAGCCTGCTGGCCGGCAAAACCTTCGGCTCGGACAGTGCCTGGACCAGTCCGTTGCTGTGGACGATGTGTTTCGGCGTGCTGGCAACCTGTTTGGCAGTGGCCGGTCCGCTGACGTTCGTGCGCCGCGTGCTGCGCAAATGGGGCATCTGGCTGCTGCTGGGCGCCTGCCTGTGGCTGACCTGGAATCTGCTGAGCAAGGCCGATATGGCCGCACTTTGGGCGCGTCGCGGCGATGGCTCGCTGCCCTTTGCCCTGGGGTTCGATATCGCTATCGCCATGCCGCTGTCCTGGCTGCCACTGATCGCCGACTATTCGCGTTTTGGCAAAAGCGCGCGACGTGTGTTCGGCGGTACGACGCTGGGCTTCTTTTTTGGCAACGTCTGGCTGATGAGCCTGGGCGTTGCCTATACCCTGGCCTTCGCTGACAGCGGCGAGGTCAATGCGCTCCTGCTGGCCCTGGCCGGTGCCGGGCTGGGTATTCCGTTGTTGCTGATCTTGCTCGATGAAACCGAGAACGCCTTCGCCGATATCCATTCGGCGGCTGTGTCGATCGGCATCCTGCTGCCGCTGCGAGTGGAGTGGCTGGCCGTGACGATCGGCCTGCTGTGCACCCTGATCGCCGTCTTCGCGCCGTTGGCCGAATACCAGAATTTCCTGTTGCTGATCGGTTCGGTATTTGCCCCGCTGTTCGGTGTGGTACTGGTCGATCATTTCATCTTGCGCCGACGCGGCGCTAAAGCGGCACCGGCAACAGGCCTGCGCTGGGATACATTGCTGGCGTGGGCGTGCGGCGTGGTGCTGTACCACCTGCTCAGTCATTTTACCCCGCAGATTGGCGCCAGCCTGCCGGCGCTGCTGCTGGCCGGCGGCCTGCAGTGGGGGCTGGGTCAGGGGCGGCAGTGGTTGGCGGTAGGTGAGGGCCGCTAAGAAAAAAGTCTGCGGAGCGTGCTTGCTCATGCAAGCCGCTTCCCCGCAGAACGCGTGGTTTTCTTGTAAGTGCTTCATTTAGCTCTCGATTTTTTTCGAGAGTGTGTTTAGAATGCCCGCGCTCCAAGGCCCATGTAGCTCAGCGGTAGAGCACTCCCTTGGTAAGGGAGAGGTCGGCGGTTCAAGTCCGCCCATGGGCTCCATTCTTTTGCCGCACGTCTTCGTTGTTGAAGACCCTTGGCCGGCACGGCGCCAGTTCGCCTTCTGACCCTTATATTTTTTCGCTCAGGCCACCGCCATCAGGCACGCCGGGTGTCGGCCGTGCGCCTGATGAAGCATTCGCCGCGATTACAAATATTCCGGCTTCAGAATGCCATCGAGCTGCTGCTTGGAAATGCTCAGTTCCGGGTGGCCGCTGGCATAGGGCGCAATGCTGTACACATCGTATTTGAGCAGGATCCGGTCCTTAAGCAGGGCGATGTTGCGGGTGCGTTCGAATTTCCAGAAATCCAGGAACTCTGGGTCGTTGCTGTGGCCTTTCTCCTTGAGCCACCGTTGATGCGCCTGGGCAGCCAGCTTCCAGAACGAGGCCTCCTGGCCAGGTAGGAGTAGCTCCTTGAGTTCAAGTTCGCGTTTTTGCTGGCGGTCATAATTGATGAAACCGCGTCCCGGCATGCCGTGGGCACCGCCGGTATACAGGTAGCTGGACAGCTCGATGACGATGCGTCCGTTGTGCTGCTCGAGAAGCTTGGCCTGTAGATAGGTGTTTTCATCGGGTTGGGCGGCGCGAAAGTAGTCGCGTTCATAGTCGGGAAACGAGCTAGGCATGGGGGCGTCGGGCTCGAAGCGGGTCATGTTCAGCAGGCGCTGCTCAATAAGTTGGTTGAGGGCGGGTTCGCTCGGGAAGTACAACGTATCGACATTCACAAAGGGACAGCTTTTGCCCGTGCAGCCGGGTTGATGATGCTCCCAGGCATGGCGTTGGTAAGAGACAGGTGAATCGCTGCCCAACGGCAAAAACTGGCACGCGCTGAGCAGGGCGAGGCTGGCGAGGACAAGCAATTTTGGGAGGCTTGGCATGGTTCGTCGGGCCTTTTGAAGAGTTGGAATAGGGCACCAGGCTGGCGGGATTGCCGACCAATGGTGACTAGATTGGCATGCGTACCCGCTGCCGGAAAGTGGCTGCAGGCGATGAATTGGCGCGCTAGGATGCACTGACAGTAGCGGTATCTGTTGGCTCATCGTCAGCAGAGCTTGAAGACCATAGGATGATCCGGGGATGAGTAAGTTTTTCAAGGCCGACGCGGATGCGGTGGATATTGTCCGTCGCGAGAACTGCTTCACAGGCTTTTATCGGCTTGACCGTCTGCACCTGCGTCATCGGCAGTTCTCGGGCGAGATGGGGCCGCAGATCAGT
Organism: Pseudomonas sp. B392_1p; assembly: GCF_052245235.1. Classification (NCBI taxonomy): domain Bacteria; kingdom Pseudomonadati; phylum Pseudomonadota; class Gammaproteobacteria; order Pseudomonadales; family Pseudomonadaceae; genus Pseudomonas; species Pseudomonas sp. B392_1p. Next base: position 68,668 of record NZ_JBQPXM010000012.1, read on the forward strand.
CGCGAACTGTTTGTGCGTCACGATGCGGTCTGCGTGCTGCCCTACGATCCGCAGCGCGACGAAGTGGTATTGATCGAACAGTTTCGCATTGGTGCACTGGGCAAGCGTGACAATCCCTGGCTGCTGGAGTTGGTGGCCGGGTTGATCGACACGGATGAAGCGCCGGAGCAGGTTGCGCGGCGTGAGGCTGTCGAGGAGGCGGGGCTGACCTTGGGCGTTCTGTGGCCGATCACGGACTATTTCCCCTCGCCGGGCGGCTCGGATGAGCGCGTCCACTTGTATCTCGCTCGTTGCGACAGCAGTGCTGCTGGGGGTGTGCATGGCCTGGCCGAGGAGGGTGAGGACATTCGTGTACATGTGCTGAGTTTCGGGGCGGCACTGCAGGCGCTCAAGAAAGGGTATATCGACAATGCCGCCAGCATCATTGCCTTGCAATGGCTGGCGCTCAATCGCGACGAGGTACGAAACCTGTGGGGGTGAAGTTGTTGCGCGAGCGCTATCGGGTCGATCTGGCCGATCTGCAAGCCACCTGTGAGGCCAACTACGCGCGGCTGATGCGCCTGTTGCCGGATATGCGTGGCTCCTGTGCCGGGCGGCGGGTTGCAATCAGTCAGGGCGAACGGCTGCTCGGTGTGCTGGCGCTGGATGTGCTGGAGAGCTGCCCATACACCACTACGCTGCGGGTTCGCCAGGAACACGACCTGGCCTGGCTGCCGTCGCCGCCGCTGGAGGTGCGTGTCTACCACGATGCGCGCATGGCCGAAGTGATCGGCGCTCAGCAGGCGCGGCGCTTCCTGGGACGCTATCCCTATCCCAATGCCGCCATGTACCAGCCTGACGAGAAGAGTCAGCTCAATCTGTTTCTCGGCGAATGGCTGAGCCACGGCCTGGCCTGTGGGCATGAGCTCGAATCGGTACTTTGAAAAAGTTCCCGATGCTCTTAAGACTTTGGTTGGTGGCTGTCTCAAATGTGAGCTGGGTCCGTTTTTCGGGTTTGCGGCGTCCTGGGATAAATAGATAATTCGCGCCCCTGAATGGAGAGCCCGACGTTGCCGAGCCCGCCTGCTTCCTCCCCGGATACTTCAGTACTGGTTGTTCAAATAACCGATAGCCATTTGTTTGCCGATGCCGACAGCAAATTGCTGGGTATGAATACCGCTGACAGCTTGCAGCGCGTTATCGACCGGTTGCTTACGGAGCAGCCACGTATCGACTTGATGCTGGCGACAGGCGATCTGTCCCAAGATGGCACGATCGAGTCCTACCAGCGTTTTCTGAACATGACCGCGCGCATTCCCGCTCCGGCGCGTTGGCTGCCGGGCAATCATGACGAATACCTGGCGATGAATCAGTTCAGCGCCGGCACCGACCGGCTCAAGCCAGTGGTCGACGTGGGCGGCTGGCGCATCATCCTCTTGAACACCGCAGTGCCCGGAAATGTGTACGGCTTTCTTGCCGAGGATCAATTGCGTCTGCTGCAAAATGCCTTGCAGCAAGCGCCGCAGCGTCCCTCCCTCATCTGTCTGCACCACCATCCGGTGTCCATTGGATGTGCCTGGATGGAGCCCATCGGGCTGCGCAATGCCGCGGAGATCTTTGCCGTGACGGACCGCTACCCGCAGGTGCGCGGCATCCTCTGGGGGCATGTACACCAGGAATTCGATCAGATGCGCAACGGCGTTCGGCTGCTCGCCACACCTTCGACATGCGTGCAGTTCATGCCGGGCAGCGAGGATTTCCAGGCCGACAAGGAAGCGCCCGGTTATCGCTGGTTGCGGCTGTACGCCGAGGGACGCCTGGAGACCGGGGTGTCGCGCGTGGCTGACATTGATTTCGAAATCGACTACAGCTGCGAAGGGTATTGAAGGCAAACAGGGTATGGACATTCGCACGCCGCAAGTCAGCGCATGCGCTCTAACTTGCAGCCTGCAACCTTGAGCTTGTAGCCTTCCGTTCCTTAGTAGTCTCTCTGCCTGTCGAGTGCGCATGTCCAGCGATCCGCCTTCCATTCTCTATCTGCACGGTTTTAACAGCTCGCCCGAGTCGCGCAAGGCGCAGCAGTTGATGCGTGCCTGCGCGCGCCTGGGGGCGAGTGAGCGGTTGCATGTGCCGGCGCTGCACCATCATCCGCGCCAAGCGATCGCCCAATGCGAGGCGGCGATCGCCGAGCTGGGCCGGCCTTTGCTGGTCGGCAGCTCGCTGGGCGGCTACTATGCGACGTTTCTCGCGGAGCGCCACGGCCTTAAGGCACTGCTGATCAACCCGGCAGTGCGCCCCCATGCGATGTTCGACGGCTACCTCGGCCCGCAGCAGAACCTGTACAGCGGCGAGACCTGGCAACTGACCGAAGACCATGTTCAGGCGCTTGCTGAGCTGGACGTGCCACCGCCCAGTGATGGCGCGCGCTATCAGGTCTGGCTGCAAACGGGCGACGAAACCCTCGATTATCGTCAGGCCGAAACCTTCTACCGGGCCTGTGCGTTGCGCATCCAGGCGGGCGGCGACCATGGATTTCAGGGCTTTGCCCAGTGCCTGCCCGCATTGTTCGCGTTTGCCGCCTGGGATCCGAACCTGTGGCGCGAGTGCGATTTTTCCGATCTTTGACCAGCAAGTGAGCCCATGGCCAGTTACAACGCCGATGCCATTGAAGTCCTGTCCGGCCTCGATCCGGTGCGCAAGCGCCCAGGCATGTACACCGACACCACCCGTCCCAATCACTTGGCCCAGGAAGTCATCGACAACAGCGTCGACGAAGCACTGGCCGGGCATGCCAAGAGCGTGCTGGTGATCCTGCATGCCGACAACTCGTTGGAAGTGCAGGACGATGGCCGGGGCATGCCGGTGGATATCCACCCCGAGGAAGGCGTGCCAGGGATCGAGCTGATCCTGACCAAGCTGCACGCCGGCGGCAAGTTTTCCAACAAGAACTACCAGTTTTCCGGCGGCTTGCACGGCGTGGGGATCTCGGTGGTGAACGCGCTGTCCTCCCGACTGGAGGTCAAGGTCAAGCGTGATGGCAATGAGTACTGCATGGCCTTTGCCGACGGCCACAAGGCCAGCGAGCTGGAAATCATCGGCACGGTGGGCAAGCGCAACACCGGCACCAGCGTGCGCTTCTGGCCGGATGGGAAGTATTTCGATACGTCGAAATTCTCCATCAGTCGTCTCAAGCACGTGCTCAAGGCCAAGGCGGTGCTTTGCCCTGGCCTGACGGTCATCTTCGACGACCGCGGCAACAATGAAAAAGTCGAGTGGTTCTACGAAGACGGCTTGCGCTCCTACCTGGTGGATGCGGTCAGCGAGTTCGCTCGCCTCCCCGATGAACCCTTTACTGGCGAGCTGGCCGGTACCCGGGAGGCCGTGGACTGGGCACTGCTGTGGCTGCCTGAAGGCGGCGACAGCGTGCAGGAAAGCTACGTCAACCTGATTCCCACCTCCCAGGGCGGCACCCACGTCAACGGCCTGCGTCAGGGCCTGCTGGACGCCATGCGCGAGTTCTGTGAATTCCGCAATCTGCTGCCGCGCGGCGTCAAACTGGCCCCCGAGGACATCTGGGAACGTATCGCCTTCGTGCTGTCGATGAAGATGCAGGAGCCGCAATTTTCGGGGCAAACCAAGGAGCGTCTGTCCTCTCGCGAAGCGGCGGCGTTCGTGTCCGGGGTGGTCAAGGACTCCTTCAGCCTGTGGCTCAACGCCAATAACGAACTGGGCCTGCAACTGGCCGAACTGGCCATCAACAATGCCGGTCGCCGCCTCAAGGCCAGCAAGAAGGTCGAGCGCAAGAAAGTCACTCAGGGACCGGCGTTGCCGGGCAAGCTGGCCGACTGCGCCGGGCAGGACCCGCGCCGCGCCGAGCTGTTTCTGGTGGAGGGCGACTCCGCTGGCGGCAGCGCCAAGCAGGCACGTGACAAGGAATTCCAGGCCATCCTGCCGCTGCGCGGCAAGATCCTCAATACCTGGGAAGTGGACGGCGGTGAAGTGCTGGCCAGCCAGGAAGTGCACAACATTGCCGTGGCCGTGGGACTGGATCCGGGCTCGGACGACTTGTCGCAGCTGCGCTATGGCAAGGTGTGCATCCTGGCCGATGCCGACTCCGATGGTTTGCACATCGCCACCTTACTGTGCGCCTTGTTCGTCCAGCATTTCCGCCCGCTGGTGGAGGCTGGCCACGTCTACGTGGCAATGCCGCCGCTGTACCGCATCGACTTGGGCAAGGACATCTTCTATGCCTTGGACGAGGCCGAGCGCGACGGCATCCTTGAACGGCTGGTCGCCGAAAAACGCCGCGGCAAGCCGCAGGTCACGCGCTTCAAGGGTCTGGGCGAAATGAACCCACCGCAGCTGCGCGAAACCACCATGGATCCCAATACCCGACGCCTGGTGCAACTGACCCTCGATGATTTTGCCGGCACCAGTGAAATCATGGACATGCTGCTGGCCAAGAAGCGTGCCGGCGACCGCAAGAGCTGGCTGGAGGCCAAGGGTAACCTGGCCGAGGTCGTGGCTTGATTCGCGCTTGGAGTGCCGTGTTCTGCCTGTTGTTCGCTGTCCCGCTGTGGGCTGAACCCGAGCAGTCAGCGAAGCCGCCGGAGCCGCTGGAACAGCTGCGCCTGCGCGCCGAGCATGTTATCGACGGCGTGCCGGAGGGCAATCTGTCGGGGCTGGCCTGGTGCGGCAATGGCTTATGGACTGTCTCCGACCGGGTTGATGATCGCTTGTACCGTCTGGTGCCAGGCGAGCCGGCGTGGCAGGTGGAAGAGGAGCGTTTCGTCGCGCCGCCGCCGCCACCATCGGGGTTACCTTGGGGCGTGCGCCGGGGCAACCAACTGATCGGCCTGTTGCGTGGCGGTGCGCTGGATTTCGAAGGGCTGAGTTGCGATGCCCGGGGCAATCGTTACCTGGTCAGCGAAACACAGCTGGGCGTGTTGCTGATACCCCCCGCCGGCATGCCGCGCTGGTTGAGCCTGCCGCCCGGCCTGGTGCGTCAGGCTCGGGCCTCCGGCATGCTGCTGCGTTACAACGCCCTGTATGAAGGCATCGCGGTCGACCCGGTCTCTTCGCGGTTATGGCTGGCCGTGGAGCGCGAGCGGCGCGGCTTGCTGGTCTTGCATCGCCAGCAGACCGGCTGGCAGTGCAATGGCGGCTGTGTCTTGTTGGCCGAGAGCGGTGTCGCAGCGCCGCCGGTGCAAAGCGGGCTGACCCAGCCGCAACCGCTGGACTTCAGCGACCTGGCGTTCTATCAGGAGCGGCTGTATACCCTTGAACGCATGGCTCATCAGATCTGCCGGCGGTCATTGAAAACCGGTCAGGCCGAGCGCTGCTGGTCGTTTGCCGAGGAGGGACTGAGCGAGGCGCGACGCTACGATACGCCCGTTGGCGTTGCCGAAGGGCTGTGGCTGGATGGCGAAAACGCTTGGGTGATGCTTGATAACGGACGGCAGCCCCGCGGTGATGGCGAGCGCCGGCCGATTCTCTGGCAATTTGCCGCGCCCGCCGATGGCTGGAGCGCGGCCCCATGAGTCGCCCGCCAGGTCAGCGTCTGGGCCGTATCATGCTGATACTGGCCTGGGCCGCCGCGCTGTTTCTGGCCACGCATTTTTTCGGTCGCTGGGAAGAGTCCCGTGAAAACCCGAACCCGGCGCCGGCCTCGCTGCATACGCAGAATTACATCGAAGTGCGCTTGGCCGGGGACGGTCGCGGGCATTTTGTCGCCGGCGGACAGATCAATGGCACGCCCGTACGTTTCCTGCTGGATACCGGCGCCACCGATGTGGCGGTGCCCGAGCAGCTGGTCGAACGCCTTGGCCTGGAGCGTGGCGTGGAAATCACCCTGTTGACCGCCAATGGCCGCACAACGGGTTACCGCACCTATCTGGCGCACCTGCAACTGGGCGATATTGTGCTGCGCGACGTGCGCGCGCTGATCGCGCCGGGCATGGGCAACGACCAGGTGCTGCTGGGCATGAGCGCCCTGCGTCAACTGGAATTCACTCAGCGCGACGGCACTCTGGTGCTGCGCCAATACATCGAACCATAGAGGCACCATGAGCGAAACCCTCGACCTCAGCCTGGATGGCGTGGAGCGCCGCTCCCTCGCCGAGTTCACCGAACAGGCTTATCTGAACTATTCCATGTACGTGATCATGGACCGTGCACTGCCCCATATTGGCGACGGTCTGAAGCCTGTGCAGCGCCGTATCGTCTACGCGATGAGCGAGCTGGGCCTGAGTGCCGATTCCAAGCATAAGAAATCGGCGCGCACTGTCGGCGACGTGCTTGGCAAGTTCCACCCCCACGGCGACTCAGCCTGCTACGAAGCCATGGTGCTGATGGCCCAGCCGTTCAGTTACCGCTACACACTGGTGGACGGCCAAGGCAACTGGGGCGCGCCGGACGATCCCAAATCGTTCGCCGCCATGCGCTACACCGAAGCGCGTCTGTCGCGCTACTCCGAAGTGCTGCTGACCGAGCTCGGGCAGGGCACGGTGGACTGGGTGCCGAACTTCGACGGCACCCTGGACGAGCCGGCCACCCTGCCGGCGCGTCTGCCCAACCTGCTGCTCAACGGTACCACTGGCATCGCCGTGGGTATGGCCACCGATGTGCCGCCACATAACCTGCGCGAAGTCGCCACGGCCTGCGTGCGTCTACTGGACGAACCCAAGGCCAGCGTCGAACAGCTGTGCGAACATATCCAGGGGCCGGACTATCCCACCGAAGCGGAGATCATCACGCCGCGCGCCGATCTGTTGAAGCTTTACGAAACTGGCCGTGGCTCGGTGCGCATGCGCGCGGTGTATAAGGTTGAGGATGGCGACGTCGTGGTCACCGCCCTGCCTCATCAGGTATCCGGTGCCAAGGTGCTGGAGCAGATTGCCGCGCAGATGCAGGCCAAGAAACTGCCGATGGTGGCCGACCTGCGCGACGAATCGGATCATGAGAATCCCTGCCGCATCGTCATCATTCCGCGGTCCAATCGCGTCGATACCGCCGAGCTGATGCGTCACCTGTTCGCCACCACGGACCTGGAATCCAGTTACCGGGTGAACATGAACGTGATCGGTCTGGACGGCAAACCGCAGGTGAAGAACCTGCGCACGCTGCTCAGCGAATGGCTGACCTACCGCATCGGCACCGTACGCCGTCGGCTGGAGTTCCGCCTGGACAAGGTCGAGAAACGCCTGCACTTGCTGGAAGGCTTGCTGGTGGCGTTCCTCAACCTGGATGAAGTCATCGAGATCATCCGCAGCGAAGACCAGCCCAAGCCGGTGCTGATGGCACGCTTTGGCCTGTCCGATCTGCAGACCGACTACATCCTTGACACGCGCCTGCGTCAGTTGGCACGTCTGGAAGAGATGAAGATCCGTGGCGAGCAGGATGAGCTGGCCAAAGAACGCGACCAGTTGCTGGCGCTGCTGGGCAGCGAAGCCAAGCTGAAGAAGCTGGTGCGCAAGGAATTGATCGCCGATGCCGAAACCTATGGCGATGCGCGCCGCTCGCCAATTATCGAGCGTGCCGAGGCCAAGGCCCTCAGCGAAACCGAGCTGTTGCCCACCGAGCCGGTTACCGTGGTGCTCTCCGAAATGGGCTGGGTGCGCTGCGCCAAGGGCCACGACATCGACGCCACGGGGCTTTCCTACCGCTCGGGCGATGGTTTCAAAGCCGCTGCGCTGGGACGCTCGAACCAGTTTGCGGTGTTCATCGACTCCACAGGGCGCAGCTACTCGTTGGCCGCCCATTCACTGCCCTCGGCGCGTGGCCAGGGCGAGCCGCTCAGCGGCCGCCTGACACCCCCGCCGGGCGTCAGTTTCGAATGCCTGCTGATGCCCGAGGACGATGCGCTGTACGTGATCGCCTCGGACGCCGGGTATGGCTTCGTCGTCAAGGGCGAGGACCTGCAGGCCAAGAACAAGGCGGGCAAGGCGCTGTTGACCCTGCCGGCCGGCGCCCAGGTGATAGCACCGCAACCTCTGGCCAGCCGCGAAAACGACTGGCTGGCGGCAGTGACGACCGAAGGTCGCCTGTTGGTCTTCAAATGCGCCGACCTGCCACAGCTGGGCAAAGGCAAGGGCAACAAGATCATCGGCATTCCCAGTGATCGCGTGGCCAGCCGCGAGGAATACCTGACCGGTTTGGCGGTGCTGCCCGACGGTGCGGCATTGGTCCTGCAGGCTGGTAAACGCACCCTCACCCTCAGGGCCGAAGACCTTGAACATTACCGGGGCGAACGTGGCCGGCGAGGAAACAAATTGCCGCGAGGATTCCAGCGCGTCGATGCGCTTCAGGTGGAATTTGCCGGCTAGTGCTGGGAGAATACCGCGCATACCAGTCGGACAATCCTGCAGGTCAGGGTTGTCCGAAAAAAAGAAAGTTACCGGGACGTACCGCGCTTCACCGTCCACGCCCCGGAGCAAACTGCCAACCTGGACCGTAGTCTGCGGTCCGTCCGGGTGAACTATGAAACTAAAGCGTTTTTCCGCGCTGCTCTTGATGGTGGGTGCGTTAGGTGTCGCAGGCTGTATCACCAAGCTGCCGACTGCGCTTTACCAGCTGGACAGTGGCAGCCCGACGGTGTCCGAAAAATCTTCTGGCCTGGCGGTTCTTCTGCAGCGAATCGACATTGCCGATTACCTGGGCGATGCAACTCTGATGCAACGCCAGCCCGACGGTAGCCTGGTCGCCGATCAGGATGCGCGCTGGGCGGGCAACCTGGCTGACAACATCAACAATGTCATGCTGCGTCGTCTGTCCTGGCGATTGGACGATCAGCGGCTGACGTTGGCGCCTGCCCCGGGGCTCAACCCGGACATCCAGGTACATGTCAGCATCGACCGTCTCGATTCAGGCCCGTTGAAACCGGCCGTGCTGGAAGCACAGTGGCGCCTGCTGGATCGCAAGGGACAGCTGCTGAGCAGTCGCTTGATACGGCTGGAAGAGTCGCATCTGGGCAACGTCGCCGATCAGGTACGTGCCCAGAGCGAAGTGTTGCAGCAGTTGGCCGAGCAATTGGCTGGCGATATCCAGCCCCTGGCGCGGCAGATTGCTGCGGCGCGCAAGAGCGAGGCCGCCAAGGCAGCGCGTGCCGCCCAGTCGACGGCCGAGCCGGCGCCCAAGATTCCGGTGGCCGAGCCGGTGCGCGCCGATGTCGAGGTTTATCGGTTCTGAGGCGGTATTTTAAAAAGCACAGAACATAAAACCGGCGCAAGCCGGTTTTTTTATGCCCGCGTAGAAGGGGCGTCGAAGCGCCGCCTCCTCGTAGGCCAGTCTCGGCCGTTGGGTGAGGAGATGGAAGTGCGGCGCTCGCGGTAGCCCGCCGTGTTCCGCTATCCGGTATACATTGAGCGACGCCTGCCTTACATAGCGCAACGTCACGTAGGGCAGCGCCGCGCACGCTTCGAGGAAAACGTTTAATGCGGCAGACGTTGCGAGCGGAGCTCGCGCAGACGGCTCAGTTGCCGCTCGAGCAGTGCGGGATAGGGCGGTAGCAGGCTTTCCACACAGTAGGCGCCGCTGGGAGTGGGAATGGCGCGCAGGCGAGCACGGCTGCGGATGTGGGGATCGACGCCGATGCGCGCATCCACCAGCAGCAGGTTACGGCTGTGCTGGGACAGGTCCAGCGCGGCGAGCACGACATCGCTGAGCAACAACTCGCCTTGGCTGACGGTTTCCGGCACTTCGCCGTGAGTCAGGCCCAACTGCAGTTGCAGGCTGATACCGCTGTCCGCCACCTCAATCTGCAAGGCGTGACCCAGCGCGCGCAGCAATTCGCCACAGCACAGCGCGTGGCCCAGGTAGTCGTCGCTGCTGTGCTGGTGAAACACCAGCAGGCTGCTGCCATCGTTGAGGGTATGCAGTTGGCTGGCATACAGCTTGCTGGTCTGGTCCAGGCAGTCGCGGTAGCGTTCCAGAATATCCAGCAGGCGTGGGCGTGGCAGGTTGCGCAACTGTGCTTGGCTGCCGATCTGGATGGCAAGGACCACGCAGGTACTGGTCTGGGCTGCGACGGACGAGGACGGCGACTGCGGCAGGGTCAACGGCAGGTCATCGAAGTCGCCCTGCACGTCGGTGAAGGGGTCGTCTTCGTCCAGGCTGTGTGCCACGCCGCGGTTATGAGTCGACGTGGTGACGGGCTCAGGAGCGGGCGGGCGCTCGGCCGCAGCCGTTGTCGTGGTTTCGGCGTCGAATTCGCCGGTATCGAGGTCGGCGAAAAACGCTTCGTCGGGCTCTCCTGCCGGCAGGGAAGTCGGGGCAATAGGGGCCAGGAGATCTTGCAGTTGGCGCGCCAGGGTGCCGATCTCATCCTGACGCTCGCTGCCGGGCGCCAGCCCTTCCGGTTCGTGCAGCCAGTCGCCCAGTTCTTCCAGCGGCGTGGCGAGGGTGCGGCCCAGGCGTTGCGACCACCAGAGCGTCAGGGCCAGCAGGATGAGGCTGAGCAACGCCATGCTTTGCAGACTGATACTCATGGGTTGCTGAAAGCGGCGCATGTCGAGACTGATGCGCAACTGCCCCGCGATCACTTCCTGAAACGTAATGGGCGTGGCAAACAGACCGTCGCTTTCGCCGAGCAATCCTGCCTTGGGCCTGACTCCAGCCTCGGCGAGGATGCGATTGTCGATGCTGTACACGGCGGCATGGGCCACCAGCGGATTCTTCACCAGATTATTAAGCAGCACGTTGAGGCTGAGAATGTCGTTGGTCACCAGCAGGTTGGTGGCCGAGGCTGCGGTCTGGGTAATCAGGCTCTGGCCGACCACTTCAGCCTGTTGCTGCATGACCTGCTTGAGCTGGGAGCCGATCACCCAGCCGTAGACGAGCAGCACCAGCACCACCAGCGTCAGGCAATGGCTGGCCAGCCGCAGGGGGAGCGGCAGACGTCGTCCACGCAAGGCTTTGTAGAAAAGAAGGAAAAAATTATCGGGTTTGATGGCGGGCCGCTTCACGCGCACGGTTCTTCTCTGAGAAGGTCGCGGGAGTATACGTAACGCATGGAGCAAGCCGAAAGCGTTAAGGGATGAAATGTTTTAGGGCAAAAAGCCATCATTTGTGCGGTGGTTCACAGATTTTTCGCTTCGATAAAGACTGGCAGCGCAGGGCTAGCAGAGAGGTGCGGGCGTATGCGCTTGGGGTAGAATGCGGCCCTTCTTTGACATGGGAGCTGCGCCTTGCGCGAAATCGTCCTGATCAATATCACCGGAGAAGATCGTCCGGGGTTGACCGCTGCCATTACCGGGGTGCTGGCCCAGGGCGGCGTGAACATTCTCGACATCGGACAGGCGGTGATCCACGACACCTTGTCGTTCGGCATCCTGGTGGATATTCCCGACAACGAACGCGCCTCCTCGGTCCTCAAGGAGGTGCTGTTCACCGCTTACAAGCTGGACCAGCAGGTGCGCTTCACGCCGGTGTCCGAAGCGGACTACCAGCAATGGGTCGGCGGCCAGGGCAAGTCCCGGCACATCGTGACCCTGCTCACCCGGCAGGTAACCGCCGAACAACTGCAGCGTGTCAGCTCGATCACCGCCAAGTACGGCCTGAACATCGATCATATCGACCGGCTTTCCGGGCGGATGCCGTTGGACATGCCGGTGGAGCAGGGCAAGGGCTGCATCGAGTTTTCGGTGCGCGGCGAGCCGGCTGATGTGGACGCCCTGCGCGCCGAGTTCCTGAGCGTGGCCCAGGAGCTGAACGTTGACATCGCCTTCCAGCGCGACTCGGTGTTTCGCCGCAACCGCCGCCTGGCGGTGTTCGACATGGACTCCACACTGATCGAGGCGGAAGTCATTGACGAGTTGGCCAAGGCGGCCGGGGTGGGCGATCAGGTGGTGGAAATCACCGAACGGGCGATGCGCGGCGAGCTGGATTTCCGCGCCAGCTTCACCGAACGCCTGGCGCTGCTCAAGGGCCTGCCGGAAAGCGCCTTGATCGAGGTGGGCGCCAGCCTGCGCCTGACCGAAGGCGCCGAGCTGCTGTTCAGCGAGCTCAAGCGTCTGGGCTACAAGACCGCGATTCTCTCTGGCGGCTTCAGCTACTTTGCCAAACAACTGCAGGCTCGCCTGGGCATCGACTACGTGTTTGCCAACGAACTGGAAATCGTCGACGGCAAGCTCACCGGCGTTGCGATCGAGCCGATCGTCGATGCCCAGCGCAAGGCCGACCTGTTGCGCCAGCTGGCCGAGAAGGAAGGTCTGCGCCTGGAACAGACCATCGCCGTGGGCGACGGCGCCAACGACCTGCCCATGCTCGGTCTGGCGGGCCTGGGTGTGGCTTTTCGCGCCAAACCGTTGGTCAAGCAGTCGGCCAAGCAGGCGATCTCCACACTTGGCCTGGACGGCATTCTCTATCTGCTCGGCTTTCGCGAGCGCGACGGGCAGGAATAAGAGCCGCTTCACGCGTCGAGCTTCGAGAAAAGCAAAGCCCTGGGCCGCTGCCGGCCCAGGGCTTTTTACTTGCCGCTTGAAGCCAGTGGCTTGTAGCCGCCGTCAGGGCTTGATGGCCACTTTCAATACGCCATCGCGCTGGTGGCCGAACAGGTCATAGGCGGCTTCGATGTCGTCCAGCGCGAAGTGATGGGTGACCAGGGCGCCGAAGTCGGCGCGGCCCGAGGCGACCACGTTGAGCAGTCGGCGCATGCGCTCCTTGCCGCCTGGGCACAGGGAGGTGACGAGGGTATGGTCGCCCAGGCCGGCATGAAAAGCGCCCAGGGGAATGCTCAGATCCTGGGAATAAACGCCCAGGCTGGACAAGGTGCCGCCGGGCTTGAGCACGCGCAGGGCCTGCTCGAAGGTAAGCTGGGTGCCCAGCGCCTCAATGGCCGCATCCACGCCGCGCCCGCCAGTAAGCTTGAGAATCTCGTCCACCACGTCGACATTCTTAAAGTTCAGCGTCACGTCGGCGCCCATCTGCCGGGCAATCTCCAGACGCGAATCCACACCGTCCACCGCAATGATGCAGCTGGCGCCACGTAGCTTGGCGCCGGCGGTGGCGCACAGGCCGATCGGCCCTTGGGCGAAAATCACCACGATGTCGCCGATCTTGATGTTGGCGCGTTCCGCGCCGGCAAAACCGGTGGACATGATGTCCGGGCACATCAGCACCTGCTCGTCACTCAGGGCGTCCGGCACGGGGGCCAGGTTGGCCTGGGCGTCCGGAACCAGGACGTATTCGGCCTGAGTGCCGTCGAGAGTATTGCCGAAGCGCCAGCCACCCATCGGTTTGTAGCCGTGGCAGCCGCAAGCGCCGCCGTCCTGGGAGGGTGCGCCATCCTGGCAGGCATAGGAGGTGAAACTGGGACAGATGGCCCCGGCGATCACCCGCTGGCCTTCCTGATAGCCTTTCACATTGCTGCCGAACTTCTCGATGATGCCCACCGGCTCATGGCCGATGGTCAGGCCGCGCTCGACCGGGTATTCGCCCTTGAGGATGTGGATGTCGGTGCCGCAGATGGTCGTGGTGGTGATGCGCAGCAAGGCATCGTTGGGGCCGACCTCGGGGATGGGTTTGTCCTGCAGTTCGATCCGTCCGGGCTCGACGAATACCGCCGCCTTCATCATGGTCATGGTGCGTGCTCCTGACATGAGGGTGTCAGGACACTCTAGTCCTCGCTGGGCAGAAGAAACTGACCGTGGTCAGCCTTCGTCGCCCGAGCTGAAGTCGTAATCCATCGCACGACTGGGCGCCTGCAAATACAGGCCCTGGATGTAGTTGACGCCGGCCTGCCAGAGCGTGGCCAAGGCGCTGGCGCTTTCTACCCCTGGAATAACGGTCAGCTTGGCCTGGGCATGCAGGCTGGCCAGCATATCTTTGAGCGTTTGCTGGTTCTCGGCCTGGTGCAGTTCCTGGGCGAAGGAGCTGTCCAGTTTGACGAAGTCCACTTCCAGGTGCTTGAGCGTATTGAACGGGTTGACGCCGCAGCCGAACTGGCTCAGGGCGACCTTGCAGTGCAGCTGATGTAAGCCCTGGGTGAGAGCTTTGGCTTGCTTCAGGTAGGTGGTGGCGGCGGTTTCATTGAACTGCAGAGCCAGGGCGTCGGCCGGCAAGCGCGCGGCTTGCAGGGTGGCGCTGAGCCAGGGCAACAGACCAGGGTCTTGCAGACTGGCCTCGCCCAAGTGCACGAACAGGCGCGTGATATGTCCCTTCTGGCGATGGGCGGCCAGCATCTTGATGGATGTGAGCAGCACCCAGCGGTCGATCTTCGCGGCCAGCCCGGCTTCCTGAGCGACGGCGAGGAAGTCGCCGGGCAGGATCTCCTCACCCTGGGGATTGAGCAGCCGCAGCAGGACTTCGTAATGTTCGACGTCATCCCCGCGCAGGCTGATGATCGGCTGGAACAGCAGCTGGAAACTGTTGGTGTCCAGGGCCTGCTGAAGCATGGCGACCACGTTGCCGCGGTTGGCCTCGGCGGCCAGCTCGTCGGCCGGATCGTACAGAGTCAGAGTATTGCCCGTGCTATGGGTGTCGGCGCAGCGGTGGGCGCGGTCGACCACGGTTTGTGCGCGGGGCGTTTTCTCATTGAGGCCGGCAACACCGATCGAGAGGCTGACCTGTGCGGTGCGACCATTCACCTCGAACAAGTGCGCCTCGACCCGCTGCAGCAGCGCTGCCAAGGCCGGACGGCTCTGCTCGGGTGTCTGGCCCGGCTGTAATACGGTGAACACATCGTCACCAAAACGGGCCAGCTGGGCCTCGGCTGGGAAGTGCGCGCGCAGCAGGCCGGCCAGATCGGTGAGCAGCAGGCCGATGTCGGCAATACCGATATCAGCCAGCAGGGTGGAGTACTGATCAAGGCGGATGTACGCGAGGCTGGCCGGCTGGCCGGCGTTGACCGCGCGTTGCGCGGCGGCGTCCATCAGCTCGAGGAAATAGGTGCGGTTGTACAGGCCAGTCACCAGGTCCTGACTGCTGATTTCGCGCAGACGCTCCTCCAGCTCGGCATTGTCGGTGTCGCAGCGGATGACGACTTGGATGCACGGCTCGCCGTCGTAGGCCGCGGGTGACAAACTCATGCGTGCCTTGAAGGTGTCACCCGCGCTTTTCACGCCGCTGCAGCTGAGCTCGGCTCCGCCTTCCGGGCTCTGGTAATTTTTCAGGAAGTCCCGGAAGGCGCTTTGGTCGGCGCTGTCGATCAGGTCGATCATCGGCATGCCTTCCAGTTCATCCGCATCGACATAGTCGAACAGTTCCAGGTAGGCCCGGTTGGCATAAATGTGCATGCCTTCGTGGACATAGGCGATGGCGTCAACCGAGCTGTCGAGGAGCAGTTGGCAGCGTTTCTCCGCCTCGCGCAGGGCCACTTCGGCGGCACGGCGGGCGCGGCGCTCCGCCAGGTTGGCCAGCTCGCGGTTGGCCACCAGGATCAGGCGCTCGTCGTCGCCTTGGGGCAGGGCGTCCTGTGCACCACTGGTCATGGCCGTGGTAATGGCATCGCTGATGTCGGCCGCGTTTCCAGGCTCGACCAGTTGAATCACCGGGATGTCCTTGGCCTGACGACGAATCGCCTGGATCGCATCGTCAGGCGACAGCCCCTGGCTGGTGGGTGCGTTGATCAGCAGATCCCAGCTGTGGTCCAGCGCGGCCTGCAAGTCGGCGGCCGAGCTCAGGCGCTGTACGCGGGTGGCGCGCCCGGCGTTGCGAAACAGATTGACCAGGCGCTCGGCCTCGTTCTGGGAGTCTTCGAGAATCAGCAGGCGAACAGTTTTCTTATCGATGGCCATGGGTAATGGATTCGGCCGAATGGGCGAAAAAAAGCGATGGATGGAGTGACTGGAATCTAGCCAGCGCCTCGAGGAGGAGTCAAAGCCTTCCCGTGTGACGGGGCGCTGGTATGTCGAAGCTGTGACGGGTGTCCCGTTGGGAGCGCAAGGGTTCGAGCCGCTGCGCGGCATCCTGGCTGCGTTGGAACATGGGGGAGGCGTGTGGGGGAGGAACAAGAGGGGATGCTGCTGCGTTGAGATCAGCCGGTGGCGGACCGAAGGGACGCCGCGCTGCGAGGCAGCGCGGCAGTACCACGTGGCTTATTCGGCGGTGGTCAGGCCCAGGCGCTGGCCCATGCAGACGCCGCTCAAGGGGCCGAGCTCTTCAGCCCAGCGTACCTGGTCGGGCCCGATCAGCACGATGGCCGTGGAACCGAGCTTGAAACGGCCCAGCTCCGCACCTTTTTCCAAGTGAATCGGCGCACGGGCCGCTTCGTCGTAACGGAAGGTCTTCAGCTCGCGCTTGGGCGGCGTGACCAGTCCGGCCCAGACGGTTTCGATGCTCGCCACGATCATCGCGCCGACCAGCACCACGGCCATCGGTCCGCGTTCGGTGTCGAACAGGCAGACGACGCGCTCATTGCGGGCGAACAGTTCCGGGACGTTTTCCGCCGTGGTCTGGTTGACCGAGAACAGCTTGCCCGGCACGTAGACCATCTCGCGCAGGGTGCCGGCCAGCGGCATGTGCACGCGGTGATAATCCTTGGGCGACAGGTACACGGTGGCAAACGCACCGCCCATGAAGGGCGCGGCGCGGTCTGCGTCGCCGCCGAGCAGCTCCAGAGCGCTGAAGCTGTGCCCCTTGGCCTGGAAGATGCGGCCATTGCTGATGGCGCCCAGCTGACTGACCGTGCCGTCGGCCGGACAGAGAATCGCGCCGGGGGTCGGGTCCAGAGGGCGGGCATCGTCTTTTAGCGCACGGGTGAAGAAGGCGTTGAAGTTCTCGTAGGCGTCGAGCTGTTCGACTTGCGCCTGGCTCATGTCCACCTTGAAGTGCTCGGCGAAGCGGCGAATGAAGGCGTTCTTGAACCAGTTGACCCGGCATTCCGCCACGCAGCCGGCCAGGCGCGAAAGCAGATGATGCGGCGTCAGGTACTGACTGAGGATGAACAGGCGGTCTTTGATGGACATGGATGTTCCTTTGAAAAACTTCTATTTAGCGGATAAGTAGGCTGATCGCCTGTACGAGGCGGCCAGCAAAGGGTTTACAGGCAGTGCAGAACTGTCGATACACGCCTCCGGCTTGCTACAGCTCGACGGGAGTGTCCGGATGGTTACCCCATTCCGACCAGGACCCGGCGTAGCCTTTCACCCGCCGATAACCGAGCGCCTTGGCCACCAGGTAGGTGAAACCGGAGCGGTGATGGGTGTGGCAATGGGTAATGATTTCCTTGTCGGCGGTGATGCCCAGGGATTGCAAGTGTTCGGCGATATCGTCACGGATGCGCAGGGCGCGTCCCTTGTCCATGCCGGCGGTCCATTCGAAGTTTATCGCGCCGGGCACGTGCCCGGCTTTGGCCGCGAGCACTTTCTCGCCGCGGTATTCCGCCGGCGAGCGGGCATCCCAGACCACCAGGTCGGGCGCGCCGAGACGGCTGTTCAGGTAGTCGAGGGTGGCAGTGGGCTCGTCGTGCAGAATCAGCGGCAACGGGCCGCCGGCGCTGGGTGGCACCGCTGTGGATAGCGGCAAGCCGGCTTCCAGCCAGGCGTGCAGCCCGCCGTTCAGGTAGTGATAGCGACCGTGACCGATCACGTCGAGCAGCCAGATGAAGCGTCCGGCCCAGCCGCCGCCTTCATCGTCATAGACCACGTAGACGGCGTCGGGATTATGGCCCAGCTCACCGAATAGCTGCTCCAGCTGTTCGCGCGCCGGCAGCAGGCCCGGTGCGGGGGGCTGTGCCCACTGGGTGCGCTTGGGATCGACGAAGCGTGCGCCCGGTAGATGGCCTTCGGCGTAGCGCGCGGCACTGGTCAGGTCGACCAGAATCAGTTGCGCGGCATCCAGGCGCTCCTGCAGGTCAGCGGGCTCGATGACCAGCGGCAGAGCGGTGAAGCAGTCGGTCATGGCGAATTCCATGGCTGAAAAAGGGGCTGATTGTAGCGCAACGCTCAGCGAGCGCGTTGGCTGAAGGTCAGCAGTGCGCGTTCGATGCAGCGGGTGGTTTTCTCGACCAGGCGCAGGTGCGTTGCGGAGAACGGCACCCCGTGCTGGTCGGCAATCAGCAGTATCACGCCGCGCCCGTGCAATCCCAGGGTGCC
Organism: Pseudomonas sp. B392_1p; assembly: GCF_052245235.1. Taxonomy (NCBI): domain Bacteria; kingdom Pseudomonadati; phylum Pseudomonadota; class Gammaproteobacteria; order Pseudomonadales; family Pseudomonadaceae; genus Pseudomonas; species Pseudomonas sp. B392_1p. Next base: position 86,676 of record NZ_JBQPXM010000012.1, read on the forward strand.
CAGCAGCAAATGCCGGTTCGGAAAGTGGTGCGTGAGCAGCGGAGGCAACTGCGCGGCATACTCGCCAAAATTGTCCGCTGAAATATGCAGCAGCCGAGGCTGCTCGATCAGTTTACTGAGCAGTGCCGAACGTCCAGGGTCGAGCTTCAAGCGCGGACCGTTGGCCGTTAGGCCGGACTGATGTTGCGCGATCAGTTGCCCCTGACGGTCGGTCACCAGCAGCGCGCTGCGCCGCAGCCCGCAGGCAAACAAGGCGGCAGCCGCGCCGCTCACCAGTTGCGGCAGGTTGGCGAACGGACTGGGCTGTTGTAGCAGTTGGGCGCATTGGCGCTGCCAGTCTTCGCGCTGGAAGAAACTGGATAGTTGGGCGGCGGGCTCTGCCGGTGGGCTGCGGCGACAGCCAGGCGGCCAGACCAGCGCCTGGGCCGGATGCCAGAGCGATTGCAGCGATGAAGCTTGGCTGAGCTGGCGGGCACTGATCACCGCCTGTCGATGGCTGTGCTGCTGCACATGCTCCAGTGGGTGCTGCAAAAACAGCCCACTGAGCCGCTGCCAGCGCAGGCTGTGGCGGTCATCCCAGGCCTGGTGCGCGGCGAGTGCCAGAGCATTGCTGAACAGTACGCTGTTGGCCGGGCGGCTCAGCCAGTGGCGCAGTGGCGGGGCGATATTCTGAGCCTGCTGAGGCTGCGGGCCGCGCCTGCGGGCGAGACGCAGCGCTTGGATCAATGAGGCGCGCTCATCATCGAGTGCCTGATAACCCTGAGCTATCCAGGGTGACAGGCGCCAATGCCGCACGAGTGCCAGGCCCAGCGTAACCAGCGGCACGCCGAATAGCTCGAGCTCCACCTGGCGCGCGGGGCGGCGTTCGCCGAAGACCCGTGCCGCCCAGCGCAGGATGAGGTCCGGATGGGCCATGGACAAGGTCCAGAACGGCGCGAAAAACAGCAGGGTGTTCCACTGCACCTCCAGACTGAGGTGGGGCAGCGCCGGGACGAACAGGCCGCCGGCCTGCTGGCGTGCGTGCTGACTGATCACGTACAGCTGGCGCAAGGGCAAAGGCGTTTGTTCGTTGCCCATAACCGGTAACTCGCCCAGCAGCGCTTCAGCGCGCCGCAGGCCGAGGCGGGCCAGGGCGGTTTCGAGGTTGTCTGCGGGTTCGGCCAGGCTGCTGGAGCGGCGACGGTTGGCATCTCGCAGTACCGCCAGGGCCAGGGCCGGGCTGGAAAGCATGGCCTGGGCTATTTCGCGCAGCGAACTGGTGGGCCGGTGCAATGCCTGCAGCAGATCGCGACGGGTTTCCCGGGTGATGGGCAGGACGACGCTGTCCAGATGCTCGATCCAGGCGTCGAGAGATTGAGGCGGCAAGGCTGGAGCAGATAGACGCGTGGCCATTGATCGGTCTTTTAGATGAGAGTGGCTTCAGTTTGCCGCAAAGGCGCCGATAACAGGTGAGTACATCTCATCACCCGCTTATCCACCCGTCAGCAGCTTTCGAGATCATGGCAAAAATCATCGGTATCCTCGTCGTCTTTTTTAGTGTGCTGGGTGGCTTCGTGCTGGCTGGCGGCAAGCTGATGGCGCTTATTCACCCTTTTGAATTTCTGATTATCGGTGGCGCCGCGCTGGGCGCTTTCATTCAGGGCAATCGCGGCAAGACCTCGTGGTTGGTGGTGAAAAAGTCGCTGCGCATGTTCAGCACGCGGTATACGCACGCCTACTACCTGGAAGTGCTGCGCCTGGTCTATGAAATTCTCAACAAGAGTCGCCGCGAAGGAATGATGGCCATCGAAGGCGATATCGAGGAACCCTACGAGAGTCCAATCTTTGCCAAGTACCCGAGTGTGCTGAACGATGAACGGATGATCGCGTATATCTGCGATTACCTGCGCATCATGACGTCCGGCAACATGGCGCCCCATGAGCTGGAGAATCTGTTCGAAATGGAACTGGCCAGCCTCAAGGAAGAGCTGGAGCTGCCCGCACATTCCATAGGGCGAGTTGCGGACTCCCTGCCGGGCTACGGCATCGTTGCCGCGGTGCTGGGCATCGTGATCACCATGGCCCTGCTCGGCGAGGCCAATCAGGCGGCGATCGGCCAGAGCGTGGCGGCAGCGCTGGTGGGCACCTTCCTCGGCATTATCGCCGCCTATGGCTTCATCGGTCCGCTGGCCGTGTGCCTGGAACAGGATGCCCGCGAAGAACTGAACGTGTACGAAGCGATAAAGGCCAGCCTGATTGCCTCGGCCTCCGGCCTGCCGCCGACCCTGGCGGTGGAATTTGGTCGCAAGGTGCTGATGCCCGGACATCGACCCAGCTTTGCTGAGCTGGAACAGGCCGTGCGCGGGAGCTGATCAGCCATTATGGAAAACAGCCAGCCGATCATCATCAAACGCGTCAAGCGCTATGCCAGCAATACCCATGGTGGCTCTTGGAAAATCGCCTTTGCTGATTTCATGACCGCCATGATGGCGTTCTTCCTGGTGCTCTGGCTGCTGTCCACAGCCACGCCCCTGCAGCGGGCCATCATCTCCGGTTACTTCAAGGACCCGGTGGGGTTTACCGAGACGGCCAGCCCGCACGTGATTGATTTGGGCGGTACGCCGACCCCGGCGCCGGAGCGCACCCAGAACATCGAACAGGATGGCGTGATGAGCGAGGCGCAGCCTCAGGTGGTGTCTACCGAGGAAATCAGCACGCTGTCGGCCCTGCTGGAGTTCGAGCGCATGGAAATGCTGCGCATCGAGCTGCAGAACAAGATTGAGGAAAGCCCCGAGCTGCAGCGCTTCAAGGATCAGGTGCTTATCGAGAGCACCCGTGACGGCTTGCGCATTCAGATCATGGATGCCGAGAACCGGCCGATGTTCGACTTGAGCAGCGCACGCATGCAGCCCTATTTTGAAGACATCCTGCTGGCCATGGCTGACACCCTCGCCCTGGTGCCGAACAAGCTCAGTATTAGTGGCCATACCGACGCCCGGCAATACAGCTCCAAGGATTTCGCCGGCAATTGGGAATTGTCCACCATGCGCGCCAACGCGGCGCGACGCGCGTTGGTCGCCGGCAGTTACCCGGAGGAGCAGGTGGCTCAGGTGGTGGGCTATGCCTCATCGGCGCTGTTCGATCGCGCCGACCCCTTCAGTCCGATGAACCGGCGCATCGATATTGTCGTGCTGACCCGCAAGGCCCAGCAGGCGCTGGAAGGCGAACCGAACAATGCCTGGGGTCGGGATGCGGAGCGCCCAGCCCAGGAAGATCCGCTGCCCGCCGAGGAGGTGCGCGAGCGCTTGAACCTGTTCCGCGACGGTCCGTTACAAATGGACGAGCTCAAGCAGCAGTAGTCGCGGTTTCGACTGCAAAAAAATCCCCGCGGGTTGTGCGGGGATTTTTTGTCTGCTCGATAGGCGCGCAAATTCTAGTATTCGTCCTCAGGCAAGCTGGCCAGGATATGCCGATAGCTGGCCATGCGTTGTGGCTGGATGCGTCCCTCTTCCAGTGCCTGGAGAAGCGCACAGCCTGGTTCGCGGTCATGCTTGCAGTCACGAAAACGACAGTGCCCGAGCAAGTCGCGAAACTCGATAAAGCCGGCCTCCACGTCGTCACGACTGACATGCACCAGGCCGAACTCGCGGATACCGGGGGAGTCGATCAGTTCGCCGCCGTTGGGGAAGTGGAACAGGCGCGCGGTGGTCGTGGTGTGCGTGCCCTTGCCGGTCAGCTCGGACAACGCGCCGACGCGAATATCCACGCCCGGCAGCAGGCTGTTAACCAGCGACGACTTGCCCACTCCGGACTGCCCGACAAACACGCTGACATGGTTGTCCAGCGCCGCCTGCAAAGCCGTCATGCCGTCGCCCTCGTGGGCGGAGACTTCCAATACCGGATAGCCGAGCTGGCGGTAGGTGGTCAGCAGGCTCTCCACGTGCGGCGCGTTATCGGCATCCAGCAAGTCGGCCTTGTTGAGCAGCAGCAGCGGATGGATGCCGGCATGTTCGGCGGCGATCAAATAGCGGTCGATCAGGTTGGCGTGCGGGTGCGGCAACGGGGCGAAGACGATGACGATCTGGTCGACGTTGGCAGCCACCGGCTTGAGCTGCCCGCGGCTATCCGGGCGGCACAGCTCGGTGTCACGCGGCAGCTGGGCGACAATCACGCCGTGGCCCTGATTGCCGGCGCGCCAGACTACGCGATCGCCGGTTACCAGGGTCGGCAGGTTGGCGCGCAAGTGGCAACGGTAAAGTTCGCCTTCGCTGTCCTCGATTTCCACCTGGACACCGAAGTGGGCAATCACCAGGCCGGGCTGTTCGCCGCCCAGATCGCCGCCTTCCAGCTCTTCGAGTAGGCGCGATTCGCGCTTGGCGGCACGGGCCGCACGTTCTTCCTGGATCTTCTCGATGCGCCAGTTTTGCCGGCGGTTGAGTTGGCGTTTGGCCATGAGGGTTCCGCTGCGTGGAAATGGCGCGCAGTCTAGCATGCGGTGACTGTTAAACTGTGCGCCATCAGCCGAGGAGCCCAGCATGCAAAACCCAAATAACCTGATCTGGATCGACCTGGAAATGACCGGTCTGAACCCCGACCAGGACGTGATCATCGAGATGGCGACCATCGTCACCGACAGCAACCTCACGGTGCTGGCCGAAGGGCCGGTGATTGCCGTGCACCAGAGCGATGAGCGCCTGGCCGCCATGGACGAGTGGAATACCCGTCAGCACGGTGGTTCCGGTCTGACCCAACGGGTGCGCGACAGCCGTATCTCCACAGCTGAGGCCGAGGCGCAAACCCTCGCCTTCCTAGAGCAGTGGGTGCCCAAGGGCGCGTCGCCAATTTGTGGCAATACCATTTGTCAGGACCGGCGCTTTTTGTATCGTTACATGCCGACCCTGGAAGCCTATTTCCACTACCGCAACCTGGACGTCTCGACGCTGAAAATTCTCGCCGGTCTGTGGGCGCCGCAGGTGCGCGACAGTTTCACCAAGGGCGGCACCCACCTGGCGCTGGACGACATTCGCGAATCCATCGCCGAGCTGCGTCACTACCGCGAGCATTTCCTCAAGGTATAAACCGTGCCGCAAAGGGGCGCTTGGGTGCTTTTTGAATGGCCTCCTAACCAACTTGCGGAGTCACCATGGCCCCGCCCGATGGATCGATAGAGCGCGATCCATCCTACGCTTCTACCGCGAGCACTTTCTCAAGGTGTGAGGCCAGGATAGGAATAGCGCGCCCAGGTGTCTTTGAATGTAGGAGCCAGCTTGCTGGCGATCCGTTGCAAAACATCCGTAATCGCCAGCAAGCTGGCTCCTACAAGGCACCGTCAGGCTGATGCTGCGCCAGCGCCCAGGCCACGTGTTCGCGCACCAGTTCCGAGGGATGCTCGCGGCGCAGCTGCAGTGCTTCGAGCACCGCAATCGTCGTCGGCGCGTTGCCCAATCCGACTGCCAGGTTGCGCAGCCAGCGTTCGTAGCCGGCGCGGCGCAGCGGCGAGCCTTCGGTGCGGCTTAAAAACTCCTCTTCCGTCCAGCGAAACAGCGTTGCCAGTTCTGTGTTGTCCAGGCCGTGGCGCGGCTGGAAATCGCCTTCGGCAGTGGGCTTGGCGAAGCGGTTCCAGGGGCAAACCAGCTGGCAATCGTCGCAGCCGAATACCCGGTTACCGATCAGGCTGCGCAGCTCTTCAGGAATCGAGCCTTTGAGCTCGATGGTCAGGTAGGAAATGCAGCGTCGCGCATCCAGCAGTTGCGGGCCGACGAAGGCAGCAGTCGGGCAGATATCCAGGCAGGCCTGGCACGAGCCGCAGTGGTGCTTGGTGTGAGGCGTGTCCACCGGCAACGGCAGGTCGACAAACAGCTCGCCGAGAAAGAACCAGCTACCGGCCTGCTTGTTCAGCAGCAGCGTATTCTTGCCGATCCAGCCCAGCCCGGCCTGGTTAGCCAGGGCCTTTTCCAGCACCGGTGCGCTGTCGACGAAGGCGCGATAGCCGAACGGACCGACCTGCGCCTGGATGCGCTCGGCCAATTGCTGCAGGCGCTTACGAATTAGCTTGTGATAGTCGCGGCCCAGGGCGTAGCGCGATACATAGGCCTTGTCCGCCTCCTGCAGGCGCTGGGCCATCTGCGTGTCGCCAGGCAGGTAATCCATGCGTACCGACACCACGCGCAGGGTGCCGGGCACCAGTTCGTGCGGGCGTGAACGCTTGTGTCCGTGGGCCGCCATATAGTCCATCTCGCCGTGCAGGCCAGCCTCCAGCCAGCGCTGTAGATGGGCTTCGTGCTCGCCCAGTTCGACCCCGGCGATGCCCACTTGCTGGAAGCCGAGTTCGCGTCCCCAGTCCTTGATGGCATGGGCCAGTTGGTCGAGATCAAGCGTTGTAACAGACATGGCAAACGGAAACCGCAGGTTAGGTGCGTATAATTCTGCCAGACAACGGAGATAGCCATGGTGTATTCACGCGACGATCTGCCCACCGACCTGTATTCAGCCGCCCAGGTGCGTGACCTCGACGCTCGGCTGGTTGCTGCCGGCACGCCCGGTTTCGAGCTGATGCAACGTGCTGCCCACGCCGCCTGGCGGGCGCTGCGCCAGCGCTGGCCACAGGCGGGAAGCGTCACGGTGCTGGCCGGACGCGGCAACAACGCCGGCGATGGTTACCTGATCGCGACTCTGGCGGCCCGCGCCGGCTGGTCGGTATGCGTGCTGGCGGTGGACGATCCCCAGCAGTTGCAGGGCGATGCGGCGCAAGCCCACGCCGAGGCACGTGCGGCCGGTGTGAACATCCAGCCCTGGGGCTCTACCGCGCCGCTGGACGGCGTCCTGGTGGATGCTCTGCTGGGCATTGGCTTGAGCGGTGCGGTGCGCGAGCCGTATGCGCAAGCCATCGACCAGGCCAATGCCAGCGGATTGCCGATCCTGGCGGTGGATATCCCCTCCGGCCTGTGCGCCGACACGGGCCGAGAGTTGGGCGTGGCGATCCGTGCCGAACTGAGCGTGACCTTTATCGCGCTCAAGTTCGGCCTGTTCACGGGCAATGGCCCGGATCTGGTCGGCGAACTGATCTTTGCCGATCTGCTGGATGAAGAGCGGGGCGCTCAGGTTCACCGGCAGGCACAAGGGCCGATGCTGGCGCAACGGCTGACCAGCATCACCACGCCCCGCTTGGCACCGCGAGCGCGCACCGCCCACAAGGGGCAGTTCGGCCATCTGCTGGTGATCGGTGGTGAACGCGGCATGGGCGGTGCGGCCTTGCTGGCCAGCGAAATGGCGTTGCGCGGCGGCGCCGGGTTGGTGTCCCTGGGCACCCGCACGGAGCACTTGAGCGCTGCGCAAACCCGTTGCCCGGAGGTGATGAGCCGTGGGTTGGCGTCGGCCAATCAGCTGCTGCCCTTGATCGAAGGCGCCAGTCATCTGGTGGTGGGCCCAGGCCTTGGCCAGGGCGCCTGGGGTCGTAGCCTGCTGTCGGCGGTCGCGGCGAGTGACAGGCCGCAAGTCTGGGATGCCGATGCGCTGAATCTGCTGGCGGCGGGCGTGGTCCAATTGCCAACCGCTGCGCTTATTACCCCGCATCCGGGCGAGGCAGCGCGCTTGCTGGACACGGATACGGCGGCTGTGCAGGCCGACCGGCGTGGTGCGGCCCTGGCGCTGGCGCAACGTTTCAATGCGGTGGTGGTACTCAAGGGCGCTGGCAGCCTGGTGGCGGCCCCGGGCGGGCGGCTGCGGTTGTGCGATCACGGCCATCCGGCGATGGCCAGCGCCGGGTTGGGTGATGTGCTCGCCGGTTTGCTGGGTGCGTTGTGCGCCCAGGGCTTGGACGCTTTCGAGGCAGCCTGTCTGGGCGTCTGGCTGCATGCGCGGGCCGGCGAACGCGTGGGCGCGCTGGGGCGCGGGTTGCTGGCCAGTGATCTGATCGACGTTGTCCGTGAATTGTTGGAGGAACATGCACCATGTCTGAAATAAGCCTGTTCGCCGCCGATGAGGAGGCCATGTATGCCGTCGGGGCGCGGCTGGCTGAGGTCAGCGAAGGGTGCGGGGTGATCTACCTGCACGGCGACCTGGGTACCGGCAAGACCACGCTGTCACGCGGCATCGTGCGTGGCCTGGGTCATCAGGGCGCGGTCAAGAGCCCAACATTTACCCTGGTCGAGCCCTATGAGCTGGGCGAGCGTTGGGTGTATCACTTCGATCTGTATCGCCTGGCCGATCCGGAGGAGCTGGAGTTTCTCGGCATTCGCGACTATTTCGCCGGCGACGCCTTGTGCCTGGTGGAATGGCCGCAACGGGGCGCCGGTGTTTTGCCAAAGGCTGACCTGGACATTACCATTGACGCCCATGACGGCGGTCGCAGGCTACGGCTGCGTGCGCAGAGCCCGCGCGGCGAAGCCTGGTGTATGGCACTGGCGTTGCCCGCATGAACCGAATGGGAATTTTTATGCGCGTGCCCACTATGCTTGCCGGCGTGCTGGTGCTGCTGATGTCCATGGTCGCTGACGTGCTCGCGGCAGCCGATGTACGCAGCGTGAGGCTGTGGCGGGCACCAGACAATACCCGCCTGGTCTTCGACCTGACTGGCCCGGTGAAGCACAATATGTTCACCCTGACCGCCCCGGAACGCCTGGTGATCGATGTGCAGGGCGCGCAGATGACGACGCCGCTGGAGCAGCTCTCCTTCGACAATACCCCGATCACGGCCCTGCGTTCGGCGCAGCGCTCGGCCAATGAGCTGCGCATGGTCATCGACCTGGGCGCCGCGGTCAGCGCGAAGAGCTTCAGCCTGCCGCCCAACCAGCAGTACGGCCATCGCTTGGTGGTTGACCTGTATGACAAGGGCGCGGCGCCACCCGTGCCGGCCACGCAGGCGACCGCACCCGCCCAGCCCGTGCTGACGTTGCCGCCGGTTACCAGTGCCAAACGCGATGTGCTGATAGCCATCGATGCCGGTCATGGCGGCGAAGACCCCGGCGCGCTCGGCCCCAAGGGTCTCAAGGAAAAGGACGTGGTGCTGGCCATCTCCAAGGAGTTGCAGCGCTTGATCAATGCCGAGAAAGGCTACAAGGCGCAGCTGGTGCGCACCGGCGATTACTTTATCCCCCTGCGCAAGCGCACCGAGATCGCCCGCAAGATGGGGGCCGATCTGTTCATCTCCATTCATGCCGATGCGGCGCCGCGCACCGCCGCATTCGGCGCCTCGGTATTCGCCCTGTCGGATCGCGGCGCCACATCGGAAACGGCGCGCTGGCTGGCGGACAGTGAAAACCGTTCCGACTTGATCGGCGGGGATGGCGGCGTCAGTCTGGATGACAAGAACCCGATGCTCGCCGGTGTGCTGCTGGATTTGTCGATGACCGCCACGTTGTCTTCCAGCCTGGATGTCGGCCAGAAGGTGCTGGGCCACATGGGGCGTATTACCTCGCTGCACAAGAAGCGCGTTGAACAGGCTGGTTTCATGGTGCTGAAATCACCGGACATACCCTCGATTCTGGTGGAAACCGGTTTCATCACCAACCCTGCCGAAGCCAGCAAATTGCAAAGCAAACGGCATCAGCAGGCGCTGGCCAGTTCGATTCACAGCGGCGTGCGGCAGTTTTTCCAGCAAAGCCCGCCGCCGGGCACCTACCTGGCCTGGTTGCGTGACTCCAAGCAGTCCACGCAATTGGCGCAGATCGCGCAAGGGCCACGTACCCATGTGGTCAGTGCCGGGGAAAACCTGCTGAAGATCTCCCAGCAGTACGGCGTCAGCCTGGCCAGTCTGCGCAGTGCCAACCGCCTCAGGGGCGACACCATTAAGGTCGGCCAGACCCTGTCCATTCCAGCCACCACATTGGCGATTCAACCATGAGTGATGTGCACCGTATCCAACTGCTCAGTCCGCGGCTGGCCAACCAGATTGCCGCGGGCGAAGTGGTCGAACGGCCGGCCTCAGTAATCAAAGAATTGCTGGAAAACAGCCTGGACGCCGGTGCCCGGCGAATCGATGTAGAGATCGAGCAAGGCGGCGTCAAGTTGCTGCGCGTGCGCGATGACGGGCGGGGAATACCCGCCGATGATCTGCCACTTGCGCTGGCCCGCCATGCCACCAGCAAGATTCGCGCGCTGGAAGACCTCGAGCAGGTGATGAGCCTGGGTTTTCGCGGCGAGGCATTGGCTTCGATCAGCTCGGTGGCGCGCCTGACCCTGACCTCGCGCACCGTCGAGGCTAGCGAGGCCTGGCAGGTAGAGACCGAGGGCCGCGACATGGAAGCCCGTGTGCAACCCGCCGCGCATCCGGTGGGCACCACCGTGGAAGTGCGCGACCTGTTCTTCAATACCCCGGCGCGGCGCAAGTTCCTGCGCGCCGAGAAGACCGAATTTGACCATCTGCAGGAAGTCATCAAGCGCCTGGCGCTGGCGCGCTTCGAGGTGGCTTTCCACTTGCGCCACAACGGCAAGAGCGTGCTGGCCCTGCATGAGGCGCGCGACGAACATACCCGCGCGCGACGTGTCGCGGCGGTCTGCGGTTCGGCGTTTCTCGAGCAGGCGCTGCCCATCGAGATCGAGCGCAACGGCGTGCGCCTGTGGGGCTGGGTCGGGTTGCCGACGTTCTCCCGCAGTCAGGCGGACCTGCAGTATTTCTATGTCAACGGCCGCATGGTGCGCGACAAGCTGGTGGCCCACGCAGTGCGTCAGGCGTATCGCGACGTGCTGTTCAATGGCCGGCATCCAACCTTCGTGCTGTTTCTGGACGTTGATCCGACGGTGGTCGATGTCAACGTGCACCCGACCAAGCATGAGGTGCGGTTTCGCGACAGCCGCATGATCCACGACTTCCTCTATGGCACCCTGCACCGGGCGCTGGGCGAGGTGCGCCCGGAGGACCAGTTGGCTGCACCGGCGGCGGTTGCCCCCATGGTGCGTGCAACGGGTATCGAGGCGGGCGAGTTCGGCCCGCAGGGCGAGATGGGTCTGGCTGCCAGTTTGCTGGAGCGCACCGCCAGCGAGCCGGGCTGGAGCCCGCCGCAGGGCGCCGGTTATCAGGGTGGCGCGTATTCGCCGCGCCCGGCACAAGCCACACCAGTTGCCGAGCTTCAAGGGGCCTATCGCGAATATTTCGCGCCCCTGGCCCAGGCGACTGAGCACAGCATGCCGCAGGCGGCGGATGATATTCCCCCGCTGGGCTATGCCCTGGCGCAGCTCAAGGGCGTATTCATCCTCGCCGAGAACGCGCAGGGCCTGGTGCTGGTGGACATGCATGCGGCCCATGAGCGGATCACCTACGAGCGTTTGAAAATCGCCATGGTTAGTGAAGGCCTGCGTGGGCAGCCGCTGCTGGTGCCCGAGTCCCTGGCGGTCAGTCAGCGCGAGGCGGATTGCGCCGAGGAGCACCAAGAATGGTTCCAGCGTCTGGGCTTCGAGCTGCAGCGCCTGGGCCCAGAAAGCCTGGCGGTCAGGCAGATTCCGGCCTTGCTCAAGCAGGCCCAGGCCACCCGGCTGGTGCAGGATGTGCTCGCGGATTTGCTGGAATATGGCAGCAGCGACCGCATCCAGGCGCACCTCAACGAATTGTTGGCGACCATGGCCTGCCACGGTGCGGTGCGTGCCAACCGGCGCCTGACCTTGCCGGAAATGAACGCCCTGCTGCGCGACATGGAAAACACCGAGCGCAGCGGCCAATGCAACCATGGCCGACCGACCTGGACGCAGCTGGGCATGGACGATCTCGACAAGTTGTTTATGCGCGGGCGCTGACCGACGATTGCCTGCAGAACCCGGAGCTGACGAGCGCGCAGCTCCGTGCCGTTCGGCTTGCAGCCTGGCGAGTGCCGCCTGAAACCATCCAGCCTTTATTTGAGCCATGCCCATGTCCGCCCTGCCTCCCGCCATCTTCCTCATGGGCCCGACCGCTGCCGGCAAGACCGACCTGGCGCTCGAGTTGGCGCAGGCATTGCCCTGCGACCTGATCAGTGTCGATTCGGCATTGATTTATCGCGGCATGGATATCGGCACGGCAAAACCGTCGCCCGAGCTGCTGGCGCAATTTCCCCATCGGCTGATCGATATCCGTGATCCGGCAGAAAGCTATTCGGCGGCCGAATTTCGCGCCGATGCGCTGGCCGCCATGGCGGAGATCACCGCGCGCGGCCGAATTCCCCTGCTGGTTGGCGGCACCATGCTGTATTACAAGACCCTGCTGGAAGGGTTGGCTGACATGCCCAGCGCCGATCCGGCACTACGCGCGGAGCTGGAGGCGCGGGGGGAAAGAGAAGGCTGGGCGTCCCTGCATGCGCAGCTCGCCGAGTTCGATCCGCAGTCGGCAGCGCGAATTCATCCCAATGATCCGCAGCGATTGGTGCGCGCCCTGGAGGTTTATCTGCTCAGTGGCCAGAGCATGAGTGAGCATCGGCGTTTGCAGGCAGAAAAAAATGCTCCGGGCGCGGATGCACGCAGTGGATTCCCTTATACTGTCGCGCAATTCGCCATTGCACCGGCCCAGCGCCATATCCTGCATGAACGTATTGCCCAGCGTTTTCACGTCATGCTGGAACAAGGCTTTATCGAAGAGGTCGAAGCCCTGTTCCAGCGAGATGACTTGCACACCGGGTTGCCATCTATACGTTCGGTAGGTTATCGCCAGGTTTGGGCTTACCTTCAAGGCGAGCTGACGCGAGCGCAAATGGTCGAGCGCGGCATTATTGCCACGCGACAATTGGCCAAGCGGCAAACCACCTGGTTGCGCAGCTGGAATAATCTGCAGTGGCTGGACAGCCAGGCACGTGACAATTTGTTGCGCGCCTTGAAATGCCTGGAGACGGGCTCCATATTGGCCTGACCTTCATTTCTGCTGTCTATTCTTGGGTGGATGGCATCTTTTTTATACTTTTGTTCGATAGGAGTTAGGCACATGTCAAAAGGGCACTCGCTACAAGACCCTTACCTCAATACGCTACGTAAGGAGCGCGTTCCGGTTTCCATCTATCTGGTCAACGGCATCAAACTGCAGGGCCAGATCGAGTCCTTCGACCAGTTTGTAATTTTGCTGAAAAATACTGTCAGCCAAATGGTTTATAAACACGCCATTTCCACTGTTGTGCCGAGTCGTCCGGTGCGCTTGCCCACCGCTGGCGAGTCCGAATCGGCCGAACCGGGCAATGCCTGAGTAGGGGGTAGTCTTGCTCTTCGAACGCCCTGATGGCGGAGAACGGGCCATTCTGGTTCACTTGGATGGCCAAGACCCCGAAGCGCGTGAAGACCCGCAAGAATTCCAGGAGCTGACGCGTTCGGCTGGTGCAGACACGGTGGCTTTCATCAACGTGTCACGGCATCAGCCCAGCGCGAAGTTTCTGATCGGTAGCGGCAAGGTCGAAGAAATTCGCGACCTGGTTGCCGCCCATGAAGTCGAACTGGTCATCTTCAATCACACCCTCACCCCGAGCCAGGAGCGCAACCTGGAGCGGGAGTTCGAGTGCCGGGTACTGGATCGCACTGGCCTGATTCTGGATATTTTCGCCCAGCGCGCCCGTACCCACGAAGGCAAACTGCAGGTCGAACTGGCTCAACTCGAACACATGAGTACGCGGCTGGTGCGCGGCTGGACCCACCTGGAGCGGCAGAAGGGCGGTATCGGTCTGCGCGGACCAGGGGAAACCCAGCTGGAAACCGACCGCCGCCTGCTGCGTGTACGTATCCGGCAAATCAAATCTCGCCTGGAAAAGGTCCGCAGTCAGCGTGAGCTGGCACGTCGGGGGCGTCGTCGTGCCGAGATCCCTGCGGTATCGCTGGTGGGCTATACGAACGCCGGTAAATCAACGCTGTTCAATGCGCTGACCACATCCGACGTGTACGCCGCCGACCAGCTGTTCGCCACGCTGGACCCAACCTTGCGTCGGTTGGAGCTGGACGATATCGGTCCGGTGATTCTCGCGGATACGGTGGGTTTCATTCGCCATTTGCCGCACAAGTTGGTTGAGGCCTTTCGGGCCACGCTGGAAGAGTCCAGCAACTCGGATCTGCTGTTGCACGTGATCGACGCCTTCGAGCCTGAACGCGACGCACAGATCGAGCAGGTCATGGCCGTACTGGGTGAAATTGGCGCCGATGAGTTGCCGATTCTTGAGATCTACAACAAGATCGACCTGCTTGACGGGGTCGAGCCGCAGATTCAACGCAATGCCGAAGGCAAGCCGCAGCGGGTCTGGTTGTCGGCGCGCGACGGCAGTGGTCTCGAGTTGCTGGGCCAGGCGATTACTGAACTGCTCGGCGATGACCTGTTTGTTGGCACCTTGCGTCTGCCGCAGACCCTGGCGCGTCTGCGTGCGCAATTTTTCGACCTGGGCGCGGTGCAGAGCGAAGAGCACGATGAGCAGGGCGACTGTGTTTTGTCCGTGCGACTGCCGCGCATCGAGCTGAATCGGCTGGTCAGCCGCGCAGGATTGCGGCCTACTGAGTTTCTGGAGCAACACACTTTGCAATAAAGCCCATGCCGGCGGCTTTGCCGCCAGGTAGTGGCATTGGTAGCATTCATCGGCGCGCCGTTGGCGCGTCTTCGCTTTATCAGATGGAGAGCGCTATGGCTTGGAATGAGCCGGGTGGCAACTCGAACAATCAGGATCCTTGGGGCGGTCGCCGCGGGGGCGGCGGCGGTGGAGATCGCAAAGGCCCGCCTGATCTGGACGAGGCCTTCCGCAAGCTGCAGGACAGCCTGAACGGCATGTTTGGTGGCAAGAAGAAAAGTGGTGGCAATGGTTCCGGCGCGGGCGCCGGCAAGGCGGGCGGTATTGGCCTGATCGCCATTGTCGTTGCCGTATTGGCCGCTATGTGGCTATACAGCGCGATTTATGTGGTGGACGAGCAGGAGCAGGCCGTGGTGCTGCGCTTCGGCAAGTACTATGAAACCGTCGGGCCTGGCCTGAACATGTACTTCCCGCCCATGGACCGCAAGTTCCAGGAGAACGTGACCCGCGAGCGGGCCTACTCCAAGCAGGGGCAGATGCTCACCGAAGACGAGAATATCGTCGAGGTGCCGCTGACCGTGCAATACAAGATCACCAACCTGCAGGACTTCGTGCTCAACGTCGACCAGCCGGAAGTCAGCTTGCAGCACGCCACCGACAGCGCCCTGCGCCACGTGGTGGGCTCGACCAACATGGATCAGGTGCTGACCGAAGGCCGTGAGCTGATGGCCACGGAAACCCGTGAACGCCTGCAGCGCTTCCTCGACAACTATGGCACCGGCATCACCGTGACCCAGGTCAACGTGCAAAGCGCCGCCGCGCCTAAGGAAGTGCAGGAAGCCTTCGATGACGTGATCCGCGCCCGCGAAGACGAGCAGCGTGAAAAGAACCAGGCCGAGACCTACGCCAATGGCGTGATCCCGGAAGCCCGTGGCCAGGCCCAGCGCATCATCGAGGAAGCCAACGGCTACCGTGATGCCGTGGTATCCCGTGCCGAAGGTGAGGCCGATCGCTTCAGCAAATTACTGGTGGAATACCGCAAGGCGCCCGAAGTGACCCGCGAACGCCTGTACCTGGACACGCTGCAGGAAGTCTTTGCCAATACCAGCAAGGTGCTGGTAACCGGTGAGAACGGCCAGAACAACCTGCTCTATCTGCCGCTGGACAAGATGGTCCAGGGTCGCGCTCCGGCCGCCGCGCCGGCGCAGGGTGCCGCCACGCCGAGCAGCAGCGACACCGCTGCACGGATTGTCCGTGAAATGGAGCAGCGAGATCTGCGTTCGAGGGAGAGCCGCTGATGAGCAATAAATCGCTGGCCGCCCTGATTGTCGGTGTGGCCGTGGCGCTGGTCGCCTGGAATAGTTTCTTTATCGTGTCGCAGACCGAGAAGGCGGTGCTGTTGCGCTTCGGCAAGGTGGTCGAAGGTGATCTGCAGCCGGGCTTGCATGTGAAGATCCCCATGGTCGACAAGGTGCGCAAGTTCGATGCGCGTCTGCTGACCCTGGACAGCAACACGTCGCGCTTCCTGACCCTGGAAAAGAAAGCGGTGATGGTTGATGCCTTCGCCAAATGGCGTGTGGCGGATGCCGAGCAGTTCTATACCGCGACTTCAGGCCTCAAGCAGATCGCCGACGAGCGTCTGGCACGCCGTCTGGATTCCGGGCTGCGAGACCAGTTCGGTAAACGTACCTTGCATGAAGTGGTGTCGGGCGAGCGTGATGCGCTGATGGCCGAAATCACCGCTTCGATGGATCGCATGGCGCGTAGCGAGCTGGGTATCGAGGTGCTGGATGTGCGGGTCAAGGGCATTGACCTGCCGCGTGAGGTGAACCGCAGCGTATTCGAGCGCATGAGCACCGAGCGTGAGCGCGAGGCGCGCGAACACCGTGCCAAGGGTCGTGAGCTGGCCGAGGGGATTCGTGCTGACGCTGATCGCCAGCGCCGCGTACTGCTCGCCGAAGCCTATCGCGAAGCCGAAGAAACCCGAGGTGACGGGGATGCCAAGGCGGCAGCCATCTACGCTGCGGCGTACACCAAGGACCCGGAGTTCTACTCGTTCCACCGCAGTTTGCAGGCGTACCGCGACAGTTTTGCGGACAAGAGCGACGTGTTGGTGCTGGATCCCAATAGTGACTTCTTCCGCTACCTGAGAAGCAGCAGCCGCTGACTGACCACCCGGCGAGCACACGTGTTCGCCGGGTGACCGGTTGTTAAAACATTGTTATCATCCGCCGGCCGGGAACAGCCCGGCTTTTTTGCGTCTGCGGAATCATGTGGCAAGAAATCGGCATCGCTTTGTGTCTAATGCTGGTGCTGGAAGGCATCCTGCCTTTCGTGTGCCCGCAGCGATGGCGCGAGGCGTTCAGTCAGCTCTTACAGCTGCACGACCGTCAATTGCGACTGATGGGGCTGGCCAGCATGCTGCTGGGCACCGCCCTCCTGTATTTGCTTCATTAAGGTTTGCCCAGGGGAGAGGCGAAATGGCTACGGTAGATCGCTGGCTGCTGCCAGATGGCATCGAAGAAGTACTGCCGCCGGAAGCGGCGCGCATCGAGGCTGCCCGTCGTCAGGTCCTCGACCTGTTTCAACGCTGGGGTTATGAATTCGTCGTGACCCCACACATTGAATACATCGAATCCCTGCTCACTGGCGCAGGCCAGGATCTGGATCTGCGCACCTTCAAAGTGACCGATCCGCAGACCGGTCGGCAGATGGGCTTTCGCGCCGATATCACGCCGCAAGTGGCCCGCATGGATGCCCACAGCCTGCGTCGCGAAGGCCCGAGCCGATTGTGCTACGCCGGCAGCGTGCTGCATGCGCGACCGCGAGCGCTGAGCACCTCGCGCAGCCCGATCCAGCTGGGCGCCGAGCTGTACGGCGATGCCAGCCCAGCATCGGATGTAGAAGTCATCAGCCTGATGCTCGACATGCTCGATCTGGCCGCGGTGCCGAACGTGCACATGGATCTGGGACATGTCGGCATCTATCGCGGTCTGGCCGTGGCTGCCGGGCTGTCAGGTGCCGCTGAAGAGAAATTGTTCGACGCCTTGCAGCGCAAGGCGGTGGATGAGGTCGCCGAGCTCACCGCCGAGTTGCCGGTTCCGCTGGCCAAGATGCTGCGTGCCCTGAGCGAGCTATGTGGCGGTCGTGAAGTGCTTGATCTGGCTCGCGCTCGCCTGGTGGAGGCGCCAGCATCGGTACAGGCCGCACTCGACGAATTGATCGGCATCGCCGACCAGCTAGAAATGCGTTATCCGGAGCTGCCGTTGTATTTCGACCTGGGTGAGCTGCGGGGGTATCACTATCACACGGGAGTGGTGTTCGCCGCCTTTGTGCCGGGTGTCGGGCATTCCATCGCCCAAGGTGGCCGGTATGACGACATCGGTGCCGATTTCGGCCGTGCACGTCCGGCCACCGGTTTTTCCACCGACCTCAAATCATTGGTGAGCCTGGGAGAGATGAATGATGGTGCCTGCCCGGCTGGCATTTGGGCGCCGGACAGCCATGATTTCTATCTTTGGCGCACCGTGCAGCAGTTGCGACGTAACGGTGAGCGTATCGTCCATGCTCTGCCGGGGCAGACGCCGGATGCTGCCCAAGAAGCCCATTGCGATCGCCAGCTGATGTTGGTTAATGGCCAATGGCAAGTTGTTGCCCTGAATTTCTAAGTGTTTCCGCCGGCGGCGCCGGCAACCGAGCTTCCGAAGAGGACAAGTGTTATGGGTAAGAACGTCGTCGTCCTGGGCACCCAGTGGGGTGATGAGGGCAAGGGCAAGATCGTCGACCTGCTGACCGATCAGGCCGCAGCGGTCGTGCGTTTTCAAGGCGGGCACAATGCCGGTCATACGCTGGTGATCGATGGCGAAAAAACTGTCCTGCACCTGATCCCTTCGGGCATCCTGCGCGCCAACGTGCAGTGTCTGATCGGCAACGGTGTGGTTGTCGCGCCTGACGCGCTGATGCGCGAGATCACCAAGCTGGAAGAGAAGGGCGTGCCGGTGCGTGAGCGCTTGCGCATCAGCCCATCCTGCACGCTGATCCTGCCTTACCACGTGGCCCTCGATCAGGCGCGCGAAGCGTCTCGTCAGGAAGGCAAGATCGGCACCACCGGTCGTGGCATTGGTCCGGCCTACGAAGACAAGGTGGCGCGCCGTGGCCTGCGTATTGCCGATCTGTTTAACCCCGAGCGTTTCGCCAGCAAGCTCAAGGAGCTGCTGGAGTACCACAACTTCCTCCTGCAGAATTTCTACAAGGTCGAGCCGGTGGACTTCCAGAAAACTCTGGATGAAGCTCTGGCTTACGCTGACATCCTTAAGCCGCTGATGACGGATGTCACCGCGCGACTGCATGAGCTACGCAAGGCGGGTGCCTACATCATGTTCGAGGGCGCGCAAGGCTCGCTGCTGGACATCGATCACGGCACTTACCCTTACGTGACCAGCTCCAGCACCACCGCGGGCGGCACTGCCACCGGTTCCGGTTTCGGTCCGCTGTACCTGGATTACATCCTCGGTATCACCAAGGCCTACACCACCCGTGTCGGTTCCGGTCCGTTCCCCACCGAGCTGTTCGACGACATCGGTGCACGTCTGGCCAGCAAGGGCCATGAGTTCGGCTCCACTACGGGCCGAGCACGTCGTTGTGGCTGGTTCGATGCGGTGATTCTGCGTCGCGCCATCGAGATCAACAGCCTTTCCGGTATGTGCCTGACCAAGTTGGACGTGCTCGACGGCCTGGAAACCGTCAAGCTGTGTGTGGCCTACAAGGACGCCAATGGCGTGCTGTTGAGCGATGCACCGACCGAGGCCGACAGCTACGAAGGGCTGCAGCCGGTCTACGAAGAAATGCCCGGCTGGAGCGAATCCACCGTTGGTGCCCAGAGACTGGAAGACCTGCCAGCCAATGCTCGTGCTTACATCAAGCGCATTGAGGAGCTGGTCGGCGCACCGATCGACATCGTCTCCACCGGCCCGGACCGCAACGAGACCATCGTGATGCGTCATCCTTACGCCTAAGCGTTGGCTGATGTGAAAAAACCGCCCTTCAGGGCGGTTTTTTTGTGCCTGCGAATACTGCGTGGAGCTTAGGTTCTGAAGCGATTGAGCAGTTGATTGAGGTTATCCATGCCGTTACGGATTTCCCGGCTGCTGTGCACCGCATCCTCGCTGTCGCGGTGTGACTGGTTGGCCAGTGCGGTCAGTTGGGTGATGCGCTGATCGATGTCCTGGGCGACCAGGTTCTGTTGCTCGGCTGCGGAGGCAATCTGCAGATTCAGGCCATTGATCGCGTCCATGTCCTGCGCCATGGTGTCCAGCAGTTGCGAGGCCTGTCGGCTCTGTTGCAGATTGCTGCTGGTTTGGGCGGCATTGCGCTGCATGTGTTGCAGGGAGTCGCGTGCGCGGTCCTGCAGGCGGGTGATGATGCTGCCGATCTCGCCAGTGGACTCTTGGGTGCGGCTGGCCAGGGTGCGCACTTCGTCGGCGACAACGGCAAAGCCGCGTCCGGCCTCGCCGGCTCGCGCCGCTTCGATGGCCGCATTCAATGCCAGCAAGTTGGTCTGTTCGGCAATCCCGCTGATCACTTCCAAGACTTTGCCGACCTCCAGGCTTTCAGTTTCCAGGGCTTGCATCTGCTTGCCTGCTTCTTCCATCTGGGAATTCAAAGCCGTGAGCAATTGGGTGCTGCGCTCAACTGCCTGCTGGCCTTGTTCAGTATTTCGTTCGGCGGCCTGGGCGGCGTTAGCGGCGTCGCTGGCGTGGCGGGCGACTTCGGCGACACTGGCGCTCATCTCGTTCATCGCCGTGGCGACCTGGTCCAGCTCCGAGTGTTGACTGGCAGCGCTGCGTTCTGACGTCTGCAGGCTGTTTAGGGTGTGTTCAACATGCTGATTGGTTTTCTCGCTGGTCAGTTTGACCCGGGCGAGCAATTCGCGGACCTGTTCGGACATGCGATTGCAGGCATGGACGATATGGCCAATCTCGTTGTCCTTCCAGTTCGAATGCAGATGTTGCGTGAGGTCGCCGTCGGCGACACGGCGCAGGCTTTGCTCGACGTTGCGCAGTTCGCGCATCAGCGGCTGCATGCCGAATTGATGCCCGCCGGCGACCAGTAAAAGGATGCCCAGCACAGCGACAAAGGCTATCTGCAGTTGCTGGCGCTGAGTGCTCTCTGCGTGCCGGGTCATCAGGGTGACCGCGTCGTTCATTTCCTTGATCAGGGTCACGGAGTTCTGTTGCAAGCGTCGCAGGTCAAGCTGATCGCCAGACTTGAGGTTCTGTACCTGATCGCGCAGGGTTCGCCAGTGACCGCCAACGGCCTGCAGTTGGGTCTGAATGGCGGGGACTTGTATTTGGCTGATGCCGCGTTGCGGGTTGCCGTGCAGCAGGTCGCGGTGGGCTTTGTCGAATTGCTCAATGGTGGCCAGCAAAAGGCTGCGCTCGATGGTCCCCGTTTGCAGCAGGAGGGCTTCCTTGCTGATCTTCTGACTCAGCATGCGTTGAGCGCCCGCGACGTTGATGGTTTCTGGCGAGACCGAGAGGCTGGCGTAGAGGCTGGCGGTACTGATCAGGGCCAGCACGAACATCAGGCCATAGGAAAACAGAAACTGATGGCTCAGCGTGCGCAGGCCGAGACTGCGCAGCGAAGAGTTGATAAATGCGTTCATGGAGTGTCCGAAAGTCTGCGGCAAACGACTGTGTTTGCGTTAACAAGTAATCGGCAGCGGCACGAAGAGCTGTATATCTAGGCTGATGTTGTCGAAGGCAAAATGCAGACGAAAAAAAACCGAGCTGGATAGCTCGGTTTTTTTAGAAGAGTGGTGCCCAGGAGAAGACTCGAACTTCCACGGTGTTGCCACCGCTAGGACCTGAACCTAGTGCGTCTACCAATTCCGCCACCTGGGCACATTGCGATGATCGCTCATCGACTTGTTCGCCGGTTACCGATTTCACTCGGTGCGAAGCCGGCGGCTTCGTTGCTACTAAATCCCGGTCTTGCGACATGGATTACAGAAAAATGGTGCCCAGGAGAAGACTCGAACTTCCACGGTGTTGCCACCGCTAGGACCTGAACCTAGTGCGTCTACCAATTCCGCCACCTGGGCACGGGAAACAATGATACTTACTTATTTCCGTGTTACAACGTCTCTGCAACGTTGTGGGCGCGAACTATACGGTTGAGCATTTGGCTTGTAAACCCCTGATGGTGAAAATAATTGTTCAGGGAAGGCTGCCGTCGGACAGCATTTCGCGCTTCAATAGCAACAGGGCGGTCCTGCCCCTTTTATATACAGGTGACTTCGCTTAATGGCCGATTGGCAATCCCTCGATCCCGAGGCCGCCCGCGAGGCGGAAAAATACGATAACCCCATTCCCAGCCGTGAGCTGATTCTGCTACGGCTGGATGAGCGTGGCGCTCCGGCAAGCCGCGAGCAATTGGTCGATGAGTTCGGGCTGACCACCGACGAGCAGCTCGAGGCGCTGCGTCGCCGTCTGCGCGCCATGGAGCGCGACGGCCAGCTTGTCTACACCCGGCGTGGCGCTTATGCCCCGGTGGATAAACTGGATTTGATTCGCGGGCGCGTCAGTGGGCATCGTGACGGCTTCGGTTTTCTGATCCCCGATGACGGCAGTGACGACCTGTTTCTCAGTCCAGCGCAGATGCGCCTGGTCTTTGATGGCGACAAGGTGCTGGCACGGGTGGCTGGCTTTGACCGGCGCGGACGTCGCGAGGGCGCTGTGGCGGAAGTCGTCGAGCGCGCCCACGAGACGCTGGTTGGCCGCTTCTTCGATGAGAGCGGCATCGCCTGCGTGGTGGCGGATAATCCGAAGATTCAGCAGGAAATCCTCATTCCGCCCGGCAAACAAGGGCAGGCCCAGCATGGACAGTTCGTCCAGGTGCGCATTGAACAGTGGCCCAGTGGCTTTCGCCAGGCGCAAGGCGAAGTGGTCGAGGTGCTGGGCGAATACATGGCGCCGGGCATGGAAATCGAAGTGGCGCTGCGCAGCTACGATATTCCCCACGTCTGGCCCGACGAGGTTGTTAAAGAAGCCGGCAAACTCAAGCCAGACGTGGCAGAGAAGGATAAAGAGAAGCGCGTTGATTTACGCCATTTGCCGTTCGTCACCATCGACGGTGAAGATGCGCGCGACTTCGATGATGCGGTGTTTGCTGAGCCGATAAAGGGTGGCGGCTGGCGTCTGTATGTGGCGATTGCCGACGTGTCCTTCTATGTAAAGGTCGGCTCGGCACTGGATGAAGAAGCCAGCCAGCGCGGCAACTCAGTGTATTTTCCCGAGCAGGTCGTGCCGATGCTGCCGGAGGCCTTGTCCAACGGGTTGTGCTCGCTCAATCCGAATGTCGACCGTCTGGCGATGGTCTGCATGATTGAGCTGTCACGCACCGGCAAGATGACGGATTACCAGTTCTGCGAGGGTGTGATCAACTCCCATGCCCGCCTGACCTATGACAAGGTCAGTGCCTTGCTGGAGCAGCCGGACAGCGCTGAGGCCGTGCAGCTGCGCCAGCAGATTCCCGAGGTGGTGCCACACCTGCAGCAGTTGCATAAGCTGTTTCAGGTATTGCTCAAGGCACGCAACGTGCGGGGTGCAATCGACTTCGAAACCCAGGAAACGCGCATTGTCTTCGGCGCGGACCGCAAGATCGTCGAGATCCGTCCGACTCAGCGCAACGATGCACACCGCCTGATCGAGGAATGCATGCTGTGCGCCAACGTGGCCACTGCCGCCTTCCTGCTCAAGCACGAAGTCCCCGCGCTGTACCGCGTGCACGACACGCCGCCCCCAGAAAAACTCGAGAAGCTCAAAGGCTTCTTGGGCGAGCTGGGCCTGACGCTCTATCGTGGCAAGGGCGATCCGACGCCCAAGGATTATCTGCGCTTGCTCGAGGCGGTGCATGACCGGCCGGATTTCCAGCTGATCCAGACCATGATGCTGCGTTCACTGAGCCAGGCGGTCTACAGCGCCGAGAACGCTGGTCATTTCGGCCTCAACTATGAGGCTTATACCCACTTCACTTCGCCGATTCGCCGCTACCCGGATCTGCTGGTGCACCGTGCCATTCGCAGTGTGATCCGCTCGAGGCGCGACACTCCCCACGTGGTGCGTGCCGGCGCTGGTGCCGTGGTCAAAGCCCGCATTTATCCCTACGACGAAGCCGCGCTGGAGCAACTGGGCGTGCAGTGCTCAATGACCGAACGGCGCGCCGACGAGGCGACCCGTGATGTGGTCAACTGGCTCAAGTGCGAATTCATGCGTGAGCGCGTCGGCGAGACCTTCCCTGGTGTGATCACCGCCGTGACCGGCTTTGGCCTCTTCGTCGAGCTCACCGACATCTACGTCGAGGGGCTGGTGCACGTCACCGCGCTGCCAGGCGACTACTACCACTTCGATCCGCTGCATCAGCGCCTGGCCGGTGAGCGCAGTGGTCGCAGCTTCCGCCTGGGTGATCCGGTGAAGGTGCTGGTGGCGCGGGTCGATCTGGATGAACGCAAGATCGATTTCGAGCTGGCGGAAAATCCGCTCTCGGCTGGCAAACCTGCCCGTAAAGGTGAGACGGCCGATAAGCCAAGCCGCAAGGGGGCGGCGGATAAACCCGCGCGCGCCACGGAACGTGCCAAGCCGGTTGCCGAGCCGCCGAAAAAGCCTGCCCGTGAAGCACCGCAGCGCCAGCCGAAAAAGCCCAAGGCTGAACCGGTGCGCGAGAAACCGCTGCGGGTTACGCGCCCCGAGCCTGAGTACGAGTGGCCTGATCCCGAGCCGGAAGTGCTGCCACGCAAGCGCAAGGCGATCCCTGGCGTTGTCAGTCAGGTGGAGAAACCGGCGCTGTTGAGTGCTGGCGGGCGCGGCAAGCGTACAGCAGCCAAGGACACCGTGACGCTGGACTCGGATTTTCTGGCCCGCAAGCCGGCCAAGGAAAAACCGGCGCTGCTGACTCGACGCAAGGTGGGCAAGGTGCAGGCCTTGTCGGCAACGGAGCTGGAAATTGCCGAGGTGGAGCAACTGGGCAATCCCGGCGCGAGCAAAAGCCGCGAAACGAAAGCAACGCTGGAAAAAGAAGCCAAGCGCCCACGCACGTCTGCCGAGGGCGAGGGGAAACAAAAGTCCGCCAAGGCCAGCCTGGTAAAAAAAGCGGCCAGTAAGCATCGCAAGGGGCCGGCCAAGCCCAAGGCGCCCAAAGGCGAGGGGGCAGGTCCGCATAAGCCTGAGGCGCAATAACCATGAGCGATCTGGAAAAGATATACGGTGTGCATGCGGTGGAGGCGTTGTTGCGCCATCACCCCAAGCGGGTCAAGCAACTGTGGTTGGCAGAGGGTCGACAGGATCCGCGTGTCCAGGCGCTGGTCGAATTGGCGCGCGAGGCGCGGGTCAGCGTTGGTACGCGTGACCGGCGCGAACTCGACGAGTGGGCCGAAGGCGTCCATCAGGGCGTCGTGGCTGATGTCAGCCCGAGCCAAGTGTGGGGCGAAAACATGCTCGACGAATTGCTTGACCGTGCCGAAGGGCCGGCCTTGTTGCTGGTGCTGGATGGCGTCACCGATCCGCACAACCTGGGCGCCTGCTTGCGCACCGCCGATGCGGCGGGTGCGCACGCAGTGATCGTGCCCAAGGACAAGTCGGCGACACTCAATGCCACGGTACGCAAGGTCGCCTGCGGCGCTGCCGAAGTGATTCCGCTGGTGGCGGTGACCAACTTGGCGCGCACGCTGGAAAAGCTGCAGCAAAAAGGTCTGTGGATCGTTGGCACCGCTGGCGAGGCTGAACAGGAGTTGTATCAGCAGGACATGACCGGCCCCACAGTGCTGGTCATGGGTGCGGAAGGCAAAGGCATGCGACGGCTGACCCGCGAGCACTGCGATTTTCTGGTCAAGTTGCCGATGGCTGGCAGCGTCAGCAGCCTGAACGTGTCCGTGGCCACCGGCGTCTGCCTCTTCGAGGCGGTACGCCAGCGTGGCAGCAGGACCATTTCGCGCTAATGGGGGCAGGGCCTGCGGTGCTGCATGTCTTGCTGGTTGAAGACGATTCGACCTTGCGTCTGCTGGCGTGCGAGGCCATCGAGGCGCTGGGTCATCATGCCCACGCCTGCGAATCGGCCGAGGCCGCCGAGCAGTTGCTGCGTGCGAACGCCTTCCAGGTACTGCTTAGCGACGTGGGGTTGGGAGGGCGCTCAGGGCTTGAGCTGGCGCGCCAAGTGCGTGACGAATACTCGGGCATGCACCTGGTGCTGGCCTCCGGACATGCGCTTGACCTTACCCGCGAGGGCCTGGGGATGGCGCGTCTGTTGCCCAAGCCCTACGACCTGGCACAGCTGTCCGCACTGCTTGATGAGCTGGCTAAATAATCGCCAGTTCGCCTTGCGCCCCCGATGCCCCTTCTCTAGAATGGCGCCCCTTGTCGCAAGGGCAGGCCTCGCCTGTCGTCGTCGCGGCAAGACCAAAACAGACATTCACTCCTTGCCTGACCGCCCTGGCGGCAGGCTACAACCCGTAAGGAGCATTTATGCGTCATTACGAAATTATCTTCCTGGTTCACCCGGACCAGAGTGAGCAGGTCGGCGGCATGGTCGAGCGCTACACCAAGCTCATCGAAGAAGACGGCGGCAAGATTCACCGCCTGGAAGACTGGGGCCGTCGTCAGCTGGCTTACGCCATCGATGATGTGCATAAGGCTCACTACATTCTGCTCAACGTGGAATGCAGCGGCAAAGCCCTGGCCGAACTGGAAGACAGCTTCCGTTACAACGATGCCGTGATCCGCAACCTGATCATCCGTCGCGACGAAGCCGTCACCGAACAGTCCGAAATGCTCAAGGCTGAAGAAAACCGCAGCGAGCGCCGTGAGCGTCGTGATCGCCCTGAGTCCACTGATGGCGCCGAAGGCGACGACAGTGATAGCAGCGATAACAGCGACAACGCTGACGAGTAATTTTCGGATCTATTGAGGAGCCACTTTTATGGCACGTTTCTTCCGTCGTCGTAAGTTCTGCCGTTTCACCGCCGAAGGCGTGAAAGAGATCGACTTCAAGGATCTCAACACCCTGAAGGCGTACATCTCCGAAACCGGCAAGATCGTACCGAGCCGTATCACCGGCACCAAAGCCAAGTACCAGCGTCAGTTGGCCACCGCTATCAAGCGCGCCCGCTACCTGGCCCTGCTGCCCTACACCGACGGCCACGGCCGCTGAAATCGGGTTTGTCGACAAACGTAAGGGATAGAACGCATGCGCGCTCTGGCTGACTTCATCATGCGCGGTCGCGCACAGGCCATCTTTGTGGTGGCGGGTGCGGCGATGGTGCCGATGCTGTTCTGGCTGAGTGCCGCCGCGGCCAGTCTGATACTGATGCGTCGCGGGCTGAATGATGCCCTGGGGATCATTGTCTGGGCCTTGCTGCCGGCCATAGGCTGGTGGTGGTTCGGCGAGCCGCGCACCCTGTTGGTGTTGGCCGGCACGCTGAGCCTGGCGTTGGTTCTGCGCGTCCGAGTCTCCTGGACGCGGGTGTTGCTGGCCAGTGTGCCGCTGGGCCTGATATTTGCGGTTGTCCTCAGCACGCTGTTCGGCGCGCCGATCGAGGCCATGGTGGCGGAGCTGCAGAAGCTCATGCCGCAGATGCTCGAGGGGATTTACCAGCAGATGTCCGCAGAGGAACAGGCCAGCTTGCACAGCCTGATGATGCCGGTATTGACCGGCCTGATGGCGGCGTTGCTGCAGATCGTCACCCTGCTGTGCCTGTTGCTCGGGCGTTACTGGCAGGCGGCGCTGTACAACCCCGGTGGCTTTGCCAGTGAGTTCCGCGCGGTGCGTCTGCCGCCGGTACTGGCGTTGCCGCTGATGGCCGTGATGCTGCTTGGGCCGAGCCTGGGCGCGCCGATGGCCATGCTGGCACCGCTGTGCAGTGTGCCGCTGGTGTTTGCCGGAGTGGCGCTGATGCACGGACTGGTGGCCAAGGGGCGCCTAGGGCGTTTCTGGCTGGTCGGTCTGTATGTCACGCTGGTGCTGTTCATGCAGTTTATCTATCCGTTGCTGGTGGTCTTGGCCATTGTCGACAGCCTGTTTGATTTTCGCGGTCGCCCGTCCCGTAACAACGGTGCGGGACCTGCGAACGGTGAAAAAAGTTAAGAGGTAAGACTCAAATGGAAGTCATCCTGCTGGAAAAAATCGCCAACTTGGGCAACCTGGGCGACAAGGTGAATGTACGTTCCGGTTACGGCCGTAACTACCTGCTGCCGCAAGGCAAGGCTACCGCGGCGACCGCCGAGAACGTTGCCACGTTCGAAGCCCGTCGCGCCGAGCTGGAAAAACTGGCTGCCGAGAAGAAGGCTTCGGCCGAAGCTCGCGCTGCCCAGCTGAACGAACTGGAAGTCACCATCACCGCAACCGCGGGCGATGAAGGCAAACTGTTCGGCTCCATCGGCACCGCCGACATCGCTGACGCCCTGACCGCCTCCGGCGTTGAAGTGGCCAAGGCTGAAGTCCGCCTGCCGAACGGCACCATCCGTCAGACCGGCGAATACGACGTGGCTGTGCACCTGCACACCGACGTCGAAGCTTCGGTCCGTCTGGTCGTAATCGGCGGCTAAGCCGACGATTGCGTTTGGCGCCTTGGGTGCCGGACGCGTAACATCGGGCACGTTTCGCGCAAGCGGAACGTGCCCTTTGTTTTTTCTGACGTTAAAAAATTCCGAGAGCCATGAACGACATTAGTGCCCCGCAGCAGTACGACCTGGAAACCGCCGCACTCAAGGTGCCGCCCCATTCCATTGAGGCCGAGCAGGCTGTGCTGGGTGGTCTGATGCTGGACAACGACGCCTGGGAGCGCGTGCTTGATCAGGTGTCCGATGGCGATTTCTACCGCCACGACCATCGCCTGATCTTCCGTGCCATCCACACCCTGGCTGAGCGCAACCAGCCGTTCGACGTGGTGACCTTGTCCGAGCAATTGGAAAACGAAGGGCACCTTACCCAAGTGGGCGGACTGGCCTACATTGGCGAGCTGGCCAAGAACACCCCCTCGGTGGCCAACATCAAGGCCTATGCCGGGATCATTCGTGAGCGTGCCACGCTGCGCAAGCTGATCAGCATCAGCAGCGAGATCGCCGACAGTGCCTATGCACCGCAAGGCCGCACCGGCGAGGAAATCCTCGACGAAGCTGAGCGGCTGATTTTCCAGATCGCCGAGGCGCGGCCCAAGACCGGCGGCCCGATCGGTGTCAACGAGATCCTCACCAAGGCGATTGACCGCATCGACACGCTGTTCAACAGCCCAGATGCGATCACGGGCATCACCACCGGCTTTACCGACCTCGATGCGCAAACCAGCGGCCTGCAGCCAGCCGACCTGGTGATCGTCGCCGGGCGTCCGTCGATGGGTAAGACCACCTTCGCCATGAACATGGTGGAAAATGCTCTGCTGCGCAGCGACAAGGCTATTCTCGTCTATTCGCTGGAAATGCCCGCCGACTCCCTGGTGATTCGTATGCTTGCCTCGCTGGGCCGCATCGACCAGACCAAGGTGCGTACCGGCAAGCTGGACGACGATGACTGGCCTCGCCTGACGTCGGCAGTCAACCTGCTCAACGACCGCAAGCTGTTTATCGACGACACCGCCGGCATCTCGCCCTCGGAAATGCGTGCGCGCAGCCGCCGCCTGGCCCGCGAGCACGGCGAGATCGGCATGATCATGGTCGACTACCTGCAGCTGATGCGAATTCCGGGCTCCAGTGGCGACAACCGGGTCAACGAAATTTCGGAAATCTCCCGTTCGCTCAAGGCCCTGGCCAAGGAATTCAACTGCCCGGTGGTGGCCCTGTCACAGCTCAACCGCTCGCTGGAACAGCGCCCGAACAAGCGTCCGGTGAACTCCGACTTACGTGAATCCGGCGCCATCGAGCAGGACGCCGACATCATCATGTTCGTCTACCGCGACGAGGTGTATCACCCCGAAACCGAGTACAAGGGCGTTGCCGAAATCATCATCGGCAAACAGCGTAACGGCCCCATTGGCACCACGCGCCTGGCTTTCATGGGCAAGTACTCGCGCTTCGAGAACCTCGCCCCCGGCAGTTATCAATTTGATGACGATTAAGGGCAGCCTCAAGCCATAAGCCATAAGTAAAAGCTTGACGCCCGCTCCGCGACAACCCACACGCTTGCAGCTTGCAGCTTGCAGCTTGCAGCTTGCAGCTTGCAGCTTGCAGCGTAAGCTTGCGCCATCCGTTATCGCTTTACAGGGTTTGCCATGCGTCCTCTCATTGCCTCGGTCGATCTGGCCGCCATTCGTCACAACTATGCCTTGGCCAAGCGCTGCGCGCCGGGACGGCGGGCCTTTGCCGTGGTCAAGGCCAATGCCTACGGCCATGGCGCTGCGGCGGTGGTTGCAGCCCTGCGTGATGACGCGGATGGCTTCGCCGTGTGCAGCGTGGAGGAGGCGAGGGTGGTGCGCGAGCAGGCGCCGGCGGCACGGATTCTACTGCTCGAAGGCTGCTTCGATGCTGAGGATGATCAGAGTGCCGCCGAACTGGGGCTTGATGTCGCGGTGCAGGGTGTCGAGCAGGCCGAGCGGTTGCTGTCGGCCCGGCTGGCGCGACCGGTGAATGTCTGGCTGAAGCTGGACAGCGGCATGCATCGCCTGGGCTTCGAGGAAGCCCAGGTCCGCCATTGGGCCGAACGTCTACGCGGCGCCCCCCAGGTCGCTGAGGTCAACCTGATCAGCCACTTCGCCTGCGCCGACGAGCATCAGCACGCATTGACCGGAGAGCAGCTGGAGGTGTGCCTGGGTTTGCAGGATGTGGCTTTTGATCATCGCGCCCTGGCCAATTCAGCAGCGGTCCTCAGCCTGGCGCCTGCGCACATGGACTGGATACGGCCGGGCATCATGCTGTACGGCGCCTCGCCATTCGCCGAGCGCTCCGCTGCAGAGTTGGGGCTGAAACCGGTCATGACCCTGACTGCGAAAATTATCGCCGTGCACGAAGTGCCCGTTGGCGATAGCGTCGGCTACGGCGCTAGCTGGGTGGCAGAACGGCCCTCGCGTATCGGCACCGTATGCTGTGGCTATGCCGACGGCTATCCGCGCCAAGCGCCGTCCGGCACGCCAGTGCTGGTGCGCGGTCACCGCGTGCCGCTGGCCGGTCGCGTGTCGATGGACATGCTGGCCATTGATTTGACCGACGTGCCCGAGGCGCGGATCGGCGATGAGGTGGAGTTGTGGGGCGCGAATGTGTCGGTCGACGAGCTGGCCAGCGCCTGCGGCACCATTGGCTACGAGTTGCTGACCCGGGTCACCGCCCGCGTGCCACGTCGTTATCATTAACGCCGCGCCCTCCGGGAGAGGGTAAGCAAGCAGCGTGCTCGCCTTCGAGTGTTGAGGCGGGAGGAGCCGCCAAATCCGACCTGAAGCGTCGGATTTGGCCATGTTTTGTGCTATATTCCGCGCCCTTTTTGCATAACCTGCTGGTTCTCCGCCATGACCGCTGTCAAACCCCTGTTCGACTATCCCAAGTACTGGGCCGAGTGTTTCGGTCCTGCACCCTTCCTGCCAATGAGCCGGGAAGAGATGGATCAGCTCGGCTGGGACAGCTGTGATGTGATCATTGTTACTGGAGACGCCTACGTCGACCATCCGTCGTTCGGCATGGCGATCATTGGCCGTCTGCTGGAAGCTCAAGGCTATCGCGTCGGCATCATTGCCCAGCCGGACTGGCGCAGCAAAGACGACTTCATGAAGCTGGGCGAGCCCAACCTGTTCTATGGCATCGCCGCCGGCAACATGGACTCGATGATCAACCGCTACACCGCCGACCGCAAAATGCGCTCCGACGATGCCTACACCGCCGGTGGCCTTGCTGGCAGTCGCCCGGACCGCGCCAGCCTGGTCTACAGCCAGCGCTGCAAGGAAGCGTACAGCCATGTGCCGGTCATTCTCGGTGGCATCGAGGCGTCGCTGCGCCGCATCGCCCATTACGACTATTGGTCGGACAAGGTGCGTCGTTCAATCCTGATGGACGCTACCGCCGACATCCTGCTGTACGGCAATGCCGAGCGCGCGATTGTCGAAGTCGCGCAGCGCCTGGCCTATGGCGAGAAGATCGAGACCATCACCAATGTGCGCGGCACCGCGTTTATCCGCAAGGATGCGCCTGAGGGCTGGTTCGAGATCGATTCGACCCGCGTCGACCGGCCAGGCAAGATTGACCAGATCATCAACCCTTACGTGAACACCCAGGAACTGGAAGCCTGCGCGCTGGAAAACGGCAAGCAGGCCCCCGAGGATCCCAACGAGGCCAAGGTCGTCGAGCTGTTGCCGCACCCCAAACTGGAGCGCGACCGTACGGTGATTCGCCTGCCATCCTTCGAGAAGGTACGCAACGATCCGGTGCTGTATGCCCACGCCAACCGTGTGCTGCACCTGGAGACCAATCCGGGTAACGCCCGTGCGCTGGTGCAGAAGCACGACGGCCAGGACATCTGGCTGAACCCACCGCCGATTCCGCTGACCACCGAGGAAATGGACTACGTGTTCGCCGCGCCCTATGCGCGCGTGCCACACCCGGCGTACGGCGGCGCCAAGGTGCCCGCCTACGAGATGATTCGCTTCTCGGTGAACATCATGCGTGGCTGTTTTGGCGGCTGCACCTTCTGCTCGATCACCGAGCATGAGGGGCGCATCATGCAGAACCGTTCCCACGAATCGATCCTCAACGAGATCGAGGCGATGCGCGGCATGCCGGGCTTTACCGGCGTGGTCTCCGACCTGGGCGGGCCGACTGCCAACATGTATCGCATGGCGTGCAAGAGCTACGAGATCGAGAAACACTGCCGCAAGCCGTCGTGCGTCTACCCCGGGATCTGCGAGAACCTCAACACCGATCACAGTTCGCTGATCGAGCTGTATCGCAAGGCCCGCGCACTGCCAGGGGTGAAGAAGATCCTCATCGCCTCGGGTCTGCGTTACGACCTCGCGGTGGAATCGCCCGAATACGTCAAGGAACTGGTGACCCACCACGTTGGCGGTTACCTGAAGATTGCCCCGGAGCACACCGAGCAAGGCCCGCTGGACAAGATGATGAAGCCGGGCATCGGCAACTACGACAAGTTCAAGCGGATGTTCGAGAAGTACTCCAAGGAAGCGGGCAAGGAGCAGTACCTGATTCCGTACTTCATCGCCGCGCACCCGGGCACCACCGACGAAGACATGATGAACCTGGCCCTGTGGCTCAAGGCCAACGGCTTTCGCGCCGATCAGGTGCAGGCGTTTTATCCCTCGCCAATGGCCAGTGCCACGGCGATGTACCACACCGGCAAAAACCCGCTGCGTAAGGTCACTTACAAGAGCGAAGGGGTGATCATCGTCAAGAGCGAGGATCAGCGTCGCCTGCACAAGGCATTCCTGCGCTACCACGACCCGAAGGGCTGGCCAATGCTGCGCGAGGCGCTCAAGCGCATGGGGCGCGCCGACCTGATCGGCAGCGGCAAGCACCAGCTTATTCCGGTGCACCAGCCGGCGGGCGAGGAGTACCAGAGCGCACGGCGCAAGAACTCCACGCCGGCCGGCAGCAAGAAGGTGGCCGGCAATCGCCAGACCAGACCGCTGCTCACCCAGCACACCGGTTTGCCACCGCGCAGCCAGGACGGCAATCCGTGGGACAAGCGCGAGCAGGCCAAGGCCGCTGCCGAAGCCCGCAAGAAGGCCGAGCGTAGCCAATCGGTAAAGCCCGCTGCCGGCAAAGCTGGCAAGGGCGGCAAACCTCAGCGCCCGGTGGCGCCGCGCTGAGGTTGCACCCAGTGTTCCGGCCCACTGCGCCCCTCCTTCGCGACGGGCCGCTATTCCTCACTGATATCAGGCCCGACCTCGGGCCGCAGCGCCGCCGTGCACAACCTCTACTCTCGAAGAGCTAAGTGAGGCGCACGCTCGCATCCCCGCTGCCACTTTTTATGCGCAGCAATGGCCATAACGACTGAGTTTGCATGTCTGTGAATAACTTCACGAATTGCGAGGGTTGTGGGATCTGCGCTAGTGGCCCTGATGGCCTTGTTTATTGCAAATGCACCTAAAAACAGTCACTTCGGTGCGTGTGGCGCTCTTGGCAGCGGGTCCGCTTTTCCCCAGATGCTGTGTATAACTCTGTGGGCAAGCAGGTGAAAGAGTGCTGGGAACAGCATGGCTACTGGTGTAGCCCAGAGTGGTGTTTTTTTACTCAATGCAATGAAACGACAAGGTCTGTACGGAGAGTCATCGAGCGAAGGTCAGGCAAGGCACAGACCGGAGAAAAAACGCAGTTTTCATGGTGATAGAGATGCTTTAAACGCAGCATCACCGGGCGCAAAACTTTCCATACGGAGCCTATCTTGGGGCTTAGAAATACGCGAGTAGCCGCCCGGCTGCCATCACCGACAGCCACGCGCACAGCGACAAGCCCGCCTGCATCCTGGCCGGCAGCGGCACGATCTCCCATTCCGGTAAAACTCGCGAAAATCGCCAACGAAACAGCCCGGCATTGCCGATGCCGAACAGCACCAGGAGCAACTTGATCTGCAACAGCCGGTTGCCGATCAATGCCATGGCGTCGGCGGCGAACAGGGCCAGGCCGCTGGCAAGCTGTATCAGCAGGCCGCTCACGGCGAAACCGGTCAGCCAGGGGGCGAGCAAGCCCAGTGGCACGCGGGGGGCCAGGCCGAGCAAGCGCAGATCCAGAAAAAGCATGGCGCCGAGCAGCAAGACCAGACCCAGCAGATGCAGCAGGTTAACGACTGGGTAGAGCCAGTCCGACTCGCGCATCATCACACCGAGCGCGGAGCCCTCCAGTGCGGCGGCGAGCTGCGCCGCTTCCATCAGCGCAGCTCGACGGTTCGGTCGTTGACAGTGATTCGCTCGGCGCGCAATTCGGCGCTGCCATCCTTGCGTGGATAGCCTTCCAGAATTATCTGTTGGCCGACTTGCAGGTCCGATTCCGGTAGGCCGCGTGTGTTCAGGCGCGATATCGGCGCCAGAATCACTCGCCACTGCTGGCCTGCATGTTCGATAACCAGTTCGGCGTGAGGGTTGCGGTAATGCACCTCGATAATCTCGGTCTCCAGCCTCAGTGGTTGTTCGCTGTCGTAGCTGCTCCAACCATGGTGGGCCAGAGCCGGTGGGGCGCCGATCAGAACCAAGGCCAGCATGAATATCCGGAACATGATGCGGTCTCCGTATGGGTAGAAGCACGGAAACCATAGGTGCTTTGTCCACCGACGGCCTGCTGCGGCGATGCTCGGTAGCGGGGCCGTTAATCCACCACGTTGAAGCGCAGCACACCGATTAATTGACCGGCTTCGGTCACTACCTGCACTTGCCAGTTGCCCTGCGGCTCGGGGGGGAAGTTGCGCTTGTGGGTCCATGCCCGGTAGCCGGCCTGGCGTCCGCCCTGGATGTTCAGCGCGATGCGGTCCACCTCGCGGCCATTGTGCCGCCAGATATGCTGGATACCTTCGGCCAACCCACGCGGCGCGTTGATCGCGGTGTAGGCGTACAGGCCGTCTGCCTGCAGCTGGGCGACACTGAGCTGGCGCAGGCGCTGGCTGGGCGTACGTTCCTGCAGCTGCTGGCTGATGGCGACTTCGGTCAGCCACAGCGTGGCGGGCGGCACCCACAGGCGAGCCAGCCAGCCCACGCCAGCCAGAGTGATGAGCAGCAACGGGGCGATCAGCCAGCGTCGCCAGCCGCCGGGCGAGAGCGCGGCGAGACTGGGAAATGCCAGCACCAGGGCAATCCCCAGCGCCCAGCGGTAACTTTGTGGCGTGCTCAATTGCAGGATGATCGGCAGGGCGGTAAGCAGCACCGCAAACAGCGTCAGGCTGTGAAACGCCAGGTAGACCCAACGCCGGGGCGCCAATTGGCGGTAGTACAGCGGGTCGATGATCGACACCAGCGCGGCTGCGCCGAGCAGGCTGGTGAACACCGCCTGGCCGCTGTTCCAGGTGGTGGTGATGGCAAAAAACGGCAGGATGAAAAACAGGCTTTCCTGGTGGATCATCTGCGTTGCGTAGTGCAGCAGTGGCGGTGGCAAGCGCAAGCCGAAGCGGCGTTCCAGCCAGGCGCGCAGGCTGTGGCCGAGCACCAGCCAGATCCAGCTGACCAGCATGACTGCAGCGATCACCTTGGCCAGTCCGGCCTGGCGGTCGACCAGCAGGAAACTGGCCAGCCCGGACACGAAGCCGAACAAGGCCACCAGCCCGGGGTAACGACGCAGGAAGGTGGTGACCCATTCGACTGCGGGATTCAGGGAGTCTTGCCAGCGGGTCATGGTGCGTCATCGAAAAGGAAGTGCGGCAGCGAGGCTGCCGCCCGTTTCGGACAGACCCGCAACGGTTGGGAAAGTTGCGTTCTGCCGTTACGTTCAGCTGGGCTGTTGCTCGTCCTGCCATTTCGGCTGGGTGGGCTGCCAGGCGGCCAGCAGCTCCAGCAGTGCGGCCGGCGATTCGCTGCGCTGCAACATGGCACGGTGCGGCGGGCGCACGAAGCCTTCGGTCACCAGATGATCCAGAAAACCGCTGAGCTTGGCGTAGAAGCCGTTCACTTCCAGCAGCCCCAGGGGCTTGGCGTGGTAACCAAGCTGGCCCCAGGTCCACACCTCGAACAGCTCTTCCAGTGTGCCGAGCCCGCCGGGCAGGGCGATGAAGGCATCGGACAGCTCGGCCATACGCGCCTTGCGGGCGTGCATGCCGTCCACCACTTCCAGACGGGTCAAGCCGCTGTGGCCGATTTCAGAGGTCTGCAGGCTCTGGGGAATGATACCGATCACTTCGCCACCGGCCGCCATCGCCGCGTCGGCGACCACACCCATCAGGCCGACTGCGCCACCGCCGTAGACCAGGCGAATGCCGCGTGCAGCGAGCTCGCGGCCCAGCTGTTCGGCCGCTTCACGGTAGATGGGGTTGGTGCCGGTGCTGGCACCGCAGAACACGCAAATGGAACGCAGGGACATGGGACACTCCGTGGAAAATTCGACCACAGAGTAGCGGGGGACGCGTTGCGTAGCTATCGGTGAGATCACTCTCGTCCGCAGGCGCCTTCGGCATAGGCGACCAGTAGGCTTTTTAGCAGTTCATTGAAGGGCATGGCGTCTCTCCTGACATGGATTTCACACGCGCATGCTAAACCTCGCGGGGTGACGAGGCTGGTTGAAACTCTGCATGGCGTCGATTGACAACCTGCCTTGATGCGTGTGAACGGCCGATCGGAACCGGCCTGAGACACGGCAGTCTACCCCTGTGGCGTCTGCGCACTTTCCCTCAGGAGGCTCCATGATCCGTCAACTCGCTGTCTTATCCCTGCTGTCCATATTTAGCGCGCCCCTGTGGGCGGCTGAGTGCTCGGTGGATATCGACTCCACCGACCAAATGACCTACAGCACCAATGCCATCGAAATCAGCAAGAGCTGCACCGACTTTACCGTCAACCTCAAGCATACCGGCACCATGGCGAAAAACGTCATGGGTCATAACTGGGTGCTTACCACTGAGGCTGATATGAATCCGGTGGCCAGCGAAGGGATTTCCGCTGGGCTGGCCAATGATTATGTGAAAGCCGATGACCCGCGCATCCTCGCCCACACCAAGCTGATTGGCGGCGGCGAGAGCGACTCGGTCACCTTCGATGTCGCCCAGCTCAAGGCTGACGAGAAGTACATGTTCTTCTGCTCGTTCCCTGGCCATATGGCCCTGATGAAAGGGACCGTCACTCTCGTCGACTGACAATTCGGCTTGTGCCCCGAGGCCGCGTTTCGACGCGGCCTTTTTCGTGTGCAGGGGATCTGTTCCAACGCTCGCTGTGGGTTCGGCTATTACTGATAGCCGGGCATAACGGTCACCGCATAAGGGGAAGTGCATATGGTCAGTCGCGTGCTTGAGGGTCTCGGGGTTTCGTCAACGGAGTATCAACAAGGCGATCATCCCGTACATAGCCCCATCAATGGGGAGTGCATCGGCCGCGTGCGGCTGCTCGAGCGTGACGAAGTGGCTGCCAGTGTCGCCCGCGCCGCCGAGGCGTTTCAGGCGTGGTGCCAGGTTCCGGCGCCACGCCGTGGTGAACTGGTGCGCCGTTTTGGCGATGTGTTGCGTCAGCACAAGGCCGAGCTCGGAGAGCTGGTGAGCTGGGAAACCGGCAAGATCCAGGCGGAAGGCTTGGGTGAAGTGCAGGAGATGATCGATATCTGCGACTTCGCCGTCGGCCTGTCGCGCCAGCTGTACGGACTGACCATCGCCTCCGAGCGTCCCGGCCATCACATGCGCGAAACCTGGCACCCGCTCGGCGTGGTGGCAGTGATCAGCGCCTTCAATTTTCCAGTGGCGGTGTGGGCGTGGAACACCGCGCTGGCGCTGGTGTGCGGCAATCCGGTGGTGTGGAAACCGTCGGAGAAAACTCCGCTGACCGCGTTGGCCTGCCAGGCGCTGTTCGAGCGCGTGCAGGCGGAGTTTCCCGAGGCGCCGGCGCACCTCAGCCAGGTCTGTCTGGGCGGGCGCGCCGTCGGCGAAGCGCTGGCCGACGATCCACGGGTGGCGCTGGTCAGCGCCACTGGCAGCACGCGCATGGGCCGCGAACTGGCGCCCAGGGTTGCGGCACGCTTTGCGCGCAGCATTCTCGAATTGGGTGGTAACAACGCCATGATCCTCACTCCATCGGCGGACCTGGACCTGGCGGTGCGCGCCATCCTGTTCAGCGCAGTGGGCACCGCCGGCCAGCGCTGCACCTCGTTGCGCCGCTTGATCGTCCACGACACTGTGCGGGAGGAAGTCATCGCCCGACTTAAATCCGCCTACAAGGCCATCCGCATCGGCCATCCGCTGCACGGCAATCTGGTGGGACCGCTGATCGACAAAGCTGCTTACGAAGCCATGCAGGCCGCCTTGCGACAGGCGCGCGATGAGGGCGGCGTGGTGTTCGGCGGCGAGCGGTGTCTGGCTGAAGAATTTCCCGAGGCCTGGTACGTGACACCGGCCATCGTCGAGATGCCGGCGCAAAGCGCAGTGGTGTGTCGGGAAACCTTTGCGCCAATTCTCTATGTGCTCGGCTACCGGCACTTTGCCGAGGCCGTAGTGCTGAACAACGGCGTGTCCCAAGGACTGTCCTCCTGCTTGTTCAGCAACGATGTGCGCGAGGCGGAGACGTTCATGTCCGCCACAGGCAGCGACTGCGGTATCGCCAACATCAACATTGGCCCCAGTGGTGCGGAAATCGGCGGCGCCTTTGGCGGCGAGAAAGACACCGGCGGTGGCCGCGAATCCGGCTCGGACGCCTGGAAAGCGTACATGCGCAGGCAAACCAATACAGTGAATTATTCCCGCGAGCTGCCGCTGGCCCAAGGCATCGTCTTCGACTGAGGGGAGCTGCACATGGCACTGATCGAACGCTGCCTGTGGGATCAGCTGTTGCCGGAGCGTGCCCGCATGCCGGTATTACAACGCGAGGTGCGTGCCGATGTCTGCGTGATCGGCGCCGGCATCAGCGGCCTGTCCACGGCGTTGCACCTGCTCGAGAGCGGGCAACGGGTGTGTCTGTTGGAAGCGCAGCGCATCGGCCATGGCGGCTCGGGGCGCAATGTCGGGCTGGTCAATGCCGGTACCTGGATTGCCCCGGATGACGTCGAGGAGCGCCTCGGCATGGATCTCGGCGCACGTCTCAACCAGGCGCTGGGCGCCGCGCCGGCGTTGGTCTTCGCATTGATCGAACGCTACGGCATCGACTGCCAGCTACGCCGCGCCGGCACCCTGCACATGGCCCATAATGCCGGTGGCGCGGCGGAGCTGCAGTCGCGCCATGGGCAATGGCGACGGCGGGGCGCCCCCGTGGAGTTGTTGCACGGCGCTGACTGCCAGGCCTTGTGCGGTACGTCGAGGATCAGCATGGCGCTGCTCGATCACCGTGCCGGAACGCTCAATCCGCTGGCCTACACCCGCGGATTGGCCGATGCAGTACAGCGGCTGGGCGGTGGGTTATACGAGGAGTCGCCGGTAATCGAGCTGCAGCGCCAAGGCGATGGCTGGTGCGTGCGCACGGCTGAAGGTGCGGTACTGGCGCCCCAGGTTGTCATCGCCTCGAACGCCTACACCGAAGGTGATTGGTGCGCGCTGCGCCGGGAATTCTTCGCCGGCTATTACTATCAGGTCGCCTCGCAGCCACTGAGCAGCACGTCGGCCGACGCCATTCTACCCAACGGCGAAGGCGCCTGGGACACCCGCCAGGTACTCAGCAGCGTTCGGCGCGATGCCGAAGGCCGCTTGTTGCTCGGCAGCCTTGGCAATGGCAGCAACAAGCCGGCCTGGTTCCTGCGTCGCTGGGCCGAACGCATTCAGCGGCATTACTTTCCCCGGCTGGGCCGGGTCGAATGGCAGTACACCTGGAGTGGGCGCATTGCGTTCACACCGGAACACCTGCTGCGCGTGTTCGAGCCCGCGCCCGGTTTGCTGGCGGTGACGGGCTACAACGGTCGCGGCATCACCACCGGCAGCCTGGTCGGCAAGGCCTTCGCCGAGTATCTGCTCCACGGCGATCCCCAGGCGCTGCCGCTGCCCTTCAGCGCCCTGCCGGCGGTGTCCGCCCCACGCGTGCGCAGTTGCCTGTATGAAAGCGGCTTCACTCTCTACCACCTCGGACAATGCTTGCGCGTCGTGATCTGAAGACGCGGAGTGTCCGGAATTTTTACAGGATTGGGCAAAAACTGTGCGCCTGTGTGTGCAGCTTTTCGCCTGCCGTCTATCGTGAAGAAGCGGGTGAAAAGCCGGACAAGCCCCTGTCTCAAAACGTCCAGGGTGGCCGGAAGATCAGGCAAGCGGTTGATTCGAATAAGAAAGAGCGAAAGGGATGGGCGCGTCGGAGTCGTTTTTTTCAGGTCGCGCGAGGAATCACTGCACGTCACTTGCTCAACTACAACACAGCACTTCCACTTCAGGAGCAGCAATCCATGGCGCAGAAGACTTACAGAAAAGGCTTTCTGACCCTCGCGATCAGCGTCGCGCTGGGTGTTTCTTCGTTCGCACAAGCAGACGTGGTTATCGGCGTTGCCGGTCCGCATACCGGGGCCAATGCTTCGTTTGGCGAGCAATACTGGCGCGGTGCGACTCAGGCAGCAGAAGATCTCAATGCCGCAGGCGGCATCAACGGCGAGAAGATCAGGCTGGTCAAGGCCGACGATGCCTGTGAGCCCAAGCAGGCGGTGTCGGTGGCCAACCGGCTGGTCGACCAGGACAAGGCTATCGCTGTGGTCGGCCATTTCTGTTCTTCATCGAGTATTCCGGCGTCCGAGGTCTACGACGAAGCCGGCATCCTCATGGTGACGCCGGGCTCGACCAACCCGCAATTCACCGAGCGCGGCATGCCAGCTGTGTTTCGCATGTGCGGACGGGATGATCAGCAAGGCATCGTCGCCGGCGATTACATCGTCGACACGCTGAAGGCCAGCAAGGTGGCGATCCTCCACGACAAGGACACCTACGGCCAGGGTCTGGCCGATGCCACCCGCGCGCAACTGGCCAAGCGCGGCGTTAAGGAGGTGCTCTATGAGGGCCTGACCCGGGGCGAGAAGGACTTCAACGCGCTGGTGACCAAGCTGCGTTCTACCGGCGCCGAAGTGGTGTATTTCGGCGGCCTGCACCCGGAAGCCGGACCCTTGGTGCGGCAGATGCGCGAGCAGGGGCTGAACGCCAAATTCCTGTCGGGCGACGGCATTGTTACAGACGAACTGGTCACCACTGCGGGCGGGCCGCAATACACCAAAGGAGTGTTAATGACCTTTGGCGCTGACCCGCGGCGAATTCCCGATGGCCAGGCGGTAATCGAGAAGTTCCGCGCCGGCGGTTTTGAGCCGGAGGGCTACACGCTGTATTCCTACGCCACTTTGCAGGTGATCGCTGCAGCCTTCAACGGCGCCGGGGTGAACGACCCGGCCAAGGCCGCCGAATGGCTGCACGCCAATCCGGTGCAGACGGTGATGGGCAAGAAGGAGTTCGACCAGAAAGGCGATCTCAAGGTCTCCGACTACGTGGTTTACGAGTGGGACGACCAAGGGAAGTATCAACAACAGCAATGATGCAGAACGCCCGCCCCGTTCATGCCTTGGCATGAACGGGATGTTCCCGGGCACTGCTGAATGCGTATCGCCCGCCGCAGTCATGTGGCGAGCACCACGCCGGCCGGGAGGGCGGGCGTGGGTTCGGCAGTACCTGTCCGAGATCCGGAGGGCAGGGGTCACGGCCCCGCCCGTTTAGAAGAGATACAGACATGGACGGCATTTTCCTGCAGCAAATGATCAACGGCCTGACGCTGGGGTCGGTCTATGGCTTGATCGCCATTGGCTACACCATGGTGTACGGCATCATCGGCATGATCAACTTCG
Source organism: Pseudomonas sp. B392_1p (assembly GCF_052245235.1). Lineage (NCBI taxonomy): Bacteria > Pseudomonadati > Pseudomonadota > Gammaproteobacteria > Pseudomonadales > Pseudomonadaceae > Pseudomonas > Pseudomonas sp. B392_1p. The sequence goes on from NZ_JBQPXM010000012.1 coordinate 128,467, forward strand.
CCCACGGCGAGGTGTACATGATCAGCGCCTACCTGGCGGCCATCGCCCTGGCCCTGCTGACGTTCTTCGGGCTGGAGTCGTTCCCGCTGCTGATCCTAGGCACCTTGTTGTTCACCATCTTCATCACCGGGGTGTACGGCTGGGTGATCGAGCGCATCGCCTACCGGCCGTTACGCAACTCAACCCGCCTGGCGCCACTGATCAGTGCCATCGGCATGTCGCTGATCCTGCAGAACTACGTGCAGATCAGCCAGGGCGCCCGCCAGCAGGGTGTGCCGACCTTGCTTGATGGAGCGCTGAAACTGAACATCGGTGAGGGCTTCGTGCAGCTCACATACACCAAGGTATTCATTCTTATCGCCGCCTTTGTCGGCATGGCGGTGCTGACCTGGATCATCCATCGCACCCGTCTGGGTCGCATGTGCCGGGCCACCCAGCAGGACCGCAAGATGGCCTCGATCCTGGGCATCAATACCGACCGGGTGATTTCCTACGTGTTCGTCATCGGCGCTTCGATGGCTGCGCTGGCGGGTGTGCTAATTACCCTCAACTATGGCACGTTCGACTTCTATGCCGGCTTCATCATCGGCATCAAGGCGTTCACGGCCGCGGTGCTGGGCGGCATCGGCTCGCTGCCCGGGGCGATGCTCGGCGGGCTGATTCTCGGCGTTGCCGAGGCGCAGTTCTCCGGCATGGTCAACACCGATTACAAGGACGTGTTCAGCTTCTCGCTACTGGTGCTGATCCTGATCTTCCGCCCGCAAGGACTCCTGGGTCGTCCCCAGGTTGCCAAGGTGTGACCATGAGCCGTAACGCGACTTCGGTGGACCTCAAGGAAACCCTGCTCGACACCCTGCTGGCCGGGCTGCTCGCGCTGATCGTCTTCGGCCCTATTGTCGGTGTGCTGCTCGATGGTTATGCCTTCCGCCTGCAGCCAGAACGGGTCGCCATGCTGGTCGGTGCGGTGATGCTCGGTCGCCTGTGTATCAGCCTGTATGCGCAAACGGCCCATGGTCGGGCCTTGATCGAACGGTTCCGGAGCGCGGGTTCCGGCGTGTCCGTGCGGGCGCCCGACTACAAGACGCAACTGCGCTGGATCATCCCGTTGCTGCTGCTGGCGGCATTTGTCTTCCCGTTCTTCGCCAGCAAATACCTGCTCACAGTGGTGATCCTTGGGCTGATCTATGTGCTGCTCGGCCTGGGCCTGAACATCGTGGTTGGCCTGGCAGGATTGCTCGACCTGGGGTTTGTGGCCTTCTATGCCATCGGTGCCTACGGCCTGGCGCTGGGGTATGAATACCTCGGGCTGGGCTTCTGGAGCATGTTGCCGCTGGGTGCCTTGCTGGCGGCGTTCGCCGGTATGCTGCTGGGGTTTCCGGTGCTGCGCATGCATGGCGATTACCTGGCCATCGTCACCCTGGGCTTCGGTGAAATCATTCGCCTGGTGCTGAATAACTGGCTGAGCTTCACAGGTGGGCCAAACGGCATGTCGGTGCCGGCGCCCACAGTGCTGGGTCTGGAGTTCGGGCGGCGGGCCAAGGAGGGCGGGGTGCCGATCCATGAGTATTTCGGTTTCGCCTATAACCCCAATCTCAAATTCTTGTTCATCTACCTCATGCTGTTCCTGGTGGTGATTCTGGTGCTGTACATCAAGCACCGCCTGACCCACATGCCAGTCGGCCGCGCGTGGGAGGCGCTGCGCGAGGACGAAGTGGCCTGCCGCTCGCTGGGCCTCAACCATGTGTTGGTCAAACTCTCGGCCTTCATGCTCGGCGCTTCCACCGCAGGCCTGGCCGGGGTGTTCTTCGCCAGCTATCAGGGCTTCGTCAATCCATCGTCGTTCACCTTCTTCGAGTCGGCCCTGATCCTTGCCATCGTAGTACTCGGCGGCATGGGCTCGACGGTCGGTGTGGTGATCGCTGCGTTCGTGCTCACAGTGGCGCCGGAGCTGCTGCGCAGTTTTGCCGATTACCGGGTGCTGCTGTTTGGCATGCTCATGGTGGCGATGATGATCTGGCGACCGCGTGGGCTGATTCGGATCAGCCGGCGTGGTTTCGTTCCGCGCAAGGGAGTAGCGCCATGAGCGACGATTACATTCTCAGCGTCGAGCATCTGATGATGCGCTTTGGCGGCATCAAGGCCCTCAACGACGTCAGCCTGAACATCCAGCGCGGCAGCATCTCTGCGCTGATCGGCCCTAACGGCGCCGGCAAGACCACGGTTTTCAACTGTCTGACCGGTTTTTACAAGGCCACCGGCGGGCGTATCCAACTTAACGCACGGGGCAGCCAGACGGATGTTATCCAGGTGCTGGGCGAGCCCTTTCGCCTGAGCGATTTCGTGTCGCCGCGCCAGCTGGGTAGTCGGCTCTGGTACAAGCTGTTTGGCGGTACCCACCTGGTCAACCGCGCCGGGCTGGCGCGCACGTTCCAGAACATTCGCCTGTTCCGTGAAATGTCCGTGGTGGAAAACTTGTTGGTGGCCCAGCACATGTGGCTGAACCGTGGCCTGCTGGCCGGCGTGTTCCAGACTCCGAGGTTTCGCCAGTCTGAAGAAGACGCGCTGAACCACGCCTTCTACTGGTTGGAGGTGGTCGACCTGGTGGACTGTGCCAATCGCCTGGCCGGCGAGCTGTCCTACGGTCAGCAGCGGCGCCTGGAGATTGCCCGCGCCCTGTGTACGCGCCCGCAGCTGATCTGCCTGGACGAGCCGGCAGCGGGTCTCAACCCGCCGGAAACCGTCGCCTTGAGTCGCATCATCCGTACCCTGCGCGACGAGCACGATCTTACGGTACTGCTCATCGAGCATGACATGGGCATGGTCATGAGCATCTCGGATTACATCGTGGTGCTCGACCACGGCGATGTAATCGCCCAAGGCAGGCCGCAGGATATTCGCCATGACCCCAAAGTGATTGCCGCTTACCTGGGCGCTGACGAGGAGGAGGTGGTATGAGCGTCCAAGGACCAGCCCCCAGAATTCCGCTGCTCGAATTCCGTGAGGTGGACGTGTTCTACGGTCCGATCCAGGCTCTGCGTGGCGTCAGCCTGCAGGTCGGTGAGGGCGAGACGGTGTGCCTGATCGGCGCCAACGGCGCGGGCAAATCGACGCTGTTGATGTCGATCTTCGGCCAGCCGCGAGCAGCTTCGGGACAGATCCTGTTTCGCGGCCAGGACATTACCCACAAATCGTCGCACTTCGTGGCCTCCAGTGGTATTGCTCAATCTCCGGAGGGGCGCCGCGTATTTCCCGACATGAACGTTGAGGAAAACCTGCTGATGGGCACCATTCCCATCGGTCTGGCCCATGCTGATGAAGACATGCAGCGCATGTTCGAGTTGTTTCCGCGCCTCAAGGAGCGGCGCAATCAGCGCGCCATGACGCTCTCCGGCGGCGAGCAGCAAATGCTCGCCATCGCCCGCGCCCTGATGAGCCGGCCGAAACTGCTGCTGCTCGACGAGCCGTCGCTGGGACTGGCACCGATTGTGGTCAAGCAGATCTTTCAGATCCTGCGCGATCTGGCGGAAGGCGGCATGACCATCTTTCTGGTCGAGCAGAACGCCAACCATGCGCTGAAACTGTCTGATCGCGGTTATGTCATGGCCAACGGGCAGATCCGCCTGAGCGGTAGCGGTGCTGAACTGCTGGGCAATGAGGAAGTGCGCAATGCCTATCTCGGAGGGCATTGAGTCTCAAGTGACGGAATGCGTCACCACCTGACCGTGGGGGCAGCCTGTCATGGGATTCATAGTTGTTCAGCGATTCTGTGGGCGCATCTGTGCATAACATGAGAATAAACGGCGCAAATCCTTGACCTATCGGCCTTTCAGCGCTTTGCTGCTTTTTTGTTCAGTCAAAAAACCGGCGCATATCAAGTACTTGGCAGCGTTCATGACGTTTTGAGAGCAGCTGGAGTTGTCCACCTAAGCGGTGGATAAAACGGTGAGTAAGTGTGGGGTAAGCGTGCCGGGGCGGCATTGGATCAGGCTTTGGCGCGGCTGATCGCTTTTTGACCGTTGGCAAAAAAGGATGGTCAGCTCGCCGGGCGGATGGTGCCGACGAGCTGACCGGGTGCTAATCCATTAGCAGCACCATCATCGTTGCTATCTTCGTGCCATTACCATGACTGCGGACAAATTTTTTCTCTTCATCGGGCCGGGACACGCCCGGGATGCTCAGGGCTTGGCGCGCCCCGGGCCGAGCCAATGCCGGCCGCCCACCATGATGAAACGCAGCTGCTGGGTGATCTTCGCTTCGGGGCTCAGGTGAGCGGGCAGGCCGGCAGGTGGCGGATCGATGAGTTCCGGCAAGGTGGCGAACACGGTTTTCACCACCAGGTCGGAGACCACCTCAATGGCCGGCACGTCCAGGTGCGGCATGCGGTTCATCAACTGTAAATCGGCGCACAAATCGTCGGTAATGCATTGGCGCAGGGTGGCAATGGCCTGGCGGATCGGCAGGGAGCCGCCGTACTGCTCGCGGGCCAGAAACAGAAATTGAACGCGGTTGATAGCAACCGCATCAAGGAAAATGCGTGTGCTTGCTTCGATCAGGCCGTTCTGCTCGAACTCGTTGTGGCGGACCCGGCGCAGGGTGTCGCGGAAGGTTTCGCCGACTTCGGCCACCAGCGCCAGGCCCAGTTCATCCATATCGGCGAAGTGACGGTAAAAGCCGGTCGGCACGATACCGGCGCGGCGCGCCACTTCGCGTAGGCTCAAGCTGCCAAAATCGCGATTGCTGTCCATGAGCTCGCGGGCAGCGTCCATCAGGGCTTGGCGGGTCTGTTGCTTCTGTGCGGTACGAGGTATGGGCATGGCAAAGGCGTGTCGGGATAACAGGCTGCACTCTAGGGGCGGTTGATGGTTCCTCGCAAGCCATGGGATGCGGCTGATAGCTTCTGACCAAGTCGCAGCTTTTTGCCATCGCCAGATGAGTGGCCCTTGAGTATGCTCCATCGCCTCTGTGGCGCGCTTTTGCGCCTTAGTAGTCGGAGTGCGCGATTATGGTGGCGGTGCAGGCAATTCTGCCGATTTTCCTGTTGGTAATCCTGGGTTATGTAATCGGCCGGCGCCGCTGGCTGAGTGGCGAGGCGGCCACCGGGCTGGCCAGCCTGACCTTCAAGCTGTTCATGCCCGTGCTGTTATTTACCGGCATTGCCAAGGCCGAATTGGCCCAGGGGCTGTCGCCAAACCTGCTGATCGGTTATTTCCTGCCGGTGCTGCTGGTGTTCATAGTGGTCAACCTGCTGGTGCACCTGCGTCGTGGCAAGGCCTCGCCGCTGGGCCTGACGGCTGCCTATTCCAATAACGTGCTGATCGGCATTCCGCTGGTGGCCACGGTGCTGGGTACGGACAGCCTGGTGTATCTGTTCGCAGTGCTGGTGTTCCACAGCCTGTTGCTGTTTTCCTTGCACAGTCTGTATGCGGCCTTCGGCAGCGGTGAAAAAATACAGCCGCTGGCGCTGCTGAAGAACCTGGCCAATCCGGTGATCATCGGCCTACTGCTCGGTGCTCTGGTCAACCTGTCCGGCCTGGCCCTGCCTGAGCCGTTGTGGAAACTGGCCAGCTGGCTGTCGGCCGCAGCCTTGCCGTGCGCCCTCATGGTGCTGGGCATGAGTCTGGCGCGGTACAGCCTGCATTTGTCCCGTGGTGTGCTGGGACTGACCCTGGTAAAGCTCGCGGTATTTCCCGTGGCGGTGTATCTGTTGGCGGCTTGGCTGGGGCTCAACGACACGGCGCGCGCGGTGTTGGTATTGATGGCTGCCTGCCCGACGGGAGTCAATGTGCTGGCCTTCGTGCGTACTCCGGAGGACAGCCGCACGGTGAGCTCAACTGTGTGCCTGTCGACCCTGTTGGCGGCGGCCAGTCTGCCGCTGTGGATGATGGTGCTGTGATAAAGAGTGTCAGGCGGATGCGGCTGCGTTTCCGGATACATCAGCCAGAATGAGCCTGAACTGAATCCGATCACACAGGACATCGCCATGAACCTCGCGCCCCGTTATCCGCTGGTGTTGGTGCACGGCATGCTCGGCTTCGTAAGCCTGGCCGGTTATTCCTACTGGTACGGCATCGATACCGCGCTGCGTGCCGCCGGCGCCACGGTGCATGCGGTGCGCCTGTCGGCGGTACATGGCAACACGGTGCGTGGCGAGCAATTGCTGGCCCAGGTCGAAGCGCTCCGCGCCGAGTTGGGTGCCGAGCGGGTGCACCTGATCGGTCACAGTCAGGGTGCGCTGAGCGCGCGTTATGTGGCGGCGCTGCGTCCGCAGTGGGTGGCGTCGGTCACCTCGGTGGCCGGGCCGAACCAGGGTTCGGAGGTGGCCGACTATCTGCAGCTTCACCTGCAGCCGGGCGGACGTCCGCGGCGCTGGCTGGCGAACATCACCCAGGGGCTGGCGTTGGTCATGCAAGGGCTGGATTCTGCCGCTGATGACAGGGTGCTGCCGCGCGACGCCCTGGAATCGTTGCAGGATCTGGGCAGCGAAGGGGTGGCGGCGTTCAACGCCCGTTATCCACAGGGCTTGCCGGCGCTCTGGGGCGGCGAGGGTGAACCTGAGGTGGATGGCGTGCGCTATTACTCCTGGTCCGGCACCTTGCAGCCAGGCATTACCGACCGGGGGCCCAACCGCCTCGACCCCAGCCAGCGACTGTGTCGATTGCTGTCACGCTGCTTCGTGCGCGAGGCGGGGCAGAACGACGGCATGGTCGGTCGCTTCAGCTCACACCTGGGCCAGGTGATTCGCTCCGATTACCCGTTTGATCACCTGGACATCGTCAACCAGCAACTCGGCGCGGTGGGGCCAGGCGTCGACCCGGTCGCGGTCTATGTGGAGCATGCCCGGCGACTGGCGGAAGCCGGGTTGTAGGCGCGGGCTTTTTGGTTGGGGTACTTGTGTGAGATTCATCTGCTTGGCGTACCGCCCCGTTGTGGCATGAGCGGCTTTTGTAGGAGCCAGCGCGCTGGCGATGAGCGTGATGCGAGAGCATCGCCAGCACGCCGGCTCCACGGGGAAGCGATGTTATAGGACTAGACCAGCCGGGCCTCCAGGCTGTTTCTGGCCAGACGCTGGGCCTGTTCGCGGGTCATGCCCAGGCTGTCGTGTAGAGCGATGAAGTTTTCCGTGACATAGCCGCCGAAGTAGGCCGGATCGTCAGAGTTGACCGTAACCTTCACGCCCATCTCCAGCAGGTCGAGAATGTTGTGCTGAGCCATGTCCTCGAACACCCGCAGCTTGATGTTCGACAGCGGGCAGACGGTGAGCGGGATTTGTTCATCTATCAGGCGCTGTAGCAGGCGCGGGTCTTCGGCGGCGCGCACGCCGTGGTCGATGCGCTTGGCCTTGAGCAGGTCCAGCGCCTGCCAGATGTACTCTGGCGGCCCTTCCTCGCCGGCGTGGCACACCGCCGGCAAGCCTTCGGCGCGCGCCTTGGCGAATACCCGCTCGAACTTGGACGGCGGATGGCCCAACTCGGAACTGTCCAGGCCCACGGCGATAAAGGCGTCGCGATAAGGCATCGCTTGCTCCAGGGTCTTGAACGCTTCCTCTTCGGACAGGTGGCGCAGGAAACTGAGGATCAGTCCGCTGCGGATGCCCAGTTGCCCACGACCATCCTTGAGCGCTTGGCTGATGCCATTCACCACCACCTCGAAGGGAATGCCGCGATCGGTATGGGTTTGCGGGTCAAAGAAGGGCTCGGTATGCACCACACGCTGGGACTGGCATTGTTTCAGGTAGGCCCAGGTCAGGTCATAAAAGTCCTGTTCGGTGCGCAGCACATCGGCGCCTTGGTAATAGAGGTCGAGGAATTCCTGCAGGTTGTTGAAGGCGTAGGCGCCGCGCAGGCTGTCCACGTCGTTCCAGGGCAGTGAGATCTTGTTGCGCTCGGCCAGCGCGAACAGCAGTTCAGGCTCCAGCGAGCCTTCCAGGTGCAGGTGCAGTTCGGCCTTGGGCAAGGTATTGAGCCAGACGTGCATGGGGCGCTCCATCAAAACGGTTGAGTTGCCAGTGTTACCAAGGCAGGACCTGGCCCTGGTAGTCCAGAAAGTGCAGGCCGCCCTTGCCTTCGGCTTCGCGCAAAACGCGGCACAAGCCGTCCGTGCTGGTGAGCAGATCCACCGGCGCGCTGTTGCCGCCCATGTCGGTTTGTACCCAGCCTGGATGGAGGCAGAGCAGGGTGCGTCGCGAATCGACGCCAAGCTTTTGCGTCAGGCTGTGCACCATATGGTTGAGCGCCGCCTTGCTGGCGCTGTACAGACGATGCTGGGCAACCGCCAGTTCCTGGCTGCCCATGATCGAGCTGGTGAAACCCAGCACGCCGTCGGGCTTGAGGATCGGCAGCAAGCGCTCGGCGACTTGTAGCGGGGCGATGGCGTTGGTCATGAACAACGAGCCGATTTCATCCGGAGTGGCCGGTTCCACTTCTCGGTGTGCCGGGCCGGAGACACCGGCGTTGACCAGCAAAATATCCACCGTGATGTTCTGCAAGCGCCTGGCCAGTGCCGCGACACTGGCGCGGTCGAGAATATCGACCTGTTCGGCGCGCACGCTCGGCAGCTTTTGCAGTTGCAGCAGGCCTTTGCTGCTGCGGTAGGTGGCGATGACCTGCCAGCCCTGTTCGAGAAAACGCTGCGCCAACCCCAGGCCGATGCCGCGGGATGCGCCAATGATCAATGCGGTCTTGGACATGTTGCCTACCTCAATGCTGCGAAAAACTGTTCACAAGGATAACGTGCTTACCGGAGCACGGGCTCAGCGACGTTGTATGTGGATCCGTCCCCGGCTGAGATCGGCCAACTGGCGCTGGACGACCTCAAGTCGATGCGCCGGCAGGGCGAACTGCAGTTCCACACCGTCGGCGAGAAACTGCTCGGCTTCGATTACTCCATCCGCCTCGGCCAGGCGCTGGCGCACCAGCGCCAGTTCGGCGAATCCGCAGCGACAGTGCAAGGCAATGCGCGTCACCAGTTCCAATCGCTCGCCGGCCTGCAGGCACTTGGCCGCGCTGCCGCCGTAGGCGCGAGCCAGGCCGCCGGTGCCCAGCTGAATGCCGCCGTACCAGCGAATGACCAGCACCGCGACCTGATCGCAGTCCTGGCCCTCGATGGCGGCCAGGATCGGCCGGCCCGCCGTACCGCCCGGTTCGCCGTCGTCGTTGAAGCGGTACTGCGCGCCGACCTTCCAGGCCCAGCAGTTGTGCGTAGCGGTGGGCTCGCTGTGGACGGCAATAAATGTTTGCGCATCTTCGGCACTATTGACCGGCGCGGCGAGGGCAAGGAAACGGCTTTTGCGGATGTCTTCCTGATACTGGCAGGGAGCGGCGAGGGTAAAAGGCATGGCGATCATTCTTGAATAGCGTGATGGGCGGCTGGTTAAGGGGTAACGGCAAGCGCGGCGAGAAACTCCTCCAGCACCAAATGGGCGCGCCGGCCCTTGCGCGTCACCGAGGCGAGGCTCAGCTCATAAAAACGCGCATCGGGTTGTAATGCGCGCAACCGACCTTCGCGCACCCAGGGCTCGGCGTAATGGTCGGGCAAGTAGCCGATGTAGCGCCCAGTGAGAATCAGAAAGGCCATGCCCTCGCGGTCCGAAGCGCTGGCCGTGCAGTGCAGGGCGCGGTAATGGGCCTGAGCGTGAGGTGGCAGGCGAAAGGTGGGAGCAATGGCGTCTTGGGTGTCCAGGCGCGCATCGTCGAGCTGCGCCTCGGCGAGTTCAAACAACGGGTGGCCGACCGCGCAATACAGCTGTGAGCGCTCGTCGTAGAGCGGTTGGTAATCGAGGCCCGGCAGCGCGCCGGCCTGGGGCACCACGCCGATGTGCAGGCGACCGTCGAGCACGCCTTGTTCCACCTCGCTGGGCGGGACCATGCGGATATTGATACGCACGTCCGGGCCGCGCTCTTTCAAGCGCGCCAGGGCGTGGGTGATGCGCATGTGCGACACGGTGACCAGGTTGTCGGTAAGACCGATGTTCAGCTCACCCCGCAAGTGCTGGTGCAGGCTGTTCACCTCACTGCGAAAACCTTCCAGCGCAGCCAGCAACTGCTGAGTGGCGCGGTACACCTCACGACCCTCGTCGGTCAGAGCGAAACCGGCTCGCCCGCGCTGACACAGACGCAAGCCGAGGCGCTGCTCCAGGTCGCTCATCTGCTGACTGATCGCCGAGCGACCGATGCCCAGCACGCTTTCGGCGGCCGAAAAACCGCCGCACTCCGCCACGCGACAAAACACGCGCAGCAAGCGCAGATCGAAGTCGCTGACCTGGGCCAAAGGATCGGTGCGGCGGCTGTTCATTGGTTTAGTAATTCCACAACTGAAGATCCATAAAGTTGGATTTTCCTGAATCTAAGCCCGTGGCACCTTCGACGTCTACCCTGTAGAGGCGACGCGATTCGCGACCCGTGCGGCAGTCGGATAGTGAATCCCGCGCTACCCCACAACAATAATCACGATTCTGCGAGGCTCGCTCGATGAACATGCCGCATACCGCCCCGTTGCCCCTGGCCAGCCAGCTCAAGCTGGATGCGCACTGGATGCCCTTTAGCGCCAACCGCAACTTCCAGCGCGATCCGCGCCTGATCGTCGCCGCCGAAGGCAGCTGGCTGATCGACGACAAGGGCCGGCGCATCTACGACAGCCTGTCCGGACTGTGGACCTGCGGCGCGGGGCATTCACGCAAGGAAATCCAGGCGGCGGTCAGCCAGCAGCTGGGCACCCTCGATTACTCGCCGGGCTTCCAGTACGGCCATCCGCTGTCCTTCCAGTTGGCGGAGAAAATCGCCGAGCGCCTGCCCGGTGAGCTTGATCACGTGTTTTTCACCAACTCCGGCTCCGAGTGCGCCGACACCGCCATCAAGATGGCTCGCGCCTACTGGCGCATCAAAGGTCAGGCCAGCAAGACCAAGCTGATCGGCCGCGCCCGTGGCTACCACGGCGTCAACGTCGCCGGCACCGCGCTGGGTGGCATGGGCGGGAACCGCAAGAGCTTCGGCCTGATGATGGACGCCGATCATTTGCCGCACACCCTGCAACCCGGCATGGCCTTTACCAAAGGCATGGCCGCAACCGGCGGCGTTGAACTGGCCAATGACCTGCTACGCCTGATCGAACTGCACGACGCCTCGAACATCGCGGCGGTGATCGTCGAGCCGATGTCCGGCTCGGCCGGGGTGATCGTGCCGCCGACGGATTATCTGCAGCGCCTGCGCGAGATCTGCGATGCCCACAACATCCTGCTGATCTTCGACGAAGTGATCACCGGCTTCGGCCGCCTCGGCTCCTACAGCGGCGCGGAGTATTTTGGCGTCACCCCGGACATCATGAATCTTGCCAAGCAGGTCACCAATGGCGCCGTGCCGCTGGGCGCTGTGGTGGCCAGCCGGGAGATCTACCAAACCTTCATGGGCCAGTCGATTCCGGAATACGCCGTGGAGTTTCCCCACGGTTACACCTACTCGGCGCACCCGGTGGCCTGCGCAGCCGGCCTGGCTTCGCTGGAGATCCTGGCGCGGGAAAACCTCGTGCAGCAGGCCGCCGAGCTGGCACCACATTTCGAGCAGGCCATTCACGGCCTGCAGGGCACAAAGAACGTGGTGGATATCCGCAACTGCGGGCTGGCCGGTGCCATCCAGGTTGCGCCCCGCGACGGTGACGCCATCGTGCGCCCCTTTGAGGCGGCGATGAAGCTCTGGCAAGCCGGCTTCTATGTGCGTTTCGGCGGCGACTGTCTGCAGTTTGGCCCAACCTTCAACGCCAAGCCCGAGGAGCTGGATAGCCTGTTCGATGCCGTCGGCGAGGCGCTGAACCAGACCGCCTGAGCACGCGCCGCGTCCTTTCTGACGCGGCGGCTTTTGTAGGAGCGGACTCGTACGCAAGGGGAGCGTTGATCCACTTTGCCTGAATCGCTAACACGTTCCGACCATGCCGGTGGATGCCACAAAGGCATTCACCCTACGCAACAGAACATGGAGTGCCCATGAGCCACATCCCGCATCTGATCAACGGCGAGCGTCTCGCCGGACACGGCCGCAGCGCCGACGTCTTCAATCCCTCCACCGGCCAGGCGATTCACCAGGTTGCCCTGGCTGACCGCGCCACCGTGCAGCTCGCCATCGATGCAGCCCAGGCGGCCTTTCCTGCCTGGCGCAACACCCCGCCGGCCAAGCGCGCCCAGGTCCTGTTCCGCTTCAAGCAATTGCTGGAGCAGCACAAGGACGCCATCGTCCAACTGATCAGCGAAGAACACGGCAAGACCCTTGAAGACGCGGCGGGCGAGTTGCAGCGCGGCATCGAAAACGTCGAATACGCCTGCGGTGCCCCGCAACTGCTCAAGGGTGAATACAGCCGCAACGTCGGCCCCAACATCGACGCCTGGAGCGATCAACAGCCGCTCGGCGTGGTCGCCGGCATCACCCCGTTCAACTTCCCGGCCATGGTGCCGCTGTGGATGTACCCGCTAGCCATCGCCTGCGGCAACTGCTTCATCCTCAAACCCTCCGAGCGCGACCCTAGCTCGGCGCTCTATATCGCCGACCTGCTCAACCAGGCCGGACTGCCGAAGGGCGTGCTCAATGTGGTTCACGGTGACAAGGAGGCGGTGGACGCGCTGCTTGAGGCGCCAGAGATCAAAGCGGTCAGCTTCGTCGGCTCAACGCCGATTGCCGAATACATCTATGCCGAAGGCACCAAACGCGGCAAACGCGTGCAAGCCCTCGGCGGAGCGAAGAACCACGCGGTGCTGATGCCCGACGCCGACCTGGATAACGCAGTCAGTTCCCTGATGGGCGCCGCCTACGGCTCCTGCGGCGAGCGCTGCATGGCCATCTCCGTGGCGGTATGCGTGGGCGACCAGATCGCCGATGCGCTGGTCGCCAAGCTGGTGCCACAGATTCAGGCGTTGAAAGTCGGCGCGGGCACCTCTTGCGGCCTGGACATGGGCCCGCTGGTCACCCGTCAGCACCTGGACAAGGTCAGCGGCTACGTCGAAGACGGCGTGCGTGCTGGCGCCGAACTGGTGGTCGACGGCCGCGGCTTATCCGTGGCGGGCCATGAAGACGGCTTCTTCTTCGGCGGCTGCCTGTTCGACCGCGTCACCCCGGACATGCGCATCTACCAGGAAGAAATCTTCGGTCCGGTGCTGTGTATCGTCCGCGTCGGCAGCCTGGAAGCCGCCATGCAATTGATCAACGCCCACGAATACGGCAACGGCACCTGCATCTTCACCCGCGACGGCGAAGCCGCCCGACTGTTCTGCGACGAAATCGAAGTCGGCATGGTCGGCGTCAACGTCCCCCTGCCGGTGCCGGTCGCCTACCACAGCTTCGGCGGCTGGAAACGCTCCCTGTTCGGCGACCTGCACGCCTACGGCCCGGACGGCGTGCGCTTCTACACCCGGCGCAAGGCGATTACCCAGCGCTGGCCGCAACGGGCGAGCCACGAAGCGGCGCAGTTTGCGTTTCCGAGTAATGGGTAAGTGAGAAGGGCGTGAACTAACAGGCCGGTCGGAGACTGGCCTTTTTGCATGGAGCTTTGATGGGTATCGCTGCGCTCAACACCATCCTACATCCTGACCGAAACTTCGAATTCGTAGGATGGGTGGAGCGCAGCGATACCCATCAATTGATCCTTGCCAAGCCCCGTTCATTTCGTTCACCCGCATTATTCTCTATTCCTTCGCCTGCCCAATCCTCAGGTAACAAACCCATCAGGACATAGCGGTGGAAAGACGACCACGGCCAGTCGGCAAGATTTTCGACATGCCCATGTTTTCGGGGATTGTGGTGGATGTAATTCACGTGTCGGACGAAGTCCTTTTCGTCGCGAATGCGATGTTCCCAATAGCGACGCTGCCAGATGCCGCGCTCGCCTCGCCGTGCGCGGCTGGCGGAAATGTGTTCGTGTTTTGGCAGGCTGCGCGAGAAATGCGCTTTGATCAGTCGCCAACGCAGGGGGTAATCGGCATCGTGCGCCGGCAGGGTGCAGATCGCATGCAGGTGATCGGGCAGGATGACGACGGCGTCTATCCGCCATGGATGACGGTGCATGGCATAGACGAAGGCGCTACGCAGGTTTTCGATGTGCGTAGTGAGCAATGTGGCGTTGCGGTCAGCGAGGTTGAGTGTGAAGAACCAGGTGGCGCCGGGTGTGTGGTCGCGGCGGTAGGCGGTCATCGGTATGCAGTCCTTTGCATTATGGGTGTGAGAGACGATAGGTATCGCTGCGCTCAACCCATCCTACGGAATGGTTAAAACTGAAACTCCAGCCCGGCGCCGGCATACCAGGAGCGGCCCGGTGCGGCTTCGTAGTAGCGGCCATTGCCGTCGCCGACGATCACCGAACCGACGTATTGGCGGTCCAGCAGGTTGTCCAGGCGCAGGGTCTGGTGAAAGGTCCAGGGCCCGCTTCGCTGTTCGAGGCGCGCGCGCCAGTGGAACACGGCATAGCTCGGCGCGGCTTTGGCGGTGTTGGTGTCTTCGGTGTAGACCTGGCTGCGGTACTGGGCTTCAAGGGCGGTGCTGATGCCGTCTTGCGGACGCCAGTTGAGTTCGCCGTAAAGGGTGGTGCGCGGTACGCCGGGTAAATCGTTGCCTTCTTCTATAGAGAGGTTGCCAGCGTTGAAGCGCGAGGCGTAGGTGGCGCTCAGGTAGGTGTAGGCGAGGTAGGCCGACCAGTGCTCGCTGAGCTGGCTGTCCAGGCCCAGCTCGAACCCGCGGCGTTGGGTGCGGCCGGCGTTCTGGTAGCTGGTGCGGCCGTTCTGGTTGGCGAAGACGACGATTTCATCGTCAGTGTCGATCTGGAACAGCGCGGCGTTGATGCGCACGCGTTCGCCGAGCAGGGCTTTCAGGCCGAGTTCGTATTGCGTGCTGGTGGCCGGGTCCAGATTCAGATTGGAGCCGCTGCCGCCACCGGGGGCGTAGGCCAGTTCGCCCTGGGTTGGCGTCTCGAAGGCTTTGCCGACACTGATGTAGCCATTGAGCGTCGGGCTGAAGGCGTAGCCGAGGCTCAGAGTGGGCGTGGCCTGCTCGAAACGCCGCCGGCCGCTGTCGTCGCCGTTGTCGGCGGTGATGAAGCGGTCGTCGATGTCGATTTCCACGGTGCTGTAGCGCAAGCCGCCCTGCAGGGTCCAGTCGCCTAGTTTCCACGTGGCCTGGGCGTAGGGGTCGAGGCTGGTGACGGTGTCGATTTCGTCGCGGCGCAGTTCGCCTTTCACGCCGAGTTGGTCGCCGACGAAGTTCTGGTAGCCCTGGCGGTCGTCGCGACTGCGGTCGTAGTCCAGGCCGAACACCAGTTGCAGGTCGCCGGGTGCACTTTCCAGGGGCTGTAACCAGCGCAGGCTGCCGCCATAAAAGGTGCGGTCGAAGTCCACCACCCCGCCGCCACGCTCGTTGGCGGGCACGGCTTTGGGGATCGACAGAAATTGCAGCACGCTGCGCCGGCCGGTGTAGGCAGTGGCCTGCAGGGTGGCGTCGCCGAAACGGCGCTCGTAATTGCTGCCCAGTTGCTGGTGGTCGATGCTCTTGCGTGTGTCGTAGAGCAGCGCGTTGGCGGTCACCGAACGGGGATCGGCGCGATAGCCTTCCCAGGTCTGGCCCAGCGGGTCTTCGGTGTCGTTTTGCTCCAGGCTGCTGAAGACCAGGTTCAGCGTGCTGTCGTCGTCCGGCGCAAGGTTGAGTTTGGCGAACGTCTGGTCGCGACGGGCGGCGCTGTGGTCGCGGTAGCCGTCGGTGTCCAGGCGCGAGGCGTCGAGCAGGAAGCCGATGCCGTCGGTTTCGCCTTCCGCGCTGAGGTGGTTGCGTGTCAGGCCGTCGCTGCCGAGCAGGGTTTCGACGCCCGCACGTGGGCTGCCGCGGCCATCGCGGGAAAACACCTGGATAACGCCGCCGGCATTGCTGCCATACAGGGTCGATGCGGGGCCGCGTAATACTTCTATGCGATCTGCGGTGTCCAGATTGAAGGTGGCGGCCTGGCCCTGGCCGTCTGGGGTACTGGCCGGGATGCCGTCGGCGATCAATTTGATGCCGCGTACGCCAAACGCCGAGCGGGTGCCGAATCCGCGCGAGGAAATCTGCAGGTCTTGGGCATAGTTCTGGCGATTCTGGATGGCCAAGCCGGGAACGCGGCTGAGGGCTTCGGAAGCGTTGATGCCCAACTGACCTTCGCTGATCTGGCGGCTGTTGACGCTGTCGATGGAATAGGGCTGGTCGAAGCTGGGTGTCAGAAGACGGCTGCCGGTGACTACCAGCGGGGTGGCGATTTCCAGGGTTTCGGCGCTGGCTGGGATGGGCAGGAGCAGGACGAGCAGAGAATGGAAAATCGATTTCGTCATGTAAGTGCCGGAGTAAACGCGTCGGAACCTTGGTTATAGACTACTTGCGCAAGGAGTTGCGGTTCCGCTTGGCGCTGATAGACGTCCCTGTATGTTCGGTCAGTCCTGTCACGAGTGTGCTTTGGGCCACTGTGCAACCGGTGCATATCAGCTTACATGCCTGCCTGTGTTTACCAGTACGGGAAGTCTGTGATGTCTGCTCATAGGTTGTCGAAAGCGTCCCTGAGCCATATTCGTCAGGTGTTCAACGAATTGGAGCCTGCACCGGTCCAGGTGCGGGAAGGATTTTTCCGCGCCTGCTTTATTGGCCCATGGTGGTTGCGTGCCAGTGCCGGGCCGAGCGTTGCGCTGAGCGGTTTGCCGGGCTGGCAGGGCAAGCGCTTCCTGGATGCGGATACAGCCACCAATGTGCTGCGCACGGCAAGCGGCAGCGTAGAGAAGCTGCGGATGCAATGCCGGGAAGGTGCGTCTCTGGTGGATGGACGACAGGGTGTGGCGTTGCACTACGGCAAGGACGCGGTGTTGCCATGGCGCTGGGTCGTCGATGAGCTGCGCGTGTTGAATGAAGGCACGCTGTTGGGCATGACGGTGATCAATCTGCCGGTATTGCGGCATCTGGCGTTCCCCTTTCTGTTGCAGCGTGAATCATGAGCGAGCCCTTCGACTTCGATGTGCTGATTGTGGGTTCGGGCTTTGGCGGCAGCGTTTCGGCGTTGCGCATGGCCGAGCGGGGGCTGAAGGTTGCCGTGCTGGAGCAAGGCCGCCGCGTAACGGAAGCGGATCTGGAGCGGGCCGGCAAAAAGGCCAGCGCTTTGGCCTGGGCTCCAGCGCTGGGACGCTATGGCTTTCTGGCTCAGGATATTTATCGCCACTTGGGTGTAGTGCGCGGCATTGGCGTGGGCGGCGGCAGTCTGGTGTATGCCGCCGTGTTGCTGGAGCCGGGCGAGCGCTTCTATCGCGATCCGACCTGGAGTGCGCTGAGTCCCGATTGGTCTGCCGAACTGGCGCCGCATTACGCCACGGCCAAACGCATGCTCGGCGTGGCGGTGAATCCCTATCGCGGCATTCAGGATGAGTGGTTGGAAACCACCGCGGAGCGTATGGGCGCGGCGCATACATTTGGCTCGGTGCCGCAGGGTATCTATTTTGGTGATCCACATCGTTTTACCGACGACCCCATTCTGGATGGACAGGGGCCGGCCCGTCGCGGCTGCAACCTGTGCGGTCGCTGTATCACCGGCAGCTCCCAGGGTGCGAAGAACAGCCTCGACCACAACTACCTCTATATGGCTGAGCAATTGGGCGTGCAGATTCTTGCGGAGTCTCGGGTCACGCATATAAAGGAGGAAGGGGAGGGGTATCGGGTTTATCGCCGTCACCCCTGGAAGCGTCAGGCACAGGAGTCGCTCAGGGCGCGTCGGGTGATTCTCGCGGCTGGCGTGACCGGCACCCTGGAAATCCTGTTCGCGTCCCGTGATCACTATAAAACGCTGCCGGACATTTCCCGCGCGCTGGGTGAGCACGTGCGCACCAACAGCGAGGCCATCGTCAGCATCCTTGCCAAAGACAGCGCTATGGATGTCTCCCAGGGCACAACCATCTCGACACACTTCCATCCGGACGAGAAAACCCACATTACGCAAAACCGTTTCCCGGCCAGCTATAGCTTCATGCGCTTCTATATGGGGCCGTTGGTGGATGGCGAGCGACCCTGGCGCCGAGCTCTGGGTGTAGTGGGTCAGTTCCTGCGTCATCCTGTTCGTTCAACGATTGGCTGGCGCGCCAAAGGCTGGCATCGGCGGGTGTCCGTGCTGACGGTGATGCAGCAGGCGGACAATGAGCTTCGCTTTGTCTATGGTCGGAGCTTATTGCGCGGCGGGCGGCGTTCATTGGTTTCTGAGGTTGCCGTCGGGGATCGGGCTCCTTCCTATCTTCCCCAGGCCAATGCGGCTGCGCGCATTTTCGCGGAGGTCAGCCAGGGGGATGCGCAGAACGTCTTGCCGGAAAGCCTGGCCAATCTCTCCGTAACGGCACATCTGCTCGGCGGGGCGGTGATGGCCGTAGGTCCGGAGCAAGGTGTTATCGACCAAAACCACGAAGTCTTCGGCTATTCTGGGTTGTATGTAGTTGATGGCAGCGCCATCCCCGTTAATGTGGGGGTCAACCCCAGCCTGACCATCACAGCGTTGGCAGAACGCTTTGCCGGTAAGTTGGCTCAGGGTTTATAGCCGCCTAACGGTATCTGCAATAAAACTGCAAATAACCGTTGACGGCAGAATCCAGCGGCCTATAATGCGCCCCACTTCCGGTGCAGACCTTACTGAAAACTCCTTGTAGATCAACGAGTTAAGCGGTTTGAAGAGTGTCGGAAGGTTCGCTTTTCGAAGCGAAGGCGGTGCGAGGTTGGAGTTGACAGCGATTCAGGTTGCTGTAGAATTCGCC
>NZ_JBQPXM010000013.1:0-143564 GCF_052245235.1 Pseudomonas sp. B392_1p
TCGGCGGTGGTACCGGCGCGCGGCTGCTCGTCGAGGACAAAAGCCAGCGGTTCGCCCTTGCGCTGGGGCACCAGAATAGGCGTGATCTCGTCGGCAAAGCGCCCGGCCTCGATGGCGGCGGCAGCCTTGTGCTGCGAGGCGGCGGCGAAGGCGTCCTGCTCCGCGCGGGACAGGCCGTATTTCTCCACCAGGTTCTCGGCGGTGATGCCCATGTGGTAGTCGTTGAAGGCGTCCCACAACCCGTCCTGGATCATGGTGTCGATAACCTTGCCATGTCCCATGCGCAGGCCGGTGCGCGCACCGGGCATGACATAGGCCGCCTGGCTCATATTCTCCATGCCGCCGGCGATCACCACCTCGGCGTCGCCGCAGCGAATCGCCTGGGCGGCCAGTTGCACGGCCTTAAGGCCCGAGCCGCAGACCTTGTTGAGGGTCAGCGCCGGCACGCTGTGGGGCAAACCGGCCTTGATCGCCGCCTGGCGTGCGGTGTTCTGCCCGGCGCCGGCGGTAAGCACATGGCCGAGGATCACGTCATTGACCTGCGCACCTGGTACGCCGGTCTGCTCCAGCAGGCGCTGGATCACGGCGGCGCCTAAATCAACAGCGGGCACTGAGGCCAGGGCGCCCTGAAAACTGCCAATCGCGGTGCGGGTGGCGGCAACGATGACGACGTCTTGCATGGTTCTTCTCCTGAGGGCAGGCACACCACGATTACAGGCTCCGCATGGTCTGGCCCACGACTACGAATAAAAAAGCGCGGCAGCTGCAGGCAGTGTGCCGCGCAATACGCTCAACTCAAAATGCTTGATCGTTTGGTAAGGCGGATCGGGCCCATAGGGTGAGCAGCGTCACGCTGGAGGTTAAAGCTACCTCAAAGCGGCGGGTCAAAACTGCCCCTCACTCAATCCGTACAGGGACTCGCTGCCGGCGCGGATGCAGGCATCGAGGCCCAGGGTGCGCGGCAACAATCGGCGAAAGAAAAACTCGGCGGTGGCCAGCTTGGCGCCGTAGAACGCTTCGTCTGTGGCGAGCTGGCGTTGGGCGACCTGGGCCATGCGCGCCCACATCCAGGCGTAGGCGGTGTACCCGAACAGGTGCAGGTATTCCACCGAGGCGGCGCCGATTTCATGGGGCTGGCGGGCGCTCTGTTCGATCAGCCACTGGCTGAGGTTTTCCAGGCGTTGCGCGGCGTCCAGCAGCTCGCGTGCATAGGGCGCATCCGGCTGGCTGGCGAAGGCACGCATGGCGCCGGTGAAGACGCGTAGGCTGGCGCCGCCATTGGCCACCACCTTGCGACCGAGCAGGTCGAGGGCCTGGATACCGTTGGTGCCTTCGTAAATTTGCGCGATGCGCACGTCGCGCACCAGTTGTTCCTGGCCCCATTCGCGGATATAGCCGTGCCCGCCGAACACCTGTTGGCCGTGGATGCAGCTGTCCAGCCCGGTGTCGGTGAAGAATGCCTTGGCCACCGGGGTGAGCAGAGCGACCAGCGCTTCGGCGGTGGCTCGCTCCTCAGCGTCGTCGCTGAACTTGGCCAGGTCCAGTTGCTGGCCGACATAGCCGGCGAAGGCGCGGCCGCCCTCGGTCATGGCTTTCATGCTCAGCAGCATACGCCGCACGTCGGGGTGAACGATGATCGGGTCGGCCAGTTTGTCCTGTGCCTGCGGGCCGCTGGGCGAGCGGCTCTGCGCGCGTTCGCGGGCATAGCTCACCGCGTTCTGGTACGAGGCTTCAGCGCAGCCGATGCCCTGAATGCCAATGGACAGGCGTTCGTAATTCATCATGGTGAACATCGCCGCCAGGCCGCGATTGGCCTCGCCGATCAGCCAGCCGTGGGCGCCATCAAAGTTCATCACGCAGGTGGCCGAGGCCTTGATGCCCATCTTGTGTTCGATGGAGCCGCAGTGCACTGGGTTGCGCGCACCCACAGAACCGTCGGCGTTGACGAGAAACTTGGGGACCAGGAACAGCGAAATGCCCTTGGGACCGGCCGGTGCATCCGGCAACTTGGCCAGTACCAGGTGGATGATGTTCTCGGTAAGGTCCTGCTCGCCGCCGGTGATGAAGATCTTGCTGCCACTGATCGCATAGCTGCCATCGGCCTGCGGCTCGGCGCGGGTGCGGATCAGGCCCAGGTCGGTGCCGGCGTGAGCTTCGGTCAGGCACATGGAGCCGGCCCAGCGCCCTTCGTACAGGGGCGGCAGGTAGGTGTTCTTGAGTTCTTCGCTGGCGTGGGCGTCGATGGCCAGGCAGGCGCCTGAGGTCAGCGCCGAATACAGCGCGAAGCTGGAGTTGGCCGCATAGAGCATTTCTTCGACTTGCACGGCGAGCATCTTGGGCATGCCCATGCCGCCCTGGTCCGGGTTGCCAGACAACCCGACCCAGCCGCCCTGAATGTAGGTGGCGTAAGCCTCCTTGAAGCCGGCCGGTGTGCGCACCTCGCCGGTCTGCCACTGCGCGCCTTCCTCGTCGCCACTGCGGTTGAGCGGCGCGATCAACTGCCCGGTGACTTTGGCCGCTTCTTCGAGGATGGCGTCGGCGGTGTCGGCATCCACCGTTTCCGCCAAGGCCGGCAAGCGCGCCCACAGGGCGGGGGCCTGAAGGACCTCATGCAGGACAAAGCGCATGTCGCGCAGGGGGGCATTGAAATCAGGCATGGGACACCTCGTGAGGGGCGCCGGAGTGGAGGCCCGGCGCCGTGCTGAATAAAGAACCGCCGCTACGGGTGGTCCTGTGGGTCAGTCGGCTTCCGGCGCGCGGCTGACAGCGTCTTTCGCGGTGGTGAATTTCAGTATGTGAGTGCGCTCTACCAGGATGTACAGCGCGGCGCCGGCGGCCAGGCCCCAGCCTGCACCATAGACCGCAAGCACCACGCCCATGGTGCCGGCGATGCCACGCTCGGTGTTGTTGCCCAACTGCTCGAAACCGACCATCAGGCAGATATAACCGGTGAGGATCAGCGTCAGCGACAGGGCGATTGGCAGCACCGGCTGGAAGAAACTCACCAGCGGCAACATGAACAGGGCGATGAAGCCAGTGATCCAGAAGGTGCCAGCACCGCTGTAGATCGAGTCCATGGCCTTGCGACCGTACTTGTAGCGTTCGGCCATGGTCGCGGCTACTGCGGTCCACAGCGGGCCGGCCAGGCCTGGGTAAGGGGCGAAGAAGGCGTGCAGGGCGTTGCGGATGGCGGTCACCAAGTGAACGCGATCGACGTTGTTGTCGATCTTCTCGTCGGTGCGCAGCTCATCGGCGCGCTGCATCAGCGACTGACCGACAATGATGTCGCCGAACGCAATGATGTAGGCGATGACGGCGGTCGGTACGGCCAGCAGGAACACGTCCAGGCCTGGGAAGCCGACCGTGAAGGGCAGGTAGTTCCACATCTCGCCGAAGGCCGGTGCGGTAATGCCGAATTTCACGTCGGGCATGGCGTATTCGCCCACGCCGATGCCGATGAAGATAGCGATCAGCATACCTGGCACCATGCCGTAGTTGACGATCTTGCGCGCCAGTGGAACCCGCTCGGTAAGGCTTTTGAAGGAGACGGAGAACATCAGGTACAGGCAGATCAGGCTGCCCAGCACCAACGAGATGGGCGTGTTGGCCAAGCGCCCGCCGGCGTCGATCTCGCCGATCAGTGCGGCAATACCGGCACCGATAATGATGCCGCCCTTCATGGAGTTGGGAATCAGGCGCACCAGCACACTGCCCAGTCGGGTAATGCCCAGGATCAGAAATATCACGAAGACCAGAAATTGCAGGGCGAACAGCGCCTGGATGGCCTGAGGGCCGGGCTCGAAGTCGCCCAGGAACAGCAGCACCACGGGAATGCCGGGAGTGATCCAGCCCGGCACGAACGGCACGCCGAGCAGCGCCGGCAGCATGAAGCCGATGCCGCACACCACCACATAGGCCAGCGCTACGTCATAGGGCAGGCCAAGGTATTTCATCAGCAACGGAATCATGCCCAGGCTCACCACGAACATGATCAGGGCCTGGAGCATTTCCGCGGTTTCCCAGCGGTAATGCACGAACGGTAGACGCACCTTGAACGGACCGGCTTTCCAGAACGGCTGCTCGTCGCCGTCTTTGCGCTTGTAAATTTGCATAGTGACTCCGTCGGCACTCGCGGTGCCTGTGATTGTTGTTGTGGAAACGGATGAAACCGGCCGGGACAACGGGGAACCCAGCGTACGGCGGGGTTACAAGGCCTTGGCCATGTCGCGCAGCACGTACTTCTGGATCTTGCCGGTGCTGGTTTTCGGCAACTGGGTGAACACCACGGTCTTGGGCACCTTGAAGGCGGCCAGGTGCTCGCGGCAGAACGCGATGATGTCGGCCTCACAGACGTCCTGATGGTCGGCCTTGAGGGTGATGAAGGCGCAAGGGGTTTCGCCCCATCGCTCATCCGGGCGGGCGACTACCGCAGCCTCCAGCACGCCCTGGTGACGGTAGAGCACGCCTTCCACTTCAATAGTGGAGATGTTCTCGCCGCCGGAAATGATGATGTCCTTGAGGCGATCCTTGATCTCTACATAACCATCCGGGTGGCAGACCGCCAGGTCGCCGGTGTGGAACCAGCCGCCGGCAAAAGCTTCCTCGGTGGCGCTGGGGTTTTTCAGGTAGCCCTTCATCACGGTGTTTCCGCGCATGAAGATTTCACCGATGGTCTCGCCGTCGCGGGGTGTCGGTTCCATGGTTTTCGGATCGCCGACCATCACGCCTTCCAGGGTCGGGTAGCGCACGCCCTGGCGGGCTTTTATGCGCGCCCGTTCATCAAGGCTGAGTTCATCCCACTCGTCGTGCCAGGCACACACGGTGACCGGGCCGTAGACCTCGGTCAGGCCGTAGACGTGGGTGACCTTGATGCCCATTTCCTCCACCGCGCCGATTACCTTGGCCGGCGGCGCGGCGCCGGCGACCATGGCGTGCACTGGATGGTCGATGGCTGCCTTGGCTTCCGGCGGCATGTTGACCAGTGCATTGAGCACGATGGGCGCGCCGCACATGTGGGTCACCTGCTCGTCGCGGATCAGGGTGAGGATCTTCTGCGGGTCGACACGGCGCAGGAACACATGCACGCCGGCCAGCGCGGTCACGGTCCAGGGGTAGCACCAGCCGTTGCAGTGGAACATCGGCAGGGTCCACAGGTACACCGGTTGCTGGCCCATCGACCAGGTCATCTGGTTGCCGAGGGCGTTCAGGTAGGCGCCCCTGTGGTGGTACACCACACCCTTGGGGTTGCCGGTGGTGCCTGAGGTGTAGTTGAGGCTGATGGCCTGCCATTCATCCTCCGGCCACGACCAGGCGAACTCCGGGTCGCCTTCGGCGAGTAAGGCTTCGTAGTCCAGATCGCTGGCCGCCTGGCCTTCGCCGTATTCGGGGTCGTCGACGTCGATCACCAGAATCGGATAACCGAGCATGCCCACGGCGGAGTGGATCACGTCGTAGAACTCACGGTCGGTGATCAGCGCCTTGGCTTCGCCATGCTGCAGCATGAAGGCAATGGCCTCGGCGTCCAGGCGCACGTTCAGGGTATTGAGCACCGCGCCAATCATTGGCACGCCAAAGTGAGCTTCGAGCATCGCCGGGATATTGGGCAGCATCACCGCCACGGTGTCGCCCTTCTTGATGCCGCGGCCGGCCAGGGCTGAGGCCAGGCGCCGGCAACGGGCGTAGGTTTCAGCCCAGGTGCGACGGATCGAGCCATGTACCACCGCCGGGTAATTCGGGTACACCGCAGCGGTACGCTCGATGAAGCTCAGTGGCGAAAGGGCGATGTGGTTGACGCTGGAGCGGGACAGGCCCTGTTCGAAAATGGACATGATTCTACCTGTGGCTGATTGTTAGCTCTGGTTATTTGGGTATCTTCCGAGCGCTATGGTGTTTGGCGGTAAGAGCTGTGGGCCAAGTTATAGGTTAGTAACGGAATCATTGGTATATAAACCATAGTTTTATAGTAAAACTACTAGTTAGGGGCAGCGACATGGCTGGGTTCGGCGAGCAGGCGCTACAGGTACAGGTGCTGACACGGCTGCTGCGTGAGCTGCGCCCCCTGGCGGAATGCGCCGATGGACTGTGCCGCTTCCTGATGACGTGCCCGCAGGTTCAGGAGGCCTGGTACCTGAGCTGGCAGCCGCGCACCCGCACCTATGCCCATGAGGGTCAAGCCGGGCAGTTGCCGCCGGGGCAGGGCGACCCGTTGCAAGCCAGCGATCAAGTGCTCTTTGACCGCATGCAGAGCGAGCCGTTGTTGTCCCTGGCAGCGCTGCGACAGGTGCCCTGTTGGCTGGCCGGTCGTTTGCGCCGGGCTGGCGTGGAGTATGGCCGCGCCGTGGCCTTGCCGCTGCAGGCCGGACAATCGGGCGTGCTATTGGTGGCGTTGCGTGAGGGCGTGCCGCTGGATGGGCTCGACGGCGTCCTGGCGTTGTTGCCTGCGCTGTTGCCATTGTCGGGCAACCTGCCGCGCAGCACGCCATTGTTGGGCAGTGATCCGCAGCCCGCCTTGCTGGTGGATGCCGCCGCGCGGCCGCTGGAGTTCAATCCCGCCTTGGCCACGTTGCTCGGCGAGGTGTCACTGTCCGAAATGACGCGGCTGCTGCCGGTCAACCATCCGCATCTGGTGCGTGCCAGCCTGGCCCAGCAGCGCGCGATTGAAAACGTTGAGGTGCAGACTGCCACGCGCATTCTGGTCTGGACCTATATTCCCGAGCCGGCCGAACAGCGCGTGCTGGTGCGTTGCCGGGAAGCCACCGCCGAGGTGCAGGCCAATCGCGATGCCACCCAGGCGCGCCGGCTGTACCGGTTGATCACCGAAAACACCACCGACCTGATTTCCCGACACACCCCAGACGGGCGTTTTCTGGACGCTTCGCCGGCCAGCTGGACCTTGCTCGGCTACTGGCCGGAGGAGCTGCGCGGCACCTTGGCCCACGACCTGTTCCACAGCCAGGATATTGCCCAGTTGGTGCAGCGCGCCCGGGATGCCCTGGAGCAGGACGGCTATCACACCATGACCTTCCGCATCCGCCATCGCGATGGCCGTTACCTGTGGTTCGAAACCGCCTGCCGGGCGATCCGCGAGACCTACACCGGCGCGGTGGTCGAGGTGGTCAGCGTGTCGCGTGATGTCACGGCGCGGGTGCAGGCCGAGGAGAACCGCCGGCGCCTGGCCGAGGTGGTGGAGGTGAACACCGACCTGGTGCTGTTCATCCAGGCCGAGGGCAGCATCGCCTACCTCAATCCGGCGGCGCGCCTGGCGTTGCAGATCGAGGAGGGCACGGTACCCGAGCTGAGCGCTCTGCTCGATGCCGCGGACCTGGACCGACTGCGCAACGAGGGGCGCGCTACGGCCGAGCGCGAGGGCGTGTGGAGCGGCGAGGTACGTCTGCAGCCTCAGGGTGGAAAGACTTCCTTGCCAGTTTCGCTGGTGCTGCTGGCCCACAACCTGGCCGGCGGTGAGCGTTATTATTCGCTGGTCGCCCGCGACATGACCGAACGTGAATTGCGCGAGGCCCAGCTGCGCCGCCACCAGGACGAACTGGCGCACACCGCGCGGCTGGTTACCCTCGGCGAGCTGGCGTCAGGCATCGCCCACGAGATCAACCAACCGCTGGCGGCGGTGGTCAATTACGCCAGCGCCAGTCAGCGTTATTTACACAGCCTTGCCAGCAACCCCCAGGCTCCCGAGCGCATCGGCCAGGGGCTGGAGCGCATCACCGAGCATGCCAATCACGCCGCGCAAGTGATCAAGCGCCTGCGCGCCTTCCTGCGCAAAGGCCAGCGCCGCATGCAGGCGCTCGACGTGGCCCAGGTGGCCCGCGAGGCGGTGCGCCTGTGCGCCTGGGAAGCGAGCCAGGCGCAGGTGACGATTGACGAGCAACTGGCGGACAATCTGCCGCCGGTCTACGCCGATCCGGTATTGATCGAGCAGGTACTGCTCAACTTGCTGCGCAACGCCATTGATGCCAACCGCGAAGCGCACCCCGCTGCGTCGTCACGGATCGTGCTGGAAACGCGGCAGCATGACGGAGAACTGCGCATCGGTGTCAGTGACCAGGGGCCGGGTGCCAGCGCCGCGATTCTCGCGCAGATGTTCACGCCGTTCTACACC
Source organism: Pseudomonas sp. B392_1p (assembly GCF_052245235.1). Taxonomy (NCBI): domain Bacteria; kingdom Pseudomonadati; phylum Pseudomonadota; class Gammaproteobacteria; order Pseudomonadales; family Pseudomonadaceae; genus Pseudomonas; species Pseudomonas sp. B392_1p. The sequence continues at coordinate 8,117 of NZ_JBQPXM010000013.1, forward strand.
AGCAAGGTCGAGGGGCTGGGCCTGGGATTATCGATGAGTCGCAGCATCGTCGAAGGTTTCGGCGGTGCCCTGGACGCGTATCCCGAAGCGAACGGCGGGTTGCGCCTGGAATGCCGTCTGCCGCTGCGCGAGGCGACTCGTTTGGAGAGTGACAGCTGAGCTTTCAAGCGATAATGGGCGGCAAATGATCGATAACAAGAAAAGGACGCGAGAATGAGCCCTCAGGAACAACTGGTGTATGTGGTGGACGACGATCAGGGCATGCTCGACTCCACCGTCTGGCTGCTGGAGTCGGTGGGCCTCAAGGCATTGGCGTTTACCAATGGCCAGGATTTCCTGGCGGCCTGCGAGCCGGATCGTGCCGCGTGCGTGTTGCTGGATGTGCGCATGCCAGGTATGGGCGGCCTGAATATTCAGGACGCCATGCGCCAGCGTGGTCTCACGCTGCCGGTGATCTTCGTCAGCGGCCATGCCGATGTGCCCATCGTGGTGCGCGCGTTCCGCGCGGGCGCGGTGGACTTTATCGAAAAACCCTACAACGAGCAGCTGCTGCTGGACAGCGTGCAGCAGGCGCTCAACCGTCTGACCAGCGTAGCGCCGCCTGTTGCCTATCCGGGCCTGGACGAGGTGCAGGCGCGTCTGGACAGCCTCACTCCCCGCGAGCGCGACGTGCTGTTGCCGCTGGTACGCGGCTATACCAATCGTGAAGTCGCCGAGCAGCTGGACATCAGCGTGAAAACAGTCGACCTCTACCGCTCGCGGGTAATGAAGCGCATGCAGGCCGATACCCTGCCGGCGCTAGTGGGCATGGCCATCGCGGCCGGATTAGTAGACCCGTTGAACTTACGCGGGGCGTAAACCGCTCGAGGATGCGATTAATCCGCCCAGCCGCGATACACATAGGTCATCGGCCGTGGACCTTTCAGGTAGCTGCTTTGCAGGTCGCGAACGGTAAAGCCGCCGGCGCCGATCAGCCGGACAATATCCCTATTCAGGTGACAGCCACCGGCCAGCGGTTTCCAGGCCGGCGTCAGCCGGTGCTGCCAGCGTGCCACCCCTGCATCGGGGGCCAGGCCGTGCTCGGCAAATAACAGGCGACCGCCGGGCTTGAGCACGCGGCGCATTTCCTGCAACGCAGCGGCTGCGTCAGGAATGGTGCACAGGGTGAAGGTGCAGACGATGCTGTCGAAATGCGCCGTGGGTGCCTGAATCGCGCCAAGCTCCAGGGCCACGGTTTCCACCGGGATGGCGATTTTCTCGGCCCGCTGCCGGGCTAGCAGCTGCATCTGCGCCGCCGGATCGACGCCGACAATTCGGCTGACCCGTGCCGGGTCGTAAAAACCCAGGTTCAAGCCCGTGCCGATACCGATTTCCAGGACGTTGCCGCTGGCCTGAGGCACCACCTGGGCGCGAATCTTCATGATCTCACCCATTCCGCAGGCTAAGTCGATCAGGCGGGGCAGGAGGTAGCGCTCGTACAGGTTCATGATCGGCCTCGGTGGATGGGCGGTTGCAAGAGCATGGCTTTTGGCATGAGCTGCTGCAATGTTGGTCCGGTCACATTCCGTGCGGCCCTGTTGGTTTCGCCATCCTCATTGATTGAGGTGATGGCTATGAGCCGTTATAAGTCTGGGAGTCTGGCGGAGGGCCGTGCATCGGGTGCGGGCTGGCCGCCAGGATCTTTCAGTACTCAAGGAATGATGATGAAAAAAGCAGCAGCTCTCGGACTGGTGGGCGCTTTGGCTCTCATGACCGGCATTGCGCAGGCCGCAGAAGAAAAGAATTTCTCGGTGGGTGGCTCGTTCTACTGGATCGATGTGGACGCTACCAATGTGGCAACCTTGGATTTCACCGGCGGCTCGATCTTCGGCACCGCAGCCCTCAACGAGCACGTGGCGTTACGCGGCAGCATTTATGGCGCGAGCTGGGATGTGGATGACGATCTGGAAGTGACAGGGTATGACGTTCAACTGCTGCTGGGCGGCAACCTGAATCGCGAAGGCTTCAAGTATTACCTCGCCCTGGGTGGGTTCAGCGAAACCCTTGAATATGATGGTGGTGGCGATTCAATGGATTTCAGCGGGGCACAAGTGGGGCTGGGTTTTGGCTACAACTGGGCGCAGGTGTCTCTGGATTACACCATCAACCTGCGCAGCGCCGATGACTACGCTGATGCCATCGAGGACAGTGGCCTGATGTGGGCGGCGGGTGCGCGCCGCTCCGAGGTCACCGCCACTTCGTCGACCCTGGCGCTTTCGTTGCGCTTTTGACGTTCAGCGGTTATTCGCGGCGCACCGCTGTAGGGCGGTGCCGCGCGCGGCTGGCGGGTGGGCTGGACAGAAAAAGCTGATCGAGCAACCCCGCCGGCGGAGTTTCAGCCGCACACGGCGGGTGGTCTCCAGGCGAGGCCGTCCTGCCGAATCGGCAGATCGGCAGAATCAAATATCGTCTTCGCCGACAAAGGCTTCCAGGCAGCGCACGCGAATCTCTTCGCCGCGGCTGTGCAGCACCCAGACATCCGCTTCGGCATCAAAGCGCGCGGCCAGCAGTTCTTCATGGCTGAATTCCCAGACATGCCGCTGCGAGCCTTCCAGGCAGGTGATCTCCACCTCGATATCGTCTTCTTCCTCGACTTCGAAAAGGTCGAAGTCGAACGCGTGCAAGCCGTTGACTTCAAGCATGTCAGCCAGTTCGAGGGCTTCGATAAGGGTGGCGTGGGGTGCGGTCATGGTGATCTCGTGTGGGGAAAGGGAGCGTAACGGGGTCGCCAGCAGATGGCTGGCGTCGGGCGCGGAACAGGGTGGACCGCGCCCGATGTGCTGTTACAGGCGCAGGCCGCCGTCCAGCTCGAGGATGCGACCGGTGTAGTAGTCGTTTTCCAGGATATAGGCCACCGAGTGGGCGATTTCCTTCGGTTGGCCGAGGCGCTTGAGCGGTATGCCTGCGGTCATGCGTTCCAGGGCTTCGGGTTTCATGCTGGCGACCATTTCGGTCTCGATGAAGCCCGGCGCCACGCCGGCGACGCGAATGCCGTAACGCGCCAGTTCCTTGGCCCACACCACGGTGTCGGCGGCCACGCCGGCCTTGGCGGCCGAGTAGTTGGCCTGGCCAATGTTGCCGGCGCGGGAGATTGAGGAAATGTTGACGATCGCGCCTTGGTTCTTCAGCTCGATCATCTTCGCCGCCACTTCGCGAGTGCACAGGAATACGCCGGTGAGGTTGACGTCGATCACCGACTGCCACTGGGCCAGGCTGAGTTTGGTCAGCTCACCGTCCTTGACCTTGATGGTCAGGCCATCGCGTAGGATGCCGGCATTGTTGACCAGGCCATGAATGGCACCGAAGTCCTCGGCGACCTGATTGACCAGATTCACGACCTGCTCTTCGTTGGCGACGTTGCAGATATACGCACGGGCTTCGCTGCCAGCGGCCTGGCAGGCGGCGACGGCTTCGTCGAGACGTTCCTGGTTGAGATCGACCAGCGCCAGTTTGGCCCCCTTGGCAGCGAGGTATTCGCCCATTGCGCGGCCCAGGCCTTGGCCGCCGCCGGTAATGATGATGACTTTGTCTTGTAGTTGCATCGGTGTGTTCCCTTTAGTACTGCGAAAGAACCTCGTCCAAGCCTGCTACTCTAGGCACCCGTCCGCTTCAAGCGGATCTTCGCGAGGAGTCATGAGGTGAGCGTAAAGGCCGCCCAGAATGCCCGAGAATTGCTGCTCAAGGAATACCGCGGCGTACTCTCCACGCATTCGAAGAAAATCCCCGGGTTTCCGTTCGGTTCGGTAGTGCCTTATTGCCTGGACGGCGACGGACGGCCCTTGCTGCTGATCAGCCGCATCGCCCAGCACACCCATAACCTTCAGGCCGACGGCAGATGTTCGCTGCTGGTGGGCGAGCGCGGCGCCGCAGATGTGCAGGCGGCCGGCCGGCTGACGTTGCTGGCTGAAGCGCGCAAGCTGCACGATGGCGCCGAGATCGACGCCGCCGCGGCGCGCTATTACCGCTACTTTCCGCAGTCGAGCCAGTACCACCGCGTGCATGATTTCGACTTCTGGGTACTCGAACCGGTGCGCTGGCGCTTTATCGGCGGCTTTGGCGCCATCCACTGGCTGGAAGCTGCCAGCCTGGCCAATCCTTTTGCGGGCGAGGCGGAAGCTGCCATGCTCGCGCACATGAATGCCGATCACGTCGAGGCCATTGCTCATTATGTCGCCTTGGCCGGTTTGCCGGCATCCGAGCCGGCGCTGATGGTCGGCATCGACAGCGAGGGGTTTCACTTGCGCATCGCAGGCAGTCTGTTCTGGTTGGCCTTTCCAACATCCTGTAACACTGCGATGCAGGTGCGCCAGGCCTTGGTACAGCTGGCGCGCGCCGAACGCTGGCCGACCGATGGGGAGCCGGGTCGTTGAATTCACGTGTTGGCGTCGCCATCTAATCCTTGTCGAACACGACATTTATCCCCATCAAGAGACTTACATTGATGCGTGCTTTTTTCCTTTTGTTCCTGCTCTTTCCGCTGATCGAGCTGGCCGTGATCATCAAGGTCGGCAGCGTGATCGGCGTCCTGCCGGTGCTGTTGCTGATCATCGCCACCGGTGTGCTCGGTGTGGTGCTGCTGCGGGTGGCGGGAGTCGCCACCGCCTGGCGTGCCCGCGAGCGACTGGCCCGTGGCGAGTTGCCCGAGCAGGAAATGCTCGAAGGGCTGCTGATCGCGGTAGGCGGTGGCCTGCTGCTGTTGCCGGGTTTCATCAGTGACCTGTTCGGGCTGCTGTGCCTGCTGCCGTTCACCCGGCGCCTGGTGGTGCGCAAACTGCGACGCAAGGCCGAAGAGCAGGCCCTGCGTCAGCGCGCTTTCGCCGAGGATCTGGCTGCGCGCACGAATCCTCAGCGCCCCAGCGTTATCGAAGGCGAATACAAGCGTCACGATAAGTGACCGGTTTGCAGGATCGGCAAAAAAATCTTCACGACCTGCCCTTGAAATGCCTTTGAGCGCCCCTATCTAGCTGTCACCGCAAGGTTTCTGCCGGCTTGGCAGAGCAGTTTTCTGCGGCGCGCACCGCACGCCGCAACCGGCACCGCCGGAATCACTAGTAGCCGATGACTTCATCGGCTGTAAGCAACTACTTGGGAGAGATCGACAATGGCACTTCGTCCCCTGCATGACCGCGTCGTCATCCGTCGCAGCGAAGAAGAAAGCAAAACCGCTGGTGGCATCGTGCTGCCGGGCTCGGCCGCTGAGAAGCCGAACCAAGGTGAAATCGTTGCAGTCGGCGCTGGTCGCGTTCTGGACAATGGTGAAGTCCGCCCGCTGGCCGTCAAAGTCGGCGACAAAGTGGTGTTTGGCCCGTACTCCGGCAGCAACGCCATCAAGGTTGATGGCGAAGAACTGCTGGTGATGAGCGAGAACGAAATCCTCGCCGTTATCGAAGGCTGATTCCCGACGAATTCTCGTTCCACTTAAGTGTTTGAGGAAAAATCATGGCTGCTAAAGACGTACAATTTGGCGATTCCGCCCGCAAGAAACTGCTCATCGGTGTAAACATCCTGGCTGACGCGGTCAAAGCCACCCTCGGCCCGAAGGGTCGCAACGTAGTGCTGGAGCGCAGCTTCGGCGCGCCGCTGATCACCAAGGACGGCGTTTCCGTCGCCAAAGAGATCGAGCTGAAGGACAAGATCGAAAACATCGGCGCCCAGCTGGTGAAAGACGTCGCTTCCCGCGCCAACGATCAAGCCGGTGACGGCACCACCACCGCCACCGTTCTGGCTCAGTCCATCGTCACTGAAGGCCTGAAGTCGGTCGCTGCCGGCCTGAACCCGATGGACCTCAAGCGCGGCATCGACAAGGCCACCATCGCCATCGTCGCCGAGCTGAAGAACCTGGCCAAGCCGTGCACCGACACCAAGGCAATCGCCCAGGTCGGCACCATCTCCGCCAACTCCGACGATTCCATCGGCAACATCATTGCCGAAGCCATGGAAAAAGTCGGTAAAGAAGGCGTGATCACCGTTGAAGAAGGCTCGGGCCTGGACAACGAACTGTCCGTCGTCGAAGGCATGCAGTTCGACCGTGGCTACCTGTCCCCCTACTTCATCAACAAGCCGGACACCATGGTGGCCGAGCTGGAAGGCCCGCTGCTGCTGCTGGTCGACAAGAAGATCTCCAACATTCGCGAACTGCTGCCGGTACTGGAAGCAGTGGCCAAGTCCGGCCGTCCGCTGCTGATCGTGGCTGAGGACGTCGAAGGCGAAGCCCTTGCGACCCTGGTGGTCAACAACATGCGCGGTATCGTCAAGGTCGCAGCCGTCAAGGCTCCGGGCTTCGGTGATCGTCGCAAGGCCATGCTGCAGGACATCGCCATCCTCACCGGCGGTACCGTGATTTCCGAGGAAGTCGGCCTGAGCCTGGAAAGCGCCACCCTGGAGCACCTGGGTAACGCCAAGCGTGTGGTTCTGTCCAAGGACAACACCACCATCATCGACGGTGCCGGCGCTCAAGCCGACATCGAAGCGCGCGTGGCTCAGATCCGCAAGCAAGTCGAAGACACCTCCTCCGACTACGACAAGGAAAAACTGCAAGAGCGTCTGGCCAAGCTGGCCGGCGGTGTTGCCGTGATCAAGGTCGGTGCGGCCACCGAAGTCGAAATGAAAGAGAAGAAGGCGCGCGTTGAAGACGCCCTGCACGCAACCCGTGCAGCCGTTGAAGAAGGCGTGGTGCCTGGCGGTGGTGTGGCCCTGGTTCGCGCCCTGGCTGCCATTACCGATCTGAAGGGGATCAACGAAGAGCAAAACGCCGGTATCAACATCCTGCGTCGCGCCATCGAAGCTCCGCTGCGCCAGATTGTCACCAACGCCGGCGACGAAGCCTCCGTGGTGCTGGACAAGGTCAAGCAGGGTTCCGGTAACTACGGCTACAACGCTGCGACTGGCGAATACGGCGACATGATCGAGATGGGTATCCTCGACCCGGCCAAGGTGACCCGTACTGCGCTGCAGGCGGCGTCCTCCATTGCCGGTCTGATGATCACCACCGAGGCGATCGTTGCCGACCTGCCGGAAGACAAGGCTGCTCCGGCCATGCCGGACATGGGCGGCATGGGTGGCATGGGCGGCATGATGTAAGCCGACCCGGCTCCCTGAGCTGTACCAGAAGCCCCGCCTCGTGCGGGGCTTCTGCGTTTTTGATGTGCACGAATCATGCGTTTCGGCTGATCAACGTCGTACATAAGGCGGCTTGCAAAGACGTGCTAAGGTCAAAAGCAGGGTCGGTCGTAGCCTGTCTTGCAGGGAATGCCTTATGAACGATGCGAATGTGTTGATCCTCGGCGCCGATGCGTCGGGCCAACCGATCAGCCAGCTCCTGCGGCTGGCTAACCGCCATGGTCTTATCGCTGGCGCCACCGGCACCGGCAAGACGGTGACCTTGCAGCGGCTGGTGGAAAATTTCAGCGATGCCGGCGTGGCGGTGTTCGCCGCCGACATTAAGGGCGACCTGTGCGGCCTGGGCGCGGCCGGCCAGCCCAGCGGCAAGGTGTCCGAGCGCATCGAATCCATGCCCTGGTTGAACCATCAGCCGCAGAGTTATCCGGTCGTGCTCTGGGACATCGACGGCGAAAAAGGCCATCCGCTGCGCACCACACTGAGCGAAATGGGCCCGCTGTTGCTCGGTAACTTGCTGGAACTGACCGACAGCCAGCAATCGGCGCTATATGCGGCCTTCAAGGTGGCGGATCGCGAGGGTTTGCTGCTGCTCGACCTCAAGGATCTCAAGGCGCTGCTCAACCACCTGAGAAGTACCCCGGCTCTCTTGGGTGAAGACGCCGCGCTGTTCAACTCGGCTTCAGCCCAGGCGCTGCTGCGCCGGATGGCGACATTGGAACAGCAGGGCGCCGAAGCGCTATTCGGCGAACCTGCCTTGCAATTGGATGATCTCCTGCGCCCCACGACGCAGGGCAAGGGCATGATCCACTTGCTTGAGGCCAGTCGCCTGATACACGAAGCACCCAAGGTCTATGCGACCTTCCTGCTCTGGCTGCTCGCCGAACTGTTCGAGCAACTGCCCGAGCGCGGCGATGCGGATCGTCCCGTGCTGGCACTGTTTTTCGATGAGGCGCACGTGCTGTTCAGCGGCACGCCAAGGGCGTTACAGGAGCGCTTGGAGCAAGTGGTTCGGCTGATTCGGTCCAAAGGCGTAGGGGTGTATTTCGTCACGCAGTCGCCGGGCGATTTACCCGATGACATCCTCGCCCAGTTGGGTTTGCGCATTCAGCACGGCCTGCGAGCTTTCACCGCCAGGGAGCAAAAAAGCTTGCGTGCGGTGGCTGACGGCTTTCGCCCCAACCCGCAAATCGACACCCTGGCAACGCTGACCCAATTGGGAATTGGTGAGGCGCTGGTCGGCACGCTGGAAGAGAACGGTACCCCGGCCATGGTGCGGCGCGTGGCGATTGCCCCACCACAGTCACGCATCGGCCCGCTGACCGACGGCGAGCGGGCGGCGTTGATGCATACGTCGCCATTGGCCGGGCATTATGACCAGACTGTCGACCGTGAGTCGGCTTACGAGATGCTCAATGCCCGAGCAACATCTAGTGCGGTCCCCAAGACCGACGAGAAAGAGGCCGGCGCGGGTATAGGTGACAAGGCGGCTGAAGTGCTCGGCGATCTGGTCGGCAAGACCATGAAAAGTGCGATGCGCCAGGCGGCCAATCAGTTGGGTCGACACATTGTGCGCGGATTGATGGGCTCGTTGCTGGGAGGCAAGAAACGTTAGCGGGCTATGCGAAAGGCCGTCTAGCGGCATGTTTATGACCCACAATGAACCGCGCAATCTAGCGGTAGCTGAGAGTGCAGATTGCGGCTGAGTTGCCAATAAACGCCAAAGGTTCGCAGCCCTGCGATCACGTAACGAGTGCCTGAATTGGTGCCCTAGAGGCCTTTTTCTTCAGCCGCTTTCGTCAGATCTTTTTCGATTTTTTCAAGTTCTTGCTGGAAAGCTTGATCCAGCAGGCTGGCTTTTTTTCGCCATGGCTTGCGCTCCGGCTCTGGTTGCGCAGCATAAGTAATGATTTCACCGCCGTTTTCATCTTTGTAGCGCTTGGCTTGGCGCTCGAGTTCTGCCCGTAGTTCGTCTTTTGTCACTGTTGATCCAATTTTCTCAGAAGGAGGTGATGAGTCGGCAAAAAGTGCACAAGGACTCGTTGTTTATAAAAGCAGGGTTTACACAAAGAACCATGGTTATGGGTGTAAATTATATACCCGGAGTGGGGGCGTCCATGTAACGGCGCCCCGGGAGTTATATGTCGGGGTCATGTGTCCGCGGCTGAAACAGTACTGCCGGTTTACCCTAGCAACCCCACGCTTGAATGGCAGACAGGGGTTTTTGTTGGAGCCCCTAGCGGTCGGCGAACGCGCCGGCGTAGCGTGGGGATCGGGCTGTGCGCCGAAAACACAACCGGTACGTCTCAGACGTTATACGGCCGCCATGGATGTTGCCAGGCACAATGCCGAGGGCTGTTTATCAGGCGGGCACCAAGGCCGGTAACAGTGTGCGGGAAATAGCCTTGCGTACGGCCGGATGCACGGTGGCGCTGCTGGCGAGTAAGTCCTCCACCAATCGACGCAACGCCTGGGCGCGTTGATCGTCGAAGCCACGTACCGCCAGTGTACAGGCTTCTTCGGCGTCGGCGCCGGGTGGAATGTCGATACCCAGTGCAATTAGTCGTTCACGAAATTCGGCCTCGCCTACCTGTTCATCACGGAACATGGTCCTTCTCCTTTGCAGGGTTTGATGCAGCCTGAATGGGTTATCCATACCAGAAGATAGTTCTGCTAAGTGAGACCGGCTTGCGGCGCGGCAATGACCGAGACCGAAGGTCGCGCAGTCTGGGATTATCGCTGTTGTTGCGTGCGCTGCAGCAACGTACGATCCAGGCGTATGGCCGCCATGCTTTGTCGCTGGTAAGCGTGCACGCATTTCATTATCGTAGAGGTCTTTTGAAATGCCCTGTGGATGTCATGATGTTGGAAGAAACTCTTGTTCAAATGGAGCAGCTCGTCGGTAACCTGTTGCAGCGTAATCAGGAGCTGCAAGCCAATCAGGCCGAATTGAGCGCAGCCCTGGCGCAGATCAAGGATGAAAACGAAATGCTGCAACTGCAAATGCTGGAAATGGAGGAACGTCAGGGTGCCGTCGCTTCGCGCCTGCAAGCCCTGGTACAACGTGCCGCCGGCGATCAGGTCAGCACTCATTCCACCAACAGCGGTTCGATTATCGCCAGCGCATGAAAACACCCGATAACGCAGTTTCGGTCCTGTCTATCTTCGGCCGCGACTACACCGTGAAAGCCCCGGAAGGGAAGCAGCAGCTTCTCGAGGACTCGGCTGCGTTATTGCGTACACATATCAAGGATATTCAACGCCAGCGTCCGGGACTGCGCCCCGACGAGCTATTCCTGCTGGCGGCTCTGAGCGTCTGCTCCAGGCACCTGGAGCAGCAGGCTGAATATCACCGCGAGCTGATCGCCTTGCAGCAGCGGTTGAACTCCACCAAGGAACGTATCCAGGGTCAGATCGAAACGGTTCAAGTGGGGTGAAACGGCCCGTTTTGCCTGCGAGCAAAACGTTTGCATGGCTTGCGCGCTGTCGGAAGACCTATTTATCTCTCTCCGCAGCGGAACTTATTCGCTCTCGCCCCAACCAATCTGCGCTTGCCGGTACACCCCCTGTACTGTGATTCCCGTCTCCAGAGGTTTTCATGAAAACAGTGTCTTCCCTGACCCTCACTGCGATGCTCGCCATGACTGGTTGTGCATCGTCGGGCCTGAACATGAACGATGCCGTGCAAATCGCCTCGGCGGTTGACGCATCCATGCCGGCCGCTACTCCGGGCACTACCCGTGCGACCATCAGCGGTCTGCTGTCCATGCTGGGCTCCACCAATACTTCCTCCACCCAGGCGCTGGGTGGCACCGCCGCCCTGCTGGGGCTGGCGCAATCGAAGCTGAGTACCAACGAATACGCCCAATTGGCCACGGCGGTTCCGGGCTTGCAGCAGCTCACCGGCAGCAACGCGGTGACACAACTGTCTGCTCTGGGCCTGCTGAATGGCCAATCGGCCAGCCCAACGGTGCTGAGCAAGGCGCTGAGCAATACCCGCACCGAGGCGGGTGTTGACCAGGCGTTCTCAACTCTGGGCATGGACACCGGCATGGTCGAGGTGTTCTCGCCGTTGCTGCTGCAATATTTTGGCAACCAGGGCGTATCGGGCGGCGTGCTGCAGAGCCTGTCCAGCGCCTGGGGCACCGAAGGCTGATTGACGGGCTGCAGGTACAAGCCTGAGTCCATGTGAGGATTGCAATGACGGTTGATTTCCAGCTCAAGCTTTCCTCCCGCCGGCCCCATGGCAAGGCGGGAGCGGGCGCACCCGGCGACGAGCTGGCGGCCCTGATCGACCAGCTGGAAAGCGACCGTGGGCGGATCATCAACAGCGCCGCCGTACGTCGCCTGCAGCAGAAGACCCAGGTGTTTCCACTGGAGCGCAATGCGGCGGTGCGCAGTCGGCTGACGCATTCGCTGGAAGTGCAGCAGACCGGCCGTTTCATTGTGCGCACGCTGTACAAGCAGTTGGGGGCGAAGGCGGCCGACTACGGTCTGCAAGACTTGCAAGGCCCCTTGGAAACACTGGTGGAAATGGCCTGTCTGAGCCATGACATCGGCAACCCGCCGTTCGGTCATTTCGGCGAATTCGCCATCGGCGAATGGTGCGAACGAAACCTCGATGCGCTGTTCGATGCGGCAGTCCCGGCGGGTCGGGGCGATGCCCTGTTGCGCGAGCGCATGTGCCGCGACCTCAAGGAATTCGAAGGTAATGCTCAGGCCATCCGCCTGCTGGTACGCCTGCAGCGCTTGAATCTCACCTATGTGCAGATTGCTGCGATGCTCAAGTATGTACGCCCCGCCTATGAAGCCAGGCCGACCGCTGATAGCCCAGGGGCCTACCTGCGCAAGAAGCCGGGTTTCTACCTGTCCGAAGAGAACTTCCTGCTCGAGCTGTACGAGGCCCTGGGCATGGCGCCCGGTACCCGCCATCCGGCCGTCTACATCATGGAGGCGGCCGACGATATCGCCTATTGCCTGGCGGATATCGAGGACTCGGTAGAGAAGGGCATCCTCAGTGTCGAGCAGCTGGCCCAGTTGCTGGTCGACAAATTCGCCGAGTATGGCGATGTGGACGGTCCCATGCTCGGGCAGCGCTCCTTTCGCCAGCGCGTGGGCTACGCCCTGGATCGGGCGCTGAAAGAGCCGATCAACAAGGCCGGCGAATTCTTCATCTGGCTGCGGGTAAACATGGTCCACCCGCTGGTGCAGCATGCGGCCACGCAGTTCATCACGCATATCGAGCCGGTGTTTCACGGCACCCTCGACCGCGCGCTGCTGGAAGATGCCAGCCCAGCCAATGCTATTGTGCAAACGTTCAAGGACGTGGCCAGGGAGCAGGTTTTCTGCCATCGCGAGGTGGAAACCCTGCATTTGCAGGGGTATCGCATCCTGCAGGGCCTGCTGGAGTTCTATGCGCCGCTGCTGCGCGTGGCGCCGCAGGATTTCATCGCTCTGACGGAAGGGCGCTACCGGCGTTCACCGCAGCTGCAGATGCTGGCCAGGCGCCTGCCGAGCCAGTTGCTCAAGGCCTACAGCGAAGCCCTCAAGAATCTTCCGGAGCCGGCGCAGGATCGGCCGCTCTGGGAGTTCTATCATCGCTGCCGGATGCTGCTGGACTTTGTCAGCGGCATGACCGACCAGCACGCCCAGGACGAGTACCACACCTTGGCGGCGCTGTAAGCCGCGCAAGCCGCCCCCATTGCACCGCATCCAGAACTCGATACCGTGCCACGGGGGAGGCCATCCAATTACGCCCTGTGTGCCGTCACACCTTGAACTGATCCATCAGTCCCTGCTGGTGATTGGCCAGCGTGTCCAATGTCTGGCTGATGCGTGCCGACTCGCGGGATTGGCCGGCCAGGGATTCGGTGACATCGCGAATACCGGCGACGTTGCGGTTGATCTCCTCGGCGACCGCGCTTTGTTGCTCGGCGGCGCTGGCGATCTGCAGGTTCATGTCATTGATCACGCTCACCGCCTCGCCAATGCGCTGCAGGGCGGCGACCGCCTGCTCGACCTGTTCCACGCTGCCCTGGGCGTGCAGATGGCTGGAGTGCATGGTGCCCACGACTTCCTGGGTGTCGCCTTGCAGGCTTTCGATCACTTCGCGAATTTCTCCCACCGAGTCCTGGGTGCGTTTGGCCAAGCCGCGCACTTCATCGGCGACTACGGCAAAGCCGCGTCCGGCATCACCGGCGCGGGCAGCCTCGATGGCGGCGTTGAGGGCCAACAGGTTGGTTTGCTCGGCGATGCCACGAATCACTTCCAGGACTGAGCCGATCTGCTCGCTGCTCTCGGCCAGGCCTTCGACTCGCGCCATGGCGCTGCTCATCTCCTGGGTCAGCGTCTGCATGCTGTGCGTGGTGCGGGCAATGATCTCGAGGCCTTGCTGAGTAGCCTGGTCGGCGTTGCGCGCGGCTGCTGAGGCTTGTTCGGCGTTTTGTGCCACATCCAGCGCGGTGGCGCTCATTTCCTGGGCGGCTGTGGCCACCAGGTTGACCTCGCGATACTGCTGCTGCATGCCGTCATTGGCCTGGCTGGCAATCGCCGAAGACTGCTTGGCCGTGTCGCGTGCGTTGTGCACGGTACGTTTGACGTCGGTAATGATGGGCTGCAGCTTGTCGAGAAAGGCATTGAACCAGCCGGTCAGCTCGCCGAGTTCGTCCTGTTTGGTATAGGCCAGGCGCTGGGTCAGATCGCCTTCGCCGCTGGCGATGTTCTTGAGCATGCCGGCGACGTCGAGGATCGGTCGGGTCACGCTGCGTGCAGTCAGCCAGATCAGGGCGAAGCCCGCCAGCATCGCCAGGAGGCCAAGGAGCAGCGAGGTCAGAGTGTCACGGGTGCTGCGCTGATCCAGCTGTTGCCCAAGCTGGAGTGCGGGTGCCTGCAAGGCCTGTTGCGGCACTTCCAGCAGGATTGACCAGGCTTTGGCGCCAGGAATCGGTGCAAAGGCATGCAGCGTCTGCATCAAGCCCTGATGCTCGATTACTTGCGAGCGCCCTGCGCTGACCAGCTCCAACAGGTGCTCGGCCTGTTGCGGGTAATGCTGACTGAGAGGCTGGCCCAGAGCTGAGGGGTTGGCGCTGTGGCCGGCCAACAAGCCTGACTCATTGAGGATGCTGGCGTGACCTTGGCCGTCATACAGCGATTGACTGGCCTGCACGCTGAGTTGTTGCAGGCTGGTGAGACTGAAGTCGATGCCGAACACACCGAGTATTTTACCCTCATGCACCAGGGGAAAGGCGACGCTGGAAATCAGCACGGTCTCATCGTTGACCTTCTCTTCGTAAGGCCCGATGACGCAGACGTGGCGACTCTCGTGAGGACAGGTGTACCACGAATTCATGGGGCGGCCGTTGGCGTCGAGACTGTCGTCCTCAAACCAGTCTTCGTCCATGACTTCCATGTCCAGCTGGCCGCGTGTGGGCTGCACCCAATAGATGGCAAAGCGCCCTTTGTTGTTACCGGCGAACTCATGCTGGTTGATGAACAGGCCGTCCTTGCCATCCAGCGCGTCGGGATTGAAGACCAGATACATACCCAGCAGGTCAGGGCTGCCTTCCAGTGCACCCTGTACCAGCTTGATCAAGTCCTCGCGCAGCTCGAAGCTGCTGGTCTGCCGCAGCTCGGCCTGCTCGCGCAGGAACAACAACTGGCCGATGAGGCCCGAGCCATAATGGTAGGTGTCCATGAAGCGCCGCTGGATGCGCAACGCCTGGGTTTCACCGTAGGCGTTCAGGCGCTGCTGAGCGGACTGATTGAGCATCTCGCCGCTGGTGCTTTTGACCAGTTCGGCGCTGCGCTGCGACTGGTACAGCGAGGCCCCGGTGAGTAAGACCACCACGGCTAATAGGCAGAGTCCGGCGAGCAGTGAGATTTTCCAAGTAATGGAAAGACGGGTAGGCAGCATGGGAGCGGTTCCTTATGCGCGAGATCCTGTCCTGGTGCGCCTCTGTGGCGTTTTTTGTAATGGATAAGACAGGCTTGTTAAAAGGTATCGGCCTGACTTTTGCGGACTTAATAGTCCGTCACGGTCATTCTGTGAGCCAATTGGCAGATTCAGTAGATTTCAGAGCCCGGCTAGCAGCGGGATTCCCTGGGGGTGAGTCGGCGTCTGGGTCGCCTATTGGATGGCGCGAGGGTCGAGCTCTCATTTGCGTCGGACAACGTCGCAGCCTTGCCAGCTATCGCGGGGCGACGCCAGAATGATGTCGAGTATTTTTCCCGCGGCTGCCGGCCGCTTGAAACAAGGATTTCCGATGTCTGCAGCTTTCGCCGCCCAATGGCGCCTGGCGCCAAACGCCCTGACCCGTCCGTTCGATGCTGATCAGTTCATGTTCACCACCACCGATGAGCTGGAGCCGTTTCGAGGCGTCTTGGGCCAGGAGCGGGCGGTGGAAGCGCTGCAATTTGGTGTGGCGATGCCTCGCAGCGGTTACAACGTGTTCGTCATGGGCGAGCCCGGCACCGGGCGCTTCTCGTTCGTCAGACGCTACCTGCAAGCCGAGGCCAAGCGTTTGCCGGCGCCCTCTGACTGGGTCTACGTCAATCATTTCGACGAGCCGCGCGAACCGCGCGTCTTGGAATTGCCGACCGGCAGCGCGGCAACCTTCATCGAAGACCTGGACGCCTTGATCGACAATTTGCTGGCGACTTTCCCGGCCGTGTTCGAGCAGCCCAGCTTCCAGCAGAAGAAGAGCGCCATTGACCGGCTGTTCAACCAGCGCTACGACCGGGCCCTGGATGTGATCGAGAAGCTCGCGCTGGAGCGCGGCATCGCGCTCTACCGCGACAGCACCAACATTGCCTTCACACCGATGAAGGACGGCAAGGCGCTCGATGAGGCGGAGTTCGCCCTGTTGCCTGAAGATGAGCGCATGCGGTTTCACGATGACATCGCTGAGCTTGAGGAACGCCTGAACCAGGAGCTGGCCAGTCTGCCCCAGTGGCGGCGTGAGACCAGCAACAGCCTGCGCCAGCTCAACGAGGAGACCATCACCCTCGGGCTGCAGCCACTGCTGGCGCCGCTCTCGGAAAAATACGCCGAAAACGCCAGCGTCAGCGCCTATTTGCAGGCGATGCAGGTCAACCTGTTGCGCACCGTGGTGGACACGTTGGTCGACGAAGCCCGCAGCGATGCGCAAAAACGCAAGGATCTGGAAGAGCAATACGCCCCCAGCCTGGTAGTCGGCCAGCCGCTGAACGGCGGGGCGCCGGTGGTGTTCGAGTCGCATCCGACCTACGACAACCTGTTCGGGCGCATCGAATACAACACCGACCAGGGCGCGCTGTATACCAGTTACCGGCAACTGCGCCCCGGCGCGCTGCACCGTGCCAACGGCGGCTTCCTGATTCTCGAGGCGGAAAAGCTGCTCGGCGAGCCGTTTGTCTGGGAAGCGCTCAAGCGCGCCCTGCATTCGCGCCAGCTAAAGATGGAGTCGCCGCTGGTCGAGATGGGTCGCCTGGCCAGCGTGACCCTGACGCCGCAGGTCATCCCGTTGCAGCTCAAGGTGGTGATCATCGGTTCGCGCAAGGTCTATTACGCCCTGCAGGAGCTGGACCCCGACTTCCAGGAGCTGTTTCGCGTGCTGGCCGATTTTGAAGAGGAAATACCGCTGGCCGAGGACAGCCTCGAACAATTCGCCCAACTCATCAAGACGCGTACCTCTGAAGAAGGGCTCGCGCCGCTCACCGCGGCGGCTGTAGCGCGCTTGGCGACCTATAGTGCGCGTCTGGCCGAGCATCAGGGGCGCCTGTCGGCGCGTATCGGCGACCTGTTCCAGTTGCTCAGCGAAGCCGATTTCGTTCGCCATCTTGCGGGTGATCCGACCACCGATGCCGGCCATCTCGAACGGGCTCTGAACGCCAAGGCGCGCCGTACCGGACGCGTATCGGCGCGTATCCTCGACGACATGCTGGCGGGCATCGTGCTCATTGATACCGAGGGCGCGGCCATCGGCAAATGCAATGGACTCACAGTGCTGGAAGTTGGTGATTCGGCGTTCGGCATTCCGGCGCGGATTTCCGCCACCGTCTACCCGGGTGGCTCGGGCATCGTCGACATCGAGCGTGAGGTCAATCTCGGTCAGCCGATCCACTCCAAGGGGGTGATGATTCTCACCGGGTACCTGGGCAGCCGTTATGCGCAGGATTTCCCTTTGGAGATTTCCGCCAGCATCGCGCTGGAGCAATCCTATGGTTATGTGGACGGTGACAGTGCCGCGCTCGGCGAATGCTGTACGCTGATTTCCGCCTTGTCGCGCACGCCGCTCAAACAATGCTTTGCCATCACCGGCTCGATCAATCAGTTCGGCGAGGTGCAGGCGGTGGGGGGCGTGAACGAGAAAATCGAAGGCTTCTTCCGCCTGTGCGAGGCGCGCGGATTGACCGGGGAGCAGGGCGCGATCATTCCGTATGCCAATGTTTCCACGCTGATGCTCGATGAACGAGTCTTGCAGGCCGTGCGCGCCAACCAATTTCATGTCTATGCTGTTCGTCATGTCGATGATGCTCTAAGTCTGCTGGTCGGTGAGCCGGCCGGTACGGCGGACGACCAGGGAGAGTTTCCGCCCGGCAGCGTGAACGCCAAAGTGGTTGAGCGCCTGCGGGAAATCGCGGAAATCGAGCTGGAAGACGACGACAAGGATAATAAGGACGACAAGGTAAGCGCTGTCGTCGCTGCACTACCAACGAACGAGCCGCGTTGAAACTGGTCAGACATTGAGCGAAGTGTCGGGCCGCCTGAGTTGCCAATGGTTGGAACGGGTTGCCCCCGGCATCTTCCACAGACTTATCCACAGATTATGAGGATAACTCCCTGTAGTCTCCGGCGAGCCGGGGTGGGATATGCCCGGAGAATTCCTGCCATGTCGCGCCAGATCTGCCTTACCCGCGAATGCCTGGGTTTGAACATGCGCATTGAGTGCCGGATCTGCCCGTTGGCCGGCGGCAATGGCCTCTGGACCTTGCTTTGCGTCGCTGGCCTCGCCAATGCCCAGCCAACTGAGATTAAAGTGCAAGGCCCATTCCACGGCCCTTCTGAGGCAGGCCGGATACTTGACGCGATTGCCGATAATCTGCTAGCACAAGGCTATCGCGAAGATCCCGCACAGCCAATCTGGCGTTTGCATATGCAGGCCGAGCTGCGCCGCTTGAGCGGTGTGTCACGGCGGTTGGCCTGGCAGTAATCCCCATTACGCGTTTCGCTCATTTTTTGTGCAGCCTACCCAAGGTATCGTCCTCGTTGCCTCACGGCGCTTATCCAGATGCCTATCCACAAAGTTATCCACCGTTTGGGTGAATAACTCTAACCTGCTCCCGCCGGACGAGCGGGCCACCGTTTACCTTGTGTAGAAGACGGGATAAACGACACTGACATCAGGCCTGTTCTGGTTGAGGTGAAAATCCCATGAATCTGCATGAGTTATCGGTCCGCTCACGTGCTGGGGACATAAACGCAGTAGACCTGGTCTGCCTGGAGGGCGGGATATATTTGCTCGAGGTAAAGACCGGCGCGCGCACCCATCCGTTGCTGGATGCGGCAGGGCAACCCTTGCATCTGCGCTCGCTGGAGCACGCCCGTCAGGTGCTGCATGGCTTGCCGCTTACGCTGCATCTAGACCAGGCTGAGGCTGGCGAAGAGATGTGCGGCATGGCGGACAGTGATCACACCAGGCTGGCGCGCACTTTGCCCCGTTAACCACGCCTTCTCGGTTCGGCAGGTGCACACGGCTGTGCTAGTCTGGCGACCCTTTTTTTCCAGGCGGAGCCTGCATCATGTCCGAACTCGACCTATCCACAGACGAAGCCCGCGTTAGCTACGGCATCGGCCGCCAACTCGGTGAGCAGCTGCGCGACAACCCGCCGCCGGGCGCCAGCCTCGAGGCCATCATTGCCGGTGTACGGGACTCGTTTGAATCGCGTGACAGTCGCGTGGGCCTGGACGAGCTGAACGCCAGCTTTCAGGTGATCCGCGAGCGGATGCAGGCCCAAGCCCAGGCCCAGGCCGAAGCAGCGGCGGGCGAAGGCAAGGCCTATCTGGCGGAGAACGCCAAGCGTGAAGGCGTGACCGTGCTGGAATCAGGCCTGCAGTACGAAGTGCTGGTCGCTGGCGAAGGCGCCAAGCCGTCCCGCGATGACCAGGTGCGCACCCATTACCACGGCACGCTGATCGACGGCACCGTGTTCGACAGCTCCTACCAGCGCGGCCAGCCGGCCGAATTCCCGGTGGGTGGCGTGATCGCCGGCTGGATCGAAGCCCTGCAATTGATGAACACCGGTAGCAAGTGGCGTCTGCACGTGCCCAGCGAACTGGCCTACGGCCGCCAGGCCGTTGGCAGCATCCCGCCGCACAGCGTGCTGGTGTTCGACGTAGAGCTGCTGGATATTCTCTAAGTCGATATAAAAAAACGGGCCACACCCCCAAGGGCGTGGCCCGTTTTTTTTATGCCGCTTGCGTGGGGCGGCATCGCTCGCCGCAGGGCACTGGGTTAGGCTTGGCAGATGAGCAGTCCGTCCGTGTTGATCATCCAACAATCCGCAACGGGCTAGCCGCCCGCAGCCTGTGTCATTGTCGGTGATGAATCAGGCTTCTGGCTGGTCGCGCAGGAACACCAGCTTGTCCGCACCGGATTGCTCCGCGCTGTAGTAATAGCCCTGGTAGTCGAAGGCCTTGAGTTGCTCGATATCGCTGATGCGTTCCTTGATCACGTAGCGCGCCATCAGCCCGCGGGCTTTTTTGGCGTAGAAGCTGATGATCTTGTACTGGCCGTTTTTCAGGTCCCTGAACTCGGTGTCGATGATCCGCGCGTTAAGTGCCTTGCGCTTCACCGCACTAAAATATTCGTTGGAGGCCAGGTTGAGAAGAACATCGTCCCCCTGGGCAGCCAATGCGTCGTTCAACCAATGGCTGATGCGCTCGCCCCAGAAGGCGTACAGGTCCTTGCCCCGCGCATTGGGTAGCTTGGTGCCCATTTCCAGGCGATAGGGCTGCATCAGATCCAGTGGACGCAGGATGCCGTACAGGCCGGAGAGCATGCGCAGGTGATCCTGGGCAAACTCGAAGTCGGCTTCGCTAAAATCCTCGGCTTGCAGGCCGGTGTACACATCGCCCTTGAAAGCCAGTAGGCCCTGCTTGGCGTTGTCCAGGGTGAAGTCGGGGTGCCAGCTGGCAAAGCGCGCCGCATTCAATCCGGCCAGCTTGTCGGAGAGGTGCATCAGCTCGGCAATCTGCAGCGGCGTCAGCTCGCGCAATTGTTCGATCAGCAGCTGAGCGTCGTCCAGGTGCTGCGGTTGGGTGAAACGCGCGGTCACCGGCGGGGTGTCGTAATCCAGGGTCTTGGCGGGGGAAATCACCAGTAACATCGGCATCGTCTCCATGAAAGGTGCCGCGATTGTAGGGAGTGCGGCGCCTTGACTCCACCTATCGGTTCGATTGACGCGTCATAGGCGCGCTCGGAGCAAGCGGTTTGCCGGCCGGCTCGCCTGTCGTTCGAGTCACAGCGGAGGACGCAGAAGGAAGGGAATCCGGCTGACGGTAGGAATAAATTCACAATTGCGGCCTCAAATAGGGTGCAGGCCGCGATTGAGGCTGTGTGTTTCATTGGCCGCCTGGCTGGCGGCCGTTCCTGGGCGTGGCGTTTCAGGCCTGCCCTTATGCGGCGGAGCGCCGTTCTGGCCTTCCGTCGCGTGATCTTGAGGTGACCGTATGGATGACCAAGGATGCGCACGTTCCACCCAGCCAATCCTCTATGCGCTCGATACCAATGTTCTGATCCACGACCCCAACGCCTTGCTGAACTTCCAGGAGCATCAGGTCGCGATTCCCATGACCGTGCTGGAAGAACTGGACAAGCTGAAAACCGGTAAACACACCGTCGCAGCCGAATGCCGACAGGCGATCCGCCTGATCGACAAGGTGCTCGGCGAAGCCACGCCGCAGGAGGTCGAGCAGGGCGTACCCATCCAACGTGGCAAAAGTGGCCCCTGTGGCAGCCTGTCGATCTTGATGAGCAAGCACGAGGTACCCAGTGGGCTGCCTGAGCATCTCAATGACAACCGGATCATCAATCAGTTGGTGGACATCGGCAGCCGGCGCCCCGAGTTGTCTGTGGTGCTGGTCAGCAAGGACATCAACATGCGCCTCAAGGCGCGTGCCTGTGGGATTGCCGCCGAGGATTACCAGACCGACCAACTGGTCGATGATGTCAGCATGTTGTCCCGGGGTTATCACAGCATGCCGGGCTCGTTCTGGGAGCTGGTCAGCAAGGTGGAAACCCGTCAGGAGCGCGGCCGCACCTGGCATCGCGTGCAGCTCACCGGCAACTTGCCGCCCGTGCATATCAATGAATTCATCCTCGACGAGCAGGGCTTCGTGGGCTGGATCAAGGGCATTCGCGCAGACGAACTGCTGATTCTCGATCTGCACCAGGAGCCCTTGCTGCACCAGGAAGCCTGGGGGCTCAAGCCGCGCGACATCTACCAGGCGCTGGCGCTGTTCGCGTTGCTCGATCCGGACATTCATCTGGTCAACCTGAGCGGCGCCGCCGGCTCGGGCAAGACCATTCTGGCCCTGGCCACGGCCATTGAGCAGACCATGGTTAGCAAGCGCTACCGGCGCATCATTGCCACCCGCAGCGTGCAGGGGCTGGATGAGGACATCGGCTTTCTGCCGGGTACCGAGGCGGAGAAGATGGAACCCTGGCTGGGGGCGATCACCGACAACCTGGAGGCGCTGCACAGCGACGACGAGAACACCCACGGCAGTGTCGACTACATCCTGCAAAAGGTGCCGTTGCAGTTCAAATCACTCAATTACATCCGCGGACGCAGTTTCCAGCAAAGCCTGTTGCTCATTGACGAATGCCAGAATCTGACCCCGCACCAGATGAAAACCATCATTACCCGGGCGGGCAGCGGGACCAAGGTGATCTGCCTGGGAAACCTGGCGCAGATCGACACCCCTTACCTGTCGGCCACCAGTTCCGGGCTGACCTACCTCACCGAGCGTTTCAAGGATTTCAGCCACGGTGTGCACATCACCCTGCAGGGGGTGCCGCGCTCGGTGCTGGCCGAATACGCGGAAACGCATATGTAAAAGCGCAGTGTGTACGTCTGCAGGAGGGTGAGCTGCGGCCCGGCCTCCCTGCAGCCGACTTGACGAGGCTCATGGGATGAGTGCGCGCTTGCGTCTAGAATGGCCAGCACTTGCTCAGGAGTGGTTGCCATGTCCCTTACCCATCTCGATTCCCAAGGCCGAGCCCATATGGTGGATGTCACCGACAAGGCGGTGACGTTTCGCGAGGCGGTGGCCGAGGCGCGGGTGCGCATGCTGCCGCAGACGCTGGCGCTGATTCAGCAAGGCGGCCACCCCAAGGGCGATGTGTTCGCTGTGGCACGTATCGCCGGTATTCAGGCGGCCAAGAAAACCCACGAGCTGATTCCCTTGTGCCACCCGTTGCTACTGACCGGCGTCAAGGTGGAGCTGCGTGCCGAAGGCGAGGACTGCGTGCACATCGAGGCGCGTTGCAAGCTGGCCGGGCAGACCGGTGTGGAAATGGAAGCGCTGACCGCGGCCAGCATCGCCGCGTTGACCATTTATGACATGTGCAAGGCCGTGGACCGCGACATGACCATTGAAAGCGTGCGCCTGCTGGAGAAATTGGGCGGCAAAAGCGGGCATTACCAGCGTGAAGGAGAGCCGACATGATTCGTGTGCAGTATTTCGCCCGCTATCGAGAGGCGCTGGGCCGGGATGGCGAGCAACTGGACTGGCAGGCGAATTTTTCCAGCCTGGGCGCGCTACGCGATCACCTGCTGCAACGCGGTGATGCCTGGCAGGTGTTGGCCGAGCAAAACCTGATGTGCGCGCGCAATCAAGAGTTATGCGGCCTGGACGAGGCCTTGCACGACGGTGATGAGGTCGCCTTCTTCCCAACGGTTACCGGAGGCTGAGATGGCTGTTCGCGTGCAGAACGAGGCCTTCGATGGCGGCGCGGAGCTCAACGCCCTGCACGCCGACCACACCGGGATTGGTGCGGTGGTGGGGTTCGTCGGCTACATGCGGGATTTCAATGATGGTCAGGACGTGGCGGGTATGTTCCTCGAACACTATCCGGGCATGACCGAAAAAGCCTTGGCCAAGATCGTTGTCGAGGCCGAGGCCCGTTGGCCGCTGCTCAAGGTGGAAATTATCCACCGCGTCGGCGCCTTGCAGCCGGGCGAGCCGATCGTCTTCGTCGGCACGGCCAGCGCTCATCGCCAGGCGGCGTTCGAGTCCTGCGATTTCATCATGGATTACCTGAAGACCCGCGCGCCGTTCTGGAAGCGCGAAGACACGGCCGAAGGACAGCGCTGGGTCGAGGGGCGCGACAGTGACCAGGAAGCAGCGGGGCGTTGGGAGAAACCGTAATCCGACACAAAGCAGCGCCAGCTAGCGGGGCTCCTGCACAAATGCCTGGGGTGATTCAATTGAGGATGAGGTGCAACTTGTACAGGACGGTGGAGAGCACACTGATAATGCCCAGGCCCATCAGGCCAATTCCCCCGTTATGGTTGCGGTAATTGAAGCCGAAGCCCAACAGCAAAAAGCCCACGAAGAGAAGTAGCAACATCCAGTACATGCTTTCCATGGGTGTGTTCTCCATGTGAACCGAGGGTAGGTAGCTACTGTATCGTCGGTATGCCCCGCGTGCCCTGACCTGGATCAGATGGTCCCGATAATACGAGCCCTCTGACCCAGTGGCCAGTCACCTCAATGCTTGCGCGGTACCGGTTTGAGCAGCTCGGCCGGTGGTGTTTCGCAATGGATTTTGCGCCCGATCAGCTCCTCGATGGGCGGCAGGGCGAAGGCGTCGTCTTCGCCAGCGAAGCTGATCGAGGTGCCGCTGGCGCCAGCGCGGCCGGTGCGGCCGATGCGGTGCACGTAATCGTCTGGGTCTTCCGGCAAGGTGAAGTTGATCACGTGGCTGATGCCGTCGACATGGATACCGCGACCGGCCACGTCGGTGGCCACCATGACGCGGATCTCGCCTTCGCGAAAGCCTTCCAGCGCCTTGATGCGCTTGTGCTGCGGCACGTCGCCGGACATTTGCACGGCGCTGATGCCGTCGCGGGTCAAGCGTTCCTCGATGCGACGCACTTCATCCTTGCGGTTGGCAAAGACCATGACCCGCGACCAGTCGTTCTGGGTGATCAGGTTATAGAGCAGCTTGTACTTGTCGCTGCCGGCTACGGCATAAACATGCTGCTCAACAGTATCGCTGGCCACCTGCTCGGGTTCGATCTCGACGGTTACCGGATCGACAGTCCATTGCTTGGCAAGGTTCAACACGTCTTCAGTGAAGGTCGCCGAGAACAGCAGGGTCTGGCGTTCGGATTTTGGCGGCGTCTGGCGAATGATCTGCCGTACCTGGGGGATGAAGCCCATGTCGAGCATGCGATCGGCCTCGTCCAGTACCAGCACTTCGACCATGTCCAGGTGGACCTCGCCGCGCTGGTTGAAGTCCAGCAGGCGTCCCGGGGTGGCAACCAGGATGTCGCAGTAGCGGCTTTCCAGCAGCTTGAGCTGCTTGTCGAAGTCCATGCCGCCGACGAAGCTCATCACGTTGAGACCGGTGTACTTGGTCAGGTCCACAGCGTCGTTGGCGATCTGCACCACCAACTCGCGGGTCGGCGCGATGATCAGCGCGCGTGGCTCGCCCATGTAGCGCTCTTTGGGCGGCGGCGTCTGCAGCAACTGGGTGATCGTGGAGATCAGGAACGCGGCTGTCTTGCCGGTGCCGGTTTGGGCCTTGCCGATGGCGTCCTGGCCATTAAGGGTGAAACCCAGGACTTTGGCCTGGATTGGTGTGCAGTAGGGGAAGCCCAGATCATGGATCGCATGCATCAGCTCGGGGGAGAGCTTGAAGTCATGGAAACGGGTTTTGCCTTCCGCCGGCTCGACGACGAAATCCTCGAGTTTCCAGGTATCCACCACCGGCTTGCGCGGGGTGCGTTCGCGGCGCGGCTTGGCGGGTTTGGCAGGTTCCTGAGCAGGCGTTTGCTCACGTGCAGCGGCCGGTTTCTTGTTGGCGGCAGCGGTGGTGTTTCGCGGCGATTTGCCGGTGCTGCTGCGGGCTCGACTCGTCGGGGACGCCGAGGCGGGAGTGTGCGGGGTGGTCGGGGCGACGCTGACTGCGGGCTCTTCACCTTTACTGAATATTTTCTTGAGTGCTTTGAGCACGGTGGTCTCGACAATTGATTAAGGAATGAACGCTGGCAGTGTAAAGCAAGAAGCTCGCCCGGCGAAGGGGCAGGCCCCGGTGTTCAGGGCCAATCGCGGGTTGTGCCGGTGTTTGCGAGGGCGATCACGGGCTTTGGATAGGAGCGGACCGTCCGCCAGGCAGGCGGTGCTCGGGGTTAATCGCGGTGCTCCGATATCAAGGGTCTCATTCGCGGGGGGACAGTTGAGCCTCCAGCCAATTGCCGATGGCTTCGATTTCCGCCAGGCAGACTTCATGACCCATGGGATATTCCTGCCAACTGACCGGCACGTCCTGGGCTGCCAGGAAATCATGGGCGGCGCGACCCAGTGCATAGGGCACCACTTCATCGCGATTGCCATGCAGGCTGAACACTGGAATCTGACGTTTGTGCGCATCGAGCTGCAATTCCGGCGTGAACGTGGGCCCATAGGTGGACAACGCCAGCACGCCGCCGAGAGGACCTTGCCAGCGCAAAAAGGCTGTATGCAACACCACCGCGCCACCTTGAGAAAAACCGGCGAGAAAAATGCGCGAGGGATCCATACCTCCATCACGCTGGGCCTCGATCAGCCGGATCACGGTATGCGCGGACTCTTCCAACTGCTCCTTGTTAATGGTGCGCGCCGACGCACCCATGCTGAGGATGTCGTACCAGCTGGGCATTTCCCAACCGCTGTTGACTGTCACCGGCCGAGTCGGCGCCTGGGGTAGCACAAAACGGGTCGAGGGCAACCGCTGCTGCAGGGCATCGGCCACCGGCTGAAAGTCGAAACGGTCGGCACCCAGGCCATGCAGCCAGATCACACAGGCATCGGCCGTCTGGCGGGGAGAGAGGATCAGCGGTTCGCTCATAGTGGCTCCAGGTCGGTGCGCGCGCCCCGTTTATGGGCGAGCAAGCGAGGGATCGGAAGGCATCTAACGGGCCGGATCGTGGCGCGTTGGTAGTGCAAGGATACGCCGGGCAAGGGCTGGATGGCATGCCTCGACGACTTGGTATGCCTATTGCTCTTGTTCATCGGTGGCTCGGCAGCCGGGTTGCTCTGCTTAAAGGGGTGATTATTTCGTGGATGTTCATGACGTCATCAATGGGGATATGGATGTTGGGCGCTGACGATATCGCCAACTAGACTGCTTTTCAGGCCTGCACGGGTTCGTTGTTTATGTACCGGCAGTAGCGAACATCCCCGGGAATGTATGCCGACACTCCAACACAAAAAAAGCAACTGGAGGTTCCGAATGAAAATGGTGAAATCCACTCTGGCGCTGTTGACCACTGCATCGCTGTTGGGTCTCGGCGGCCTGGCCCATGCCGGTGCGACGCTGGATGCAGTGAAGAGCAAGGGCTTCGTGCAATGCGGCATCAGTGACGGGTTGCCGGGCTTCTCCTATGCCGATGCCAAGGGTAAATACCTGGGTATCGACGTTGACGTCTGTCATGCCATCGCTGCAGCGGTTTTCGGCGATGCCAGCAAGGTTAAGTTCAGCCCACTGACCGCCAAGGAGCGCTTCACCGCACTGCAATCTGGCGAGATTGACGTGCTGTCGCGCAACACCACCTGGACCAGTTCGCGGGACTCGGCCATGGGCCTGAACTTCACCGGGGTGACCTACTACGACGGCCAGGGCTTTCTGATTAACAAAAAACTCGGGGTCTCAAGCGCCAAGGAACTGGATGGCGCCACGGTCTGTGTACAGGCCGGCACCACCACCGAACTGAACCTGTCCGACTACTTTCGCAGCAACAGCCTCAAATACACGCCGATCACCTACGACACCTCCGATGAAAGCGCCAAATCGCTGGAGTCCGGCCGTTGTGACGTGCTGACCTCGGACCAGTCGCAGTTGTATGCCCAGCGCATCAAGCTGGCCGCACCGGACGAATACGTCGTGCTGCCGGAAGTGATCTCCAAGGAACCACTCGGCCCGGCCGTGCGCCAGGGCGATGAGGAATGGTTCGACATCGTGCGCTGGAGCCTGTTTGCCATGCTCAACGCCGAGGAGTTGGGCATCGACTCGAAGAATGTCGAGGCGACCGCCAAATCAACCAAGAACCCGGATATTGCCCGTCTGCTAGGGGCTGAAGGTGAGTACGGCAAGGACCTGAAACTGCCCAAGGATTGGGCCGTGCAGATCATCAAGCAAGTGGGCAATTACGCTGAAATCTTCGAGCGCAACGTTGGCAAGGGTAGTGAGCTGAAGATTGAACGCGGCCTCAATGCCTTGTGGAATAACGGTGGCCTGCAGTACGCACCGCCCGTGCGCTAACCACCACGCCACCGCCCCTGCGGGCGGTGGCGATGTCCACATAATGAGGTCTCCCGCCCGGCGTCGGTGTGCTCAGGCTTGAGCGCGGGGGACTTTCGAGAGGGTTCCTATGACAGTTGCCGTCAAGCCCCGGCGTTCGCTGCTCACCGATCCGCAGGTGCGCGCTTGGGCCTTCCAGATACTGGCTGTCATCGCCGTCGTGGCGTTTGGCTGGTTCCTGTTCAATAACACGCTGACCAACCTCGAACATCGTGGCATCACATCAGGTTTCGGCTTTCTCAATAACAGTGCCGGTTTCGGCATTACCCAGCACCTCATCGACTACACCGAAAGCGATACCTACGGGCGGGTGTTTCTGGTCGGGTTGCTCAATACCCTGCTGGTCAGTGTGATCGGCATCATTTTGGCGACCATCCTCGGTTTTATCCTGGGCATCGCTCGACTATCGCCCAACTGGCTGATTCGCCAACTGGCCACGGTGTATATCGAGATTTTCCGCAACATCCCGCCACTGCTGCAGATCTTCTTCTGGTATTTCGCCGTAATCGGTCCATTGCCAGGGCCGCGCAACAGCATAAGCCTGTGGGACACCTTCTTCCTCAACAACCGGGGCGTGCAAATGCCGGCGCCCAGTGCCAGCGAAGCGTACTGGCCGTTCATGCTGGCTTTGGTGGTGGCGCTGGTCTTGATTGCCTTGGTCACCCGCTGGGTGCGGGCACGCCGTCTGGCTACCGGGCAGGGTTTCCCCACGGTATGGGTCAATCTGGCGTTGCTGCTGGTGATTCCCGGTGCCTGCTGGCTGTTGCTGGGCTCGCCGTTCACCTGGGAAGTGCCGGAGCTGCAACGCTTCAATATTCGTGGCGGCTGGGTAGTGATTCCCGAGCTCGTCTCCATTGTCATGGCGCTGGCGATCTACACGGCGGCGTTCATTGGCGAGACCGTGCGCGCCGGCATCCAGGCGGTCAGCTACGGCCAGACCGAAGCAGCCAGTTCATTGGGTCTCAGGCCCGGCCAGGTCTTGCGGCTGGTGATCGTCCCGCAGGCGCTGCGGGTCATCATTCCCCCTCTGACCAGCCAGTACCTGAACCTCACCAAGAACTCCTCACTGGCCGCGGCCATCGGCTACCCGGACATGGTCTCGCTGTTCGCTGGAACAGTGCTCAACCAGACCGGTCAGGCGATCGAAACCATGGCTATCACCATGAGTGTTTACCTCGCCATCAGCCTGAGCATTTCCATGCTGATGAACTGGTACAACAAGCGCATTGCCCTGATCGAACGGTAGGGAAAAGCCATGATTACACATACTTTCAAGCCTGACTTGCCGGCGCCGGCTATGAGCGTGGGCCTGCTCGGCTGGATACGCGCCAACCTGTTTTCCAACTGGGTCAATACACTCCTGACGTTTATCGGCCTGTACCTGATCTGGCTGATCGTGCCGCCCATCATCGAATGGGCATTCATCAAGGCCGACTGGGTGGGCAGCAGCCGCGCCGACTGTTCCCGCGAAGGCGCTTGCTGGGTGTTTATTGGCGAACGCTTCAGTCAGTTCATGTACGGCTTCTATCCGGCCGAACTGCGCTGGCGCGTCGATCTCAGCGTGTGGCTGGCCGTCATCGGTGCGGCGCCGCTGTTTATTCCGGCCTTCCGTCACAAGGTGCGCTATGGCCTGGCGTATCTGGTGATTTATCCGCTGCTGGCCTATTGGCTGCTGCATGGTGGTTTTCTAGGGCTTTCGACGGTGTCGACCACCCAATGGGGCGGCTTGATGCTGACCATCGTCATCGCCGCAGTAGGTATCGCCGGTGCCTTGCCGCTGGGCATCCTGCTGGCGTTGGGACGGCGCTCGGAGATGCCGGCGATCAAAGTCATCTGCGTGACTTTTATCGAGTTCTGGCGCGGCGTGCCGCTGATCACCGTGCTGTTCATGTCCTCGGTGATGCTGCCGCTGTTCCTGCCTGAAGGCATGAACCTCGACAAACTGATGCGCGCCATGGTCATGGTGATTTTCTTCGAGGCGGCCTATATCGCCGAAGTGGTGCGCGGTGGCCTGCAAGCGATTCCTCGCGGCCAATACGAAGCGGCTGCGGCCATGGGGCTCGGTTACTGGCGCAGCATGCTGCTGGTGATTCTGCCCCAGGCGCTCAAATTGGTGATTCCCGGCATCGTCAACACCTTCATTGCGCTGTTCAAGGACACCAGTCTGGTGATCATCATTGGCCTGTTCGACTTCCTCAACAGCATCAAGCGCGCCACCGCCGACCCGGCCTGGCTCGGCATGTCCACCGAGGGCTATGTATTTGCCGCGGCGGTTTACTGGATCTTCTGTTTCGCCATGTCCCGCTACTCCATGCACTTGGAGCGCAAGCTGGACACCGGCCTAAAGCACTAAGGGGAGCGAACACTCATGGCTGAAGCAATCAGACAACCCGCACAGAGCGAACACCCGATGATCGAGATGATCGAGGTGAACAAATGGTACGGGCAGTTTCATGTGCTCAAGGACATCAACCTGAAGGTGAAAGCTGGTGAACGGATAGTCATCTGCGGCCCGTCCGGTTCGGGCAAGTCGACGACCATCCGCTGCATCAACCGGTTGGAAGAGCACCAGAAGGGGCAGATCATTGTTGATGGCGTCGAGCTGACCAGCGATCTCAAGCAAATCGAGTCGATTCGCAGCGAAGTGGGCATGGTCTTCCAGCACTTCAACCTGTTTCCGCACCTCACCGTCTTGCAGAACTGCACGCTGGCGCCGATGTGGGTGCGCAAGCTGTCCAAGCGCCAGGCCGAGGAAATCGCCATGGATTACCTGGAGAAGGTGCGCATTCCCGAGCAGGCCGACAAGTATCCGGGTCAGCTGTCCGGCGGCCAGCAGCAGCGCGTGGCGATCGCCCGGGCGCTGTGCATGAAGCCAAAGATCATGCTGTTCGACGAACCCACCTCAGCGCTCGACCCGGAAATGGTCAAGGAGGTACTCGACACCATGATCCGCCTGGCTCAAAGCGGCATGACCATGCTTTGCGTCTCCCACGAAATGGGCTTTGCGCGCACCGTGGCCGACCGGGTGATCTTCATGGACAAGGGTGAGATCGTCGAACAGGCCGACCCGGAAACCTTTTTCAATCATCCGCAGAACGAACGGACCAAGTTGTTTCTGAGCCAGATTCTGCATTAAGCCAGTGCGGGCGCTTGTGGTGTGCCCCATAAGCGTCCGGCTAAAAGCCTGGGTTAAACTCCGCGCTTCTTTCCAACGCCTGCTTGCTCATGACCCACGCCGAAGCCAAACCCTGGTTCGTCTACCTGGTGCGCGCCGCCAACAATGCCCTGTACTGCGGCATCAGCGACGATCCGCAACGGCGCTTCGCCGCGCACCAACGTGGTAAGGGCGCGCGCTTTTTCCATTCCAGCCCCGCGCAGGCGCTGGTGTATGTCGAGGCGTGCATCGATAAAAGTGCGGCGCTCAAGCGCGAGCGGGCCATCAAGGCGCTGAAGAAACCCGCTAAAGAAGCGCTGCTTACGCAAGCCGCTCACAACCTATAGAGCTGGTTGGCTGCACGGCGGACACGCCGCCCTACGACGAACGTACCGCTTTCGCCCCTAAAAACCGTGCTCTGGTAAGACTCGGCTTATCCCTGATTACGCTTGAGCTGATCCTTCAGTTGCGTGGGTAGCTGGCGAATGATCAGCATGTCGCGGGCCTCGTCGTATTCGACCTTGGACCCTAACAGGTGCGCCTCGAAGCTGATGGACAGCCCCTCGCCGCGGCCGGTGAAGCGGCGAAACTGATTGAGGGTGCGCTTGTCCGGCGGAATTTCCGGCGACAGGCCGTAATCCTTGTTGCGGATATGGTCATAAAAGGCGCGCGGCCGTTCTTCGTCGATCACCTCGGAGAGATCCTCTAGAGTCATCGGCTCGCCGCGCTTGGCTTGGCTGGTGGCATAGCCGACCAGCGCGCTGGTTTTTTCCCGGGCCTGCTCTTCGGGCAGGTCCTCACTCTCGACAAAATCGCTGAACGCCTTGAGCAGCGTGCGCGTTTCGCTCGGCGCATCGACGCCTTCCTGGCAGCCGATGAAGTCGCGGAAGTACTCGGATACCTTCTTACCGTTCTTGCCCTTGATAAAGGAGATGTACTGCTTGGAGTTCTGGTTGTGCTGCCACTCGGAAATGTTGATCCGCGCCGCCAGGTGCAGTTGGCCAAGGTCCAGGTGCTTGGCCGGGGCGACATCCAGCGTGTCGGTCACCGCCACACCTTCGCTGTGGTGCAACAGGGCAATGGCCAGGTAGTCAGTCATACCCTGCTGGTAATGCGCGAACAGCACATGCCCGCCGGTGGACAGGTTGGATTCCTCCATCAACTTCTGCAGGTGCTCCACGGCTTCGCGGCTGAAGGCGGTGAAATCGCGGTTGCCGTCCAGATAATCCTTCAGCCAGCCGCTGAACGGATAGGCGCCCGATTCCGCGTGAAACAGGCCCCAGGCCTTGCCCTGCTTGGCGTTGTAACTCTCGTTGAGATCGGCCAGCAGGTTCTCCATGGCCTGGGATTCGCCCAGTGCGGAATCGCGGGCATGCAGCACGGCGGGCGTGCCGTCGGGTTTCTTCTCGATCAGGTGAACGATGCAGTGACGAATCGGCATGGTGGTCTCGGCAGTAAACGAATGGGCGCTAGTTTACGCCAGCGAGGCGAGCAGAGGCGGGTGCGTTTGATGGTCCCGCGCTCCGCGTGGGGCCATCAAACCAGTCACTGCACTACGCAACTTTTGCAACGCCGCGCTCCACCTTCTGCTGCGCCAGCAGTCGCTTGATCATGTAGCGCACATGCACATGCAGGTCGTACAGCTCGCCGGAGTAGGAGAGCGGTACCTCCACCTTGGCCAGTTCGTCTTCCAATTGCACCAGGCGGGCGATTTCTGCGGCCGGATCCTGCAATTTGCCCAGGTACAGCTGGCGATCGATATCCCGTAGGTGCTTGTACCAGCGATAGATGCGAGAGCGAATACGCCAGCGGTACAGCGGGCCGACCACCTTGAACAGCGGGAACAGCAGCACCAGCAGCGGAATGGCGAGAATGATGTAGCGGTCGGCCAGCGAGGCGATGCGGAACGGTAGGTAGCGCTGCAGGATTGGCAGGCCGTTGCGGTAGAAGTAGTCGGCCTCGTCGAGGCTGGCCAGATTGGACGAGGAGGCGGCCGGGAACTGCCCTGCGGCATCCAGCAGGTTGCCGTCCTTGAGTACTTCACGGGCAGCGGCCAGAAGCAGCGGAGTCAGCGAGCTATGGAAGTTCTCGTTGGCCACGAGAGTCGCCAGCGCGGCGATGGTATCCGTGTCATGGGCTGGCACATTGCGGGCCAGATTGAGCATGCCTTCGCCAACGTCGACACGGGCCAGATAGGGCAGGCGTGCCTGATAGGCGGCGCTGCGGCGCAGGTCAAGCAGTTGCAGGTCGGGATTGGCGGCCAGGCGCTGGACCAGCGCATTTTCCGCGGGACCGATGAAGAAGGCGGCATCCAGCTCGCCGTTGGCCAGCGCCTTGGCGGCGCGCCCGCCGCCGATTTGCCGCCACTTATCCGGTAGGGAACGCGATTCCATCCCGTTGACCTCCAGCAGCGGTAGGGTCAGCGACTGCGTACCGCTGTCGGCCGAGCCGATTGCCACGCGCAGCGACTGAAGGTCGGCGAGGCGTTTGAAGGCCACGTCCTGGCGGGCGAACAGCCAGACCGGCTCCTGGTACATCACGCCCAGGCCGAACAGGTGGGCGCGCTCAGTGGCGTCCAGATTCAGTTCCTGCCCGCTTTGCACCAGCGCCAGTTCCACTTCGCCGGCTTGCAGTTTGGCCAGGTTGTCCAGCGAGCCGGCGCTGGGCACCAGTTCCAGGGTGAAGCCTTCCCGGGCCAGCTCGGTCTGCAGCTTCACGCCAAACGCGTGGTAACCGCCATTCGGCCCGCCAGTGGCCAGCCGCGCGGACATTGGCGGCGGCGGGGCGACGAAATAAAACAGTGCACCGACCAGCGCGGCCAGTACCGGCACGATCCACAGATTGGCCAGCAACATGATTTTCAGATCGTTGAAAATGCGGCGCATGCGAGTCCCTTTGGGCAGAATGTCAGGCGCTGATGGTAGCAAGTCCCCGCAGTTGCCAGGCAGCGCTGCGTCGCCCAAGCTGGCGCGGTTTCCTTGGATTGTGAAAGCGATGTTCCCGATGCGTATCCTGCACACCTCCGACTGGCACCTTGGCCAGCATTTCATGGGCAAGACCCGTCAGGCCGAGCACCGGGCCTTCTGCGCCTGGCTGATCGCCCAGGTGCGCGAACAGGCGGTGGACGCGGTATTGATTGCCGGCGATGTGTTCGACAACGGAGCGCCGCCCAGCTATGCCCGCGAACAGTACAACCAGTTTATCGTCGAGCTGCGCGGCACCGGCGCCGAGCTGGTGGTGCTCGGCGGCAATCACGACTCGGTGGCCATGCTCGGCGAGTCGCGCAGCTTGTTGGCCTGCCTGGGTTGTCACGTGGTGCCGGCAGTTGGCGTCGAACCCGCGGAGCAACTGTTGGTGCTCCACCGCCGTGATGGCACGCCCGGTGCGGTCCTCTGCGCGATTCCCTTTATCCGTCCGCGCGACGTGCTACGCAGCGAGGCGGGGCAGAGTGCCGCTGACAAGCAAATGTCGTTGCAGAACGCCATTCACGCCCATTACCAGCAACTATTCACGCTGGCGGAAACTAAGCGCGATGAGCTGGGCGGCGACCTGCCGATCATCGCCACCGGGCACCTGACCACCGTCGGCGCAAGCGCCAGCGAATCGGTGCGCGAGATCTACGTCGGTGCGCTGGAAGCCTTTCCCACCAACGCCTTTCCGCCCGCCGCCTACATCGCCCTCGGCCATATTCATCGCCCGCAAAAGGTCGGCGGTCTGGAGCACATCCGCTACAGCGGTTCGCCGATCGCGCTGAGCTTCGATGAGGCGAGGCAGGACAAGCAGGTGCTATTGGTCGACCTGGACGCACAGGGGCTGCAAACCGTGACGCCGCTGAGCGTGCCGTGCTTCCAGCCGATGTCCAGCCTGCGCGGTTCGCTGGCCGAGCTGGAAACGGCCATTACCGAGGCTGCTCGCTCGGGCAGCGCCGAACGCCCGGTCTGGCTTGACATCCAAGTCACCACGGATGATTACCTGAGCGACCTGCAAGCGCGCATCAGCGCGCTCTGTGCCGAGTGGCCGGTGGAAGTGCTGCGCATCCGCCGCGAGCGCGGCAACGCTGCGGCCAGCCTGCAGAACGAGGCGCGGGAAACCTTGGATGAGCTGAATCCCGCCGAGGTCTTCGATCGCCGTCTGGTCGTCGAGGAGTTGGACGAGGCGCTGCAGCATCAGTTGCGCGAGTTGCATCGTCAGGTGCTTGGGGAACTGCAGGAGAGTCAGGCATGAAAATCCTCACGCTGCGCCTCAAAAACCTCAATTCGCTGAAGGGTGAATGGAAGATCGACTTCACCGCCGAGCCGTTTCGCGACACGGGGTTGTTCGCCATCACCGGCCCCACCGGCGCCGGCAAGACCACCTTGCTGGATGCCATCTGCCTGGCGCTGTATCACCGCACGCCGCGCATGGACAGCCTGTCCGCCAGCGGCAACGAATTAATGACCCGGCACACCGCCGACTGCCTGGCCGAAGTCGAGTTTGAAGTGCGAGGCCAGGCTTATCGCGCCTTCTGGAGCCAGCGGCGCGCTCGCGACAAGGCCGATGGGGCGCTGCAGGCGCCCAAGGTGGAGCTGGCCAGGATCGACGGTGAGCTTCTCGCCGAGCAGACGCGAGAAAAACTGCGCCTCACGGAGGAACTCACCGGACTGGATTTTGCGCGCTTTACCAAATCCATGCTGTTGGCCCAGGGTGGCTTCGCCGCGTTTCTTAATGCTAAGGCCTCCGAGCGCGCCGAATTGCTCGAGCAACTCACCGGCACCGAAATTTACGGGCAGATTTCCCAGCGCGTGTACGAACGGCACAGCGAGGTAAAAAATGCATTGGGCCAGCTGCGTGCCCGCGCCGCCGGCGTCGAGCTGATGGACGAAGAACAACGCGCCGCCTTGCTGGACGAGGCCGAGCATCTGCAGCAAGAAGACACGCGTTTGCATGAACTGAGAGAAGAGCTGCAGCGCCAACGGCAATGGCATGACGATCTCAACAAGGCCCAGGCCCGACAGCAGCAAGCTTTGCTGAGTCATCAACAGGCTGAGGCCTCGCTGCAGGCAGCACAGCCGGATCTGGCACGCCTGGCTGCCAGTGAGCCGGCGGCCGCACTGCAAGCGCCACATCGCGGCTGGCAACTGGCGCGCCAGGCGGTTGCGCACAGTGAGCAGCGTCTGCAGCAGTTGCAGCATGAACAGCAGCAGGTCCTGCAACAGGTAAGCGACTGTTTGTGGCAAGGCCGACATTGGAGTCGCCATCTGCTCGAAGAACGGCAACTGGATTACCAACAGCTCGAAGACCAATTACAGCGTGTGGACACCGCACTGGCCGCCACGTCCGAACACAGTCGTTTGGGTGAGTTGATCGTGCATTGGCGCGCCCGGCTTGGAGAGCGTCAACGGCTCGCGGCGGAAGATCGAGAGCTGCTTGAGCGTCGCCAACGACTTGAGGCCCACGCGCAGAACCTGCGTCAACGCCGGGATGAACAGCAGAAGCGTTTAGCCGCCCAGCAACAGCACTTGAATGGCGGACAGCTCGCTGAGCAACAGCAACGCCAGCAACTCGACCAGCTGCTGGATGGGCGCAGTGAAGCCGAGCTGCGCGAGCATTGGCAAACCTTGCAACGCCAGGCCGGCTTGTTGGAGCAGTTGCGCCAGTTGGAGGGCACCCGGCAGCAACGACTGGAGCAGCAGGCGCGCCTTGCGCAAACGCAGGACGAGGTGCGTGTCCAGCAAAAAGGCAAGGCGCGAGAGGTTGAGGCGCAGCGCGCACGCTATCGAGAACTTAAACAAGGCGTTGCCGATCAGGAAAGATTGCTCGAACAGGAGCAGCGCATTCACAAGCTGGAAGCCCTGCGGGCTCAGCTGCAGGATGGCGAAGCCTGCCCGTTGTGCGGCTCCCATGAGCACCCGGCGATTGCCGCCTATCAGGCGCTGGATGTCTCCGCCACTGTGCATGCGCTGACGGCGAAGAAAGCCGAACTGAGCCAGGTGGAAGAACGAGGGCAGGCACTGGCGGCCGAGCTGGCGGCGCTGGGTGAGCGCGTGCGCTTGCTGGAGCAGCAGCATCAGGAGGGCGAGCAGGAGCTGAAGCGCCAGGTCGAGCATTGGCAACAGCTCACGGTACGATTCGGCACCGCGTTGTCTGACGGTGCTGCTCTGGACGCTTGCGAGCAACAACACACGCAGCAACTCTCGGTTGTCGAAACCAGCCTGCAGCGCTTTGACCAGCTCAAGGCTGACCACGACGAGATCAGCCGCAACCTGCAGCACGTGCATACGACCTGCGCCGACCTGCAGCAGGCGCTGCAATTAGCCGAGCAGCAGTTGCAGCACACTGCCCAGCAGGACAGCGACATCGCCGAACGCCATGCTGTTTTGAGTCAGCATCGGGTTGAGTTGGATCAGCAGCTATTAAAGGAGATGGACGGCTTCGCTGACAGGCTGCCAGCCGATGGCGATGCCTGGCTGCGGGCGCAGGAAGCCGAATGGCAGCACTGGCAGCAGGCCCAGAATTTGCGCCAGCAACTGCACCAGCAGGAGCGGGATATCCAGCACGCGGTTCAGGGGGCGCAGCAGAAGGTGGAGCTGTGGCAACAGCGTTGGTTTGCCTCGGCGCTGTCCGCAAATGCAGCGCAAACCTCGGTGCCGACGGCCGAGATGAGCCCGCTCAAGGCTTTGGAACAGGCTGAAGCGCAACTGACGCGTGGCAGCAGTCGCCACGAGCAACTTCACGGCATGCAACAGGCGCTGGAACGGCAACTGGAACATGAACGACAGCAGTTGAAGGAGCGACAAACCCTCTGGGGTAACGCGTTAATCGCCAGTCCCTTCGACGACGAGGCCGCTTTCCAGGCTGCCTTGCTCGACGCACCGCAGCGTGAGGCCTTGCAGGCGCAAAAAGAACAGCTGACCCAGGCGCTGACCGCCGCCCGTGCCTTTCTGCAGGAGGCCGAACGGCAACTGGTCGAGCTGCAGGCCCACCCGGTTGGCGGGCTGGAGCGCGAAGTGCTGGAAGAGCAACTGCAGCAGCTCGCCGGTGAGCTCAAGGCGCTGAGTCAGCGCCAGGGTGAAATCCGTGCCCAGCTGTCTGCCGATCAACAGCGTCGGCAGAGTCAGCAGTCGCTGTTCGCCGAAATCGACAAGCAACAGGGCGAATATGATTTGTGGCAACACCTCAACAGCCTGATTGGCGCGGCAGATGGGGCCAAGTACCGCAAGTTCGCCCAGGGGCTAACCCTTGATCATCTGGTCTATTTGGCCAACCAGCAGCTTGCTCGTTTGCATGGCCGTTACCAACTGGCGCGGCGCAGCAGTGGCGAACTGGAGCTGGAAGTCATCGACACCTGGCAGGGCGACGTGGCCCGCGACTGCAAGACCCTCTCCGGTGGCGAGAGCTTCCTGGTCAGCTTGGCATTGGCCCTGGCGCTATCGGACCTGGTTAGCCACTCGACCAGCATCGACTCGCTGTTCCTCGACGAGGGTTTCGGCACCCTGGATGGAGAGACGCTGGAAATCGCGCTCGATGCCCTGGATAGCCTCAACGCCAGCGGCAAGATGATTGGTATGATCAGCCATGTGGAGGCGCTCAAGGAGCGGATTCCAGTGCAGCTCAAGGTCAGCAAAGGTGTCGGTCTGGGCTACAGCAGCCTGGAGCGTCAGTTCGCCGTTTAGTCCGTGTCTCATGGCTTGACCTAGCCGTTGCGCTGGCGCTGCTTCGCTAAGCCCTTGAGTGGCCGAGGAATTTTTTTGAGGGTAAGGGTAAAAAAAGCAAAATTGGTAGTTGACAGGGGGTCGTATATCCGTAGAATACCGCGCCATCGCAACGGGGTTTCTGGTCAGGCCAGACGTTGAGATTTGGAAGGTAAAAGTTCCGCGATAGCTCAGTCGGTAGAGCAAATGACTGTTAATCATTGGGTCCCTGGTTCGAGTCCAGGTCGCGGAGCCAACTTCCACTCGGGGTATAGCGCAGCCCGGTAGCGCGCCTGCTTTGGGAGCAGGATGTCGGGAGTTCGAATCCCCCTACCCCGACCAGTTTTGGGTCGTTAGCTCAGTGGTAGAGCAGTTGGCTTTTAACCAATTGGTCGTAGGTTCGACCCCTACACGACCCACCATATAAAACGGGAAGGTTCCTTGTGGACCTTCCCGTTTTTTATTTCCTTCGATTTGACTGAACCGTTGCTAAAACGGCCGCTGTTGTAGGGGCGAATTCATTCGTCTGGCGTTCAGGGTGGGCGACACACTGAAGACGCGACGAACTGCGGAGGCCGATACGCTTGTGTTTGTCGTAGACGCGCGGGTTGAGAGTCATGTGTCGCGCGATGAATTCGCCCCTACAGCACGCCGCACAGCAAACCTGTCAGACTATCCCGTCACCAGCCCCGCCAGCATTCTGCTGAGCAATCCAAGCACCAGCACCACGACCAGCACGAGAAGTAAAAGTAGCAATGGCCTGAATGGCTGACGATCAACCCGGTTCTGGGGCAGCTTGAGGTATTCATCGACGCGGCGCTGGTCGTCGGGGTTCAATCGGCTGGTCATGATGACCCTCTGTCGTAAATGGATGACATCAAGCCTAGTTCAGTTGGCCTCGCTCTCCATTACTCATTTCGCTGACTAACCGATCGGGCCTACACGTCAGGCTGCAGCTTCGTTGCTGGGGTATAAACTGGGGATTCCATACCGGTGGTAGCTTGGCATGCGGGAATTCTACTGGCGATTGCGTGACCTTATTCCTCAGGGCGACTCCGATTTGATGGATCAACGGCAACTGCTGCCGAATGAGGCAGAACGATGATTTCTGCGCATCTGCTGTCATCGGATACGCTATGGCTCGGCTGGCTGGCCTACCTGCCGTTTATTGTCTGGGCGATTTGGCGGGCACCCTGGATTGAGCTGTTCAGCGATTTTCGTCGGCAACATCTGCTGTTCGGCACTGTGCTGGTGCTGTTTCTGCTCTGGCTTGTGCGCAGAGACTTCGCCTCGGGGCTGTCCTTGCATTTCATCGGCATGACCGCGGTAACGCTCTTGCTGGACTGGCCGCTGGCCATTCTGGCGGGGTTGCTGGCACAGCTCGGGCTGATCGCAATAGGGCGTCCCGACCTGGCTGCGCTGGGCATCAACGGGATTCTTCTGGTGTTGATTCCCGTCGCGGTGACCGAGGCCTGTGCGCACCTGGTCGAACGAGCGCAGCCGAACAACCTGTTCGTCTACATCTTCTTTTCGGGATTCTTTCCCGCGGCGCTGACGGCCTTGTGCTGCATCCTGGCGGGGCTGGGCCTGCTTTGGTTGGATGGCCTTTATCCCATGCCGCCCTGGCTCGAGGACTTTGCCGGTTACATCTGGCTGGTGATGTTCCCCGAAGCCTTTATCAACGGTATGGCGGTCACGGCCCTGGTGGTGTTCTGCCCTGACTGGCTGGAGACCTTCAACCGCGGCCGTTACCTGTCGGCGCCCTGGAAGGATGACGGACCGCCGCAATGAGTTGCGCCGGCGTGATTGTGGGTCGCTGCCCTCGCGGCGAAGCGTGCATAGTCCGAACACTGGCCATGCTCGGGAAGAGCTTCAGCCCGAGGTCGAACCCCCATAGGTTTGTGCAACGCACGGACTCTTGTATGGGAACGACGACCTCGCCGAAAAGGCGTGACCACCGCAAAGGGCTTCGGCCCTGAGATCCAAGTTGTCGTGGATTAGTGCCGCTCAGTGGCGCGAAAGATCCTCCGAAAATAGATCATCCACAACCGGATCGCCGGGTATGGCATGTTCTTCCGCCGCCCAGGCGCCCAGGTCGATCAATTTGCAACGCTCCGAGCAAAAC
This sequence comes from Pseudomonas sp. B392_1p, assembly GCF_052245235.1. Lineage (NCBI taxonomy): Bacteria > Pseudomonadati > Pseudomonadota > Gammaproteobacteria > Pseudomonadales > Pseudomonadaceae > Pseudomonas > Pseudomonas sp. B392_1p. The sequence goes on from NZ_JBQPXM010000013.1 coordinate 48,770, forward strand.
GGGCGGGTCGGGGTTTTGTCATTCCACTCCACGGGCGCGCCGCAGGTCGGACATTTCACGGTGATAGGCTTGTTCATGGCTGGCCTCCTCGCAGGGTCAGATAAAAATGATGCAGGCGCTCAACTTCGCCTTGCAGCCAAGCCAGGTCGCGATCGTTGACCAGCACGTCGTCGGCATGGCGCAAGCGCTCTTCGCGGCTGGCCTGGGCGGCGATGATGGCGCGGATCTGCGCTTCGTCGCCGCCATCGCGGGCCATGGCGCGCTGCACTTGGAGTTCTTCGGGCACATCCACCACCAGCACACGCTGGGTCAGCTGGTATTGCCCGGACTCGATCAGCAGAGGTGAGACAAGGATCGCATAAGGTGACTGGGCGCGACCCAGGTGCTCGATGATTTCCTGACGAATCAACGGATGCAGCAGTTGCTCGAGCCAGCGACGCTCTTCGGGATTGGCAAAAACCTGTGCGCGTAGGGCAGCGCGGTCCAGCTGGCCGTCGGGCAGTAGAATGGTCGTACCGAAATGCGCGGCGATTTTCGCCAGCGCAGGTCGACCCGGCTCCACCACCCAGCGTGCGGCGTGATCGGCATCGACGGTGTGAATGCCAAGCTCGCCAAAGTGCTGCGCCGCGGCACTCTTGCCGCTGCCAATACCGCCGGTCAGGCCAAGGATCCAGGGTTTCATAGGGACTTCCGTTCAAGGCAGGCCGGCATGATCGCAGAAACCGGCGGCAGATCGAAGGGCGGGGGTTGGTCGGGTGGGCTGTAGATAGATGTAGGGTGAACCACGCTTTATCGATCCACAGGGTGGCGATCTACTTTGCGAGGCCGTGGTCGATGTAAAACGGTATCCGCCTAGATCAATGAAACCCAGCAAACTGCAGGTAACGCTGAGTGATCTGCTCCCCCCAGATCAGCGCGATCCAGCCGGCAATGGCCAAGTAAGGGCCGAAGGGAATTGGCGTCCCGGTGGCGGCATTGCGCAGACGCAGCATGATGATGCCCAGAATGGCGCCCACCAGCGAGGACAGCAGGACGGTCAGCGGTAGAATCTGCCAGCCGCCCCAGGCGCCGAGCATGGCCAACAGCTTGAAATCGCCGTAGCCCATGCCTTCCTTGCCGGTCAGCAGCTTGAATAGCCAGTACACCGACCACAGGCTCAGGTAGCCGGCCACCGCGCCCCACAGAGCGTCTTCCAGGCTGGCGAACAAGCCGAAATTATTGACGATCAGCCCCAGCCACAGCAGCGGCAGTACCAGCGCATCGGGCAGCAACTGGTGATCGCAGTCGATCAGGCTCATCGCCAGCAGGCCCCAGGTGAGCAACAGCATGGCTGCGCAGGGCCAGCCGTAACCGAAGTGCCAGGCGACAAATGCCGACAGTAGCCCGCAGGCCAGTTCCACCAGCGGATAGCGAGGGCTGATGGCCCGCTGGCAACCGGAGCACTTGCCGCGTAACGCCAGCCAGCTGAGCAGCGGGATGTTTTCCCAAGGGCGAATCTTGTGGCCGCAATGCGGGCAGGAGGAGTTCGGTGTCAGCAGATTAAATGCCGGGACAGCCGGCTCGGCGGGCAGTTCGAGTATGTCGCGTGCCTGCACCTTCCAGTCGCGGTGCAGCATCATCGGCAAGCGGTACACCAGCACATTGAGGAAGCTGCCGACCAGCAGGCCGAGCAGGAGGGAGCATAAAACAAAGGCCAGCGTGTGGCTGGCCAGGTAATCGACAAGGGACATCTTCAACCCTCTGGAAAAGTCCGGAATGCATCTGTGGGGCCGGCTTTGCGGGGCAATGTATTTGTCCCTGTGTTGGCTTCAACTCGACAGCCGGAATAAATCCGACCCCACACGTAGCTAGTTGCGCCTTACACCACAGCACCCAGCTGGAAGATCGGAAGGTACATGGCAATGATCAGACCGCCCACCAGCACGCCGAGCACCGACATGATCATCGGCTCCATCAGCGAGGTGAGGCCATCGACCATATTGTCCACTTCGTCTTCGTAGAAGGTAGCGACCTTGTCGAGCATGCCGTCCAGCGAGCCAGATTCTTCGCCGATGGCAGTCATCTGCAGAGCCATGGCCGGGAACACGCCGGTGGTGCGCATCGAGAAGTTCAGCTGCATACCGGTGGAAACGTCCTGTTTGACCTTGTTCACCGCATTTTTGAACACCACATTGCCGGTAGCGCCGGCCACCGAATCCAGCGCATCCACCAGCGGCACGCCGGCGGCGAAGGTGGTGGCCAGGGTGCGGGCGTAACGGGCAACTGAGGATTTGTAGATGATATCGCCGACAACCGGCATCTTCAGCAGCGAACGATCAATCAGATCGCGGAATTTCTGCGAGCGCTTGTGGGCTTCCTTGAAGGCGAAGCCCGCGCCGAACATGCCGATCAGAATGATGAACCACCATTCCTGCAGCGCTTCGGACAGACCGATCACCATCAGCGTGAAGGCCGGCAATTCGGCGCCGAAGTTTGCAAATACTTCCTGGAATTGCGGCACTACTTTGATCAGCAGGATGGCCGACACGATGACCGCGATCAGTACGACAGCGATGGGGTAGTTCATCGCTTTCTTGATCTTGGCTTTCAGCGCCTCGGTTTTTTCCTTGTAGGTGGCCACCCGTTCGAGGAGTGTTTCCAGGGCGCCGGACTGCTCGCCCGAGTCCACCAGGTTGCAATACAGGTCATCGAAATACTGCGGACGTTTACGCAGCGAGTTGGCCAGGCTGTTACCGGCGGCCACATCCTGCTTCACGTCATCCACCAGCTTGCGCATGTTCGGGTTGTCGAAGCCCTCGCCGATAATGTCGAAGGCGCTTAACAAGGGCACGCCGGCTTTCATCATGGTTGCCATCTGCCGGGTGAACAGGGCGATGTCCATCGGCTTGATCTTCTTGCCGGCGCTGAACAGCGACACCGATTTCTTGCGCACCTTCAGTGGGTTGATGCCCTGTTTGCGCAACTGCGCCTTGACCAGTGCCGGGTTCGGGCCACTCAGCTCACCCTTGACCTTGGCCCCACGCCGATCCGTACCTTCCCAGCTGAACAGGCTGGTTTTCAGTGCTTTTTCCGCCATGGTTAATCCTTGGTCACCCGGTTGACTTCTTCGAGGCTGGTTACGCCCTGCATGGCCTTGAGCAGGCCCGAGGTGCGCAGGTCGTTGAACCCGTCCTTGCGCATCTGTGCGGCGATATCGATGGAATTGCCGTCCTCCATGATAATCCGCTGCAGTGCAGGGGTATTTTTAACCACTTCATAAATACCGACGCGGCCTTTGTAGCCTGCTTTGCAATTCTCACAACCAACAGGCCCATACAGTTTGAATTTGCCGATTTGTGCTTCCGGGAAGCCCTCGCTGAGCAGCGTCTCGCGCGGCACCGGTACTTCCTTCTTGCAGCTCGGACACAGCTTGCGAGCCAGGCGCTGAGCGATGATCAGGTTCACCGAGGTGGCGATGTTGAAGGCCGCCACGCCCATGTTGCGCAGTCGCGTCAGTGTTTCGGCGGCGCTGTTGGTGTGCAGGGTGGACATCACCATGTGGCCGGTCTGTGCGGCCTTGATGGCAATCTCGGCGGTTTCCAGGTCGCGGATTTCCCCAACCATGATCACGTCCGGGTCCTGGCGCAGGAAGGCGCGCAGCGCCTGGGAGAAGTCCATGCCCTGGCGCGGATTGACGTTGACCTGGTTAATGCCTTCCAGGTTGATTTCCACCGGGTCTTCAGCTGTGGAAATGTTGATGTCCACGGTGTTGAGAATGTTCAGGCCGGTATACAGCGACACCGTCTTGCCTGAGCCGGTGGGGCCGGTGACCAGAATCATGCCCTGCGGCTGCGAGAGGGCGCTAAGGTACAGCTCCTTTTGCGCTTCCTCGTAACCCAGCGCGTCGATGCCCATCTGCGCGCTGGACGGGTCCAGAATCCGCATCACGATCTTCTCGCCCCACAGCGTGGGCAGGGTGTTGACGCGAAAGTCGATGGCCTTGGTCTTGGAGATCTTCATCTTGATCCGGCCATCTTGCGGCTTGCGCCGCTCGGAAATATCCAGCCCGGCCATCACTTTCAAACGTGCCGAGATACGGCTGGCCAGCTGAATCGGCGGGCGTGCCACTTCATGCAGCACGCCATCGGTGCGCAGCCGCACCCTGAAGGCTCGTTCGTAGGGTTCGAAGTGCAGGTCTGAGGAGCCGCCTTTGATGGCGTCCAGCAGCATCTTGTTGACGAAACGCACCACGGGAGCGTCGTCGGAGGCTTCGCCTTCATCGTTGCTGACCTTGTCGGAGTTGCCGTTTTCGATATCCAGGCCATCGAGGTCGACATCATCCAGGTCAGTCATGGAGCCGGTCGCCGACTCGTAGAACTTGTCGATGGCCGCGCCGAGCTTGTCGTCTTCGACCAAGATGCCTTCGGCATTCAGCCCGGTGCTGAACTGGATATCGCTGATCGACTGATGGCTGGACGGGTCGGAGAGGGCGACGAAAAGCTTGTTGCCGCGCCGCCACAACGGCAACACGCGGTGCTGGCGAGCGAGCTTCTCGCTGATCAGCTCCTTGGGTTGCTGCTCCTTGTCAATAGCAGAAAGATCTACAAAGGCCACACCGAACTGCTCGGCCGCCAACTCCGCCACCGCGCGGCCCTTGGCTAGCTTGTTCTGCACCACATAGGTGATCAACGACAGGCTGTTGCGCTGCGCCTGCAGCTGGGCCTGCTGAGCAGTTTTCTCATCGAACAGGCCAGCCAGCACCATTTGCCTGGCCAGGCCGGAAAGATTTACGTGGGTATTCATGAGGCGCGCTCCGGTGTAATGCGCAGCCTTATAACCCGGCGGCGAAAGCACTTCTCAAAACTGGCGCACACAGTGACGTAAATTGGCACTTGTGGTGGATTTGGGGGAAGAGGGTGATCTAGGTCTTTGCCAAAAAATCCGGGCGGATTTTTTTGGTGTATTGGGTAGGGTTAGTAATTGTGAAGTGGTTTGATTGGTTGTGCGTCGAGCATCACATTTTAATAACAATAATTAAAGAGGAATAAGTAAGCTTTAAGTCGTTGTAAGCCTAGGCGCACTAGGCTTTGCATGCGTTTTGCGATCTTTTTTATGTACAGATGATGGCGTTTAGATATCGGTAAATTGGCACAGCCACTGCAACTCCCTGGGCAGGTCAGCGGACCTTCAATATCTCTTGGGAGAAGACGAATGAAAACTCAGGTGCAAAAGGGTTTTACCCTAATTGAATTGATGATCGTAGTGGCGATCATCGGTATTCTAGCGGCGGTGGCGTTGCCGGCTTATCAGGATTACACCATCCGTGCACGCGTAACCGAAGGCGTTGGTTTGGCTGCTAGTGCCAAGCAACTGATCGGCGATAGCTCAGGCACTGCGGCGGAGCTTGCCGCCGCCGCAACCACGTGGAACGCTCAAGCCGGGGGCGCAGGTGCAATCAGCAAGTATGTAAACTCCGTTTTGCTTAATAATACCACTGGTGAGATCACTGTAACTTTCAATAATGCTAACGTAGGTAATATTCCTGCTAGCTCAGCGCTGGTTTATACTCCCTATGTTATGGGTGGGACTACTCCAACTGCTTTGGCTACCAGTTTCACCGCTACTCCTCCGGTAACGGGCTCAATTGACTGGGGGTGCGCCTCATCTACTAACGCTGTATCCGGCACTGCTCGCAGCCTGCCGGTCATTACCGCCGCGACTGTTGCTCTTCCTGCTCAGTTCGCACCAAGCGAATGTCGTTAATGCTTTTACCGTGAGGGCAGTCAATCAAAAGGCACCCCGATAGCTCTCGAACCCCGCCTCACAGCGGGGTTTTCTGTTTAATCTTATAGCTGGAGTTTCCCAATGCCTACGCGGATTATGGCTTTCCTGATGCACTTGGCCGCATCGGCCATCATCGCGCTGTTAGCCGTAGTACTGGTATTTAACCTCTGGTATCCCGCCCCACTGCATGAAGCGCAGGGTGTCACCCATATTTTCCTAGTGCTGCTACTGGTCGATGTGATTTTAGGCCCGCTGTTAACCCTTCTGGTATTCAAGGTTGGTAAGAAAAACCTCGCCATGGATCTGAGTGCCATTGCCTGCCTGCAATTTGCCGCGCTGGGCTATGGCCTATGGATCGTGGCCGAAGGGCGCCCGGCCTGGATTGTTTACAACGTCGATCGTTTCGATGTAGTGACGGTATTGGATATCGACACTCGCCAAATGGACGAAGCTCTGAGCCAATATCGCGAGGTGTCGTGGACCGGACCGCAATGGGTTGGGGCGATAAGGCCTGAAAACCGCGAGCAGCGCAGCAATATTCTTTTCGAGGCCGCATTGGGCGGTAGCGATATAGCGCAGCGGCCAAATCTCTATCGTCCGTTGATGGAAATGGCTGAGATCATAAGGCAGCGTGCGCAACCGCTGGAAAAGCTCAGTGACTTTAACGAGGCTACCGTGGTGCGCGATGCTCTGCAGAATTGGCCAAGCGCATCCGCCTGGGTGCCACTGATGGCGCGGGTCAAGCCAATGGTGGTGTTACTTGGCGAGAATAACAGCGATGTAGTGGCCATTGCTGAGCTTAATCCTTGGAAATAACCTCCTAGCTAGGGGAAGCTTTCATCCTCGCTAGTAGCGGCTACTGACAACCGATACGCTTACTAATTGGCATCCGGTTAAGGCTCGTATATCTGCTGCCTCCAGAGCATCGTTTGCCCGTTGATTCCCTCAGCATGGAATGCTAGTTTACGCGCCGCCGCCGGAATAGCTCAGTAGGTAGAGCAGCGCACTCGTAACGCGAAGGTCGCAGGTTCGATTCCTGTTTCCGGCACCATGATTCGCTTCGGGCCTTCCCTTTTCAGGCCTGGACGAAAAACCGGCCCTCAGGCCGGTTTTTTTACGTCTATCTTTTGCCGTAACCGGCAAATCTTACACCCATCAAAGCGGCCAACTCACAACCAGCGAATAGCTTTCGATGCCCTCGTTCGGGCTTTTCAGGCCGGCGTTTGAGTAGTGGATGGCGCGGATGCCCAGCCGACCCCCGTTGCGCAGTTGCAGGCCGGCGCCCAGGCGGTCTTCAAAGTGCAAGGCCGAGCTCATGTTGCGTCCGCCCACTTCGGTGCCGGAAAACAGCGCGGCGCCAATGCCCAATTCTATGAATGGCTGGGCGCCGTCGGCGTTGAAGGTGTAAACGAGCACTGGACTGAGGGACAACGAATGGGCGCCGGCGGCTTCGTCGCCGCTCTGCCAATAGGTGTAGCCAGCGTCCCAGTGACCGCCGAGGTGCCCGCTTTCGGTCTGCCACCAGCGTTGCTCCCACGCGCGCGACAGGCCTGCGCGGTAGGTCATTTCCCCTTGGCCGGTCACGCCGATGGCGCCAGACAGTTCGGCGGCTTGGGTTGTGCCAGCCATTACACAGCCAAGAGCAAACAGAGTGGGCACGAATTTGCGGGACATCGAAGGGCTCCTTGTTTGTGATGTGCCTCACCTCCGCTCGGGAGCGGGTGGACTGAGGCATCACTTCTGTATCGACTTGCGATTCACTGTATCGCTATGTGGGATTCTAGCGGCGTGAGTGAGTCGAAATCCAACGCCTTTACCGAGGGGTTACATCGGTTTTTTGGGCTAGACGTGTGGCCAAGCGGCTGGGCAGCGCTGGCCTGTGCCGCGACAGCCCACTACAGTAGCGGCTCTTCCTGTACACACCGTCCAGCCAAAGAGAAGTGCAATGAGTCAACCCGATGAAGCCATTGAGGTAGGTAAGCAGGCCGGCATCCAGGTGATTGCCCGGGCGGCGGCGATCATGCGGGCGTTGGGCAACAATCCCCAGGGTTTGAGCCTGGCCGCCATCGCCCAGTTGGTTGAGCTGCCGCGTTCCACGGTGCAGCGCATCATCAATGCGCTGGTGGATGAGTTCATGGTGGAGTCATCGGGCCCCTCGGGTGGTTTTCGTCTGGGGCCGGCGCTGGGGCATCTGATCAACCAGACGCAGTGCGACATCATCTCGCTAACCAAGTCGCGTCTGGCGGAGCTGGCCGGCCAGCTGCAGGAGTCGGTGTGTTTGTGTCGGCGGGTGGGTGACAAGGTGCATGTCATCGACCGCATCGTGGCGGAGCGGGAGTTGCGCGTGGTGTTCCCCATCGGCGTGCATGCCAGCGTGCTGTGCGTACCGGCAGGCAAGGTGCTGTTGGCGGCTGAAGAGGCTGCAGTAATAGACGCAGTCCTGCCCGTGCCGCTGTCGCATGAGACGCGCCAGCAGCTCAAGGAGATTCGCCGCAGCGGCGTAGCCTTCGGCACGGACGATGTGCTGGAGGGCGTCAGTTCGTATGCCGTGGCGCTGGATACCTACCTGGGCTTTTTCTCAGTGGCAGTGGTGGCTCCGACTTCACGGGCCGCGCCGCGGGCTGAAGTATTCAGACAGGCGTTGCTGGAGTGCAAGCACAGCGTGGAACGAGCCATCGGTCGGACGCCGGAGCTGTGTGGCCGTTGAGATTAAATATACGGGTGCCTCTAAGAGTTGAGTGCGAGCCAGCTTGCGGTAGGCAAACAGTCCGCTAGAGCGACTCAAACACCCAAGTGCGCCCGCAGCACCGCGACGACGCCAGCCCCCGCCTTGCTGGCCGCACCCTCGGCAAATTTTTTCGCCACGCCTTTGAACAGCGCCTTGCGCTTATCAGCATTGCCTTCCTGGCGGGAGCGCTCGTAGCCCTCACGAAAGGACTGCAAGGCCTCGGGGTCAAACACGGCATCCAGCACCTGAAACAGGCCATCGGCCGAGACTTTGACGATTTCGGTATTGAACGAGTAATCGAAGATGTGCTGATAGGTTTTGAGTTGGCCCTGTAGCCAGTTCTTGGCCAGGGTGTCTTCGATGATCAGGCCGATCTTGTCGCCATCGGTTTCCAGCGTCGCCTTGCTCAGCGCTGCCAATAGCCGTCCCATGGCTTGATCCTCGATGCGACCGCCGAATTTCAGGGCCGCTTCATAGCGCAGCTTCTTGATTTTGTTAACCGGCGTTTTCAGGCGTTCGCTGACCGCCTGGTTGCCATAATTGGCCAGCGGGCCGGAGCCGTGCAGGCCGTAGCGATCCAGCAGGTGCATGACCAGCGCGTCGATATCGGCCTTGGGCATCGAGCCGAGGCCCAGCTGCAGATAGTGCTCGAGAAACTCGTCTTCGAAACCACTCATGTTTCGGTCTCCACTGTGCTCAGTGGCAGGCCAGGTTCTGCTTGAGCGGCGGGCGGCGATGGACAGCCGTTTCGCTATTGGGCCGAAGACGCAGCGCGCAGGTTCACTCCAGGCCGAGTTTTTTCAATCGATAGCGCATCGAGCGGAACGTCAGCCCCAAACGCTGGGCAGCGGCGGTGCGGTTCCAGCGGGTTTCTTCGAGCGCCTGAAGGATCAGGTCGCGCTCTATCGCTTCCAGGTGATCTTCCAGGTTGTCGATGTGCGCCAGGCTGGTGGGGCCACTGTCGCCGCCACTGTTGATGGCGTCGGTCAGGCGCAGGTCGCTGGCGCGGATTTCATCCCGTTCGCACAAGGTGTAGGCGCGCTCGAGCATGTTCTCCAGTTCGCGCACGTTGCCTGGGAAACGGTAGCTCTTGAGCTTTTCCAGGGCCTCGGGGTGCAGGCGGGCGGGTGGCTGGCCGCTGCCTTCGGCCAGGCGCAGCAGCATGGCCTCGGCCAGCACGGCGATGTCTTCGCGGCGTTCACGCAGCGGTGGCACGCGCTGTTCGATGACATTGAGGCGGTAGTAAAGGTCTTGGCGGAAGCGCTCGGCGGTCACTTCGGCAGCCAGATCCTTGTGCGTGGCACTGAGGATGCGCACATCGACCACCACTTCTTGCTGACCGCCCACCGGGCGCACCGCCTTTTCCTGAATGGCGCGCAGCAGTTTCACCTGCATCGGCAGCGGCAGGTCGGCAACTTCGTCGAGGAACAGGGTGCCGCCGTTGGCCGCCTGGAACAGGCCCTGTTTGTCTTCGATGGCGCCGGTGAAACTGCCTTTTTTATGGCCGAAGAACTCGCTTTCCATCAACTCGCTGGGGATGGCGCCGCAGTTGACCGGCACGAAGGGCCGCTCCGCGCGTGGGCCGAGCTCGTGAATCTGTCGGGCAACCAGCTCCTTGCCGCTGCCCGACTCGCCGCTGATGTAGACCGGGGCCTGGCTGCGCGCCAGTTTGCTGATCTGTTTGCGCAGCGCGCGCATGGGCGGCGATTCACCGAGCAGTCGGCTGTCCACCGGCTGGTCGCTCTCTACTGTACGCAGGCGCAAAGCGGTGCCGACCAGTTCACGCAGGCGGGTGAGGTCTACCGGTTTGGTGAGAAAGTCAAAGGCGCCGGCCTTGAGCGCGTTGATGGCGGTGTCCAGGCTGCCATAGGCGGTGATCATCGCCACCGGGACCTGAGGGTGCCGTTGCTGGATGTGCTGCACCAGCTCCATGCCGGTGCCGTCGGGCAGGCGCATGTCGGTCAGGCACAGGTCGAACGGCTCGCGGGCCAGCCATTCGCGGGCTTCCTTGAGATTGCGCGCGCAGCGGGTGTCGAGCTTCATGCGCCCAAGGGTGATTTCCAACAATTCACGAATGTCGGGCTCGTCATCCACGATCAAGGCTATTTGGCGACTCATGGGACAGACTCTTTCTTGTTGTTAGAGGTGACGGACTCCTCGCCCCAGCTCATTTTGCGTGGGTGGGCGAAGATGATGCGAAAACAGCTGCCGCCTTCCGGACGGGGCCGGTACGCGAGGCGTGCCTGGTTGCCTTCGCAAAGTTCGCGCGAAATATACAGGCCCAGACCGGTGCCTTTGCTATCGGTGGTGTAGAACGGTTCAAAAATATTCAATTGTTGTTCGGCATCCACACCTGGCCCGTCGTCGAGGATGTCGAGTACTGGCAGGTCGCTGTCCGGGTCCCGGTACAGTTTGAGCCACACTTGTCCGCGCGGGTTGTGCTGCGCGCTGTAGCGCATGCCGTTCTGCACCAGGTTGCTCAACACCTGGGTCAACTGGTGCGGGTCGATGCGCGTCTGGATGGTGCCGCTGGCGGTTTCCAGGTGCAGTTGCTGGTTGCCCTTGGCCGTGCTGCGAAACTCGCTGGCGAAGCGGTGCATCCAGTACTTGAGGTCCAGCAACTGCGGGGAAGATTTGCGGTTGCGGGACAGCTGCAGCACGTTTTCGATCACCAGATTCATGCGCCGCGACTGATCCTGGATGATCTGCGCCAGGCGCCGGTCCGGCGCGTCCAGTTCTTCGGACTCATGCAGCAGTTGGGCAGCATGGCTGATGGCACCGAGCGGGTTGCGGATTTCGTGGGCAATGCCGGCAGTCAGACGACCCAGGGACACCAGTTTCATTTCATGGGCGCGCTGGGCGATTTCGGAGACGTCTTCCAGGAAGATCAGCGTGTCCTGCTGATCCCCGCGTTGCAGCGTGCTGAAGCTGGGTTGCAGGATGCGCTCATCCTGCCCGACATGCAGGTTGGAAGGGCGCAGTGAGGGATTGCATGACCATTGTTGCAAGCGCTCAAGCAGCTCTGGGTAATTCACCGTCAGAGGCTCGCCGATCAAGGTGCTGACACCAAGCATGCGCAATGCGCTCTGATTGACCTGAACGACGTTTTGGCGGGCATCGACCACCAAAATGCCCGTGTGCATGCGCTGCAGGATCAGGTTGTTGAGCACTTCCAGGTTGGCGATATCGTTGGCGCGTTGCCGGGCGAGGTCCTCACTGACGCGCAGGTGACGCGTCAGGGTTTGCACCACCATCGCTACGGCGAAACACAGCGCGCCGAGGGCGCCGGCCTGGATAAACTGGTTGGCGGCCGCCGGGCGGCTGAGGCTGATATGGAACGTCAACAGAATGAAGCTGAGCGCAGCGCAGGCGGCGATCAGCAGGCCGCTGTTGCCACGCAGCAGAATATTGGCAATCGCCACCGCGACAATCAGCAGGCTGCCCAGGCCGCTGGAAATACCGCCTGCCGCATAGAACAACGCGGCGAGCAGCAGCACATCGAACAAGGCCAGGCTGAAGAACTGCAGGTAGCGCGGGCGCCGGAGCCGTACCGCGATGAGCAGGTTGGCGATCAGGTAGACCCAGCTGCCTTGCCGGAACAGTTGCGCATGGGTCAGTTCCAGCAGGCGGTCGTCCAGATTGCTGGAGATCAGGAAAACCAATAGCAAGCCGACGATCAGACGGTAGAGGTGGTACAGGCGCAAGACGCGCCGTCCGGGCTCACCGTGCAGGGTCAGGCTGTTGTGGCTCACTGATCGTGACGAGCCTGTTCGAGATGAGCCTGGCTGCAAAACCATTGGTCATCTTGCTGCAGGGCCAGATGCTGGGGCAGGTGCACGTGGCAGTGAGCGCAGCGCACCATCGGTTCCGCCTGGGGGCGGGAAGTGCTGGTCGTTGACCGTGAGCGGGTGAAACGTCGCCACAGCCAGAAGGCCGCAGCGATAAGGGCAATCCAGAACAGCACGCGAAACAGGCCCATAATCTTCTCTTTGAACGCGAAAGGCAGCAGTGTATCCAAGCTGGAGACGCGATCCCAGCGGCTGAAGGCCGCGCTGTGCATTGTTTCCGCAGATAGCCTGGCGTGTTGTGTAAAAACGCAGGCATAGTTTTTCAACCAACTGTTAGGGACAATGGCAGACAACGTGCCGAACGGCGCAGCGATTATTGATGGAGACGGCCATGAGCCAAACCCTGCGGGTCGTAATGGCCCAGTTGAATCTGCGTGTCGGCGATGTGCATGGCAACGTCGAGCGCCTGATTGAAGCGGCCAAGAGCGCCCGCGATCAATGGCAGGCGGATGTCATCCTGTTTCCCGAGCTGGCGCTGTGCGGCTATCCGCCCGAAGACCTGCTGCTGCGCTCGAGCATGCAGCTGCGCATCGAGCAAGGCTTGCGCCGCCTGCGGGACGAAGTGCGCGGCATCTACATGGTGGTCGGCTACCCCTGGTTGGAAGACGACAAGCGCTACAACGCAGCGGCGGTGATCGCGGACGGCGAGCTGCTGGTCAGCTATTACAAGCAGCAATTGCCCAATTACCGAGTATTCGACGAGAAACGCTATTTCGACGCCGGCGACCAGCCGTGTGTGGTTGAGATCAAGAGCGTGCCGGTGGCGGTCACCATCTGCGAAGACATCTGGTTCCCCGAGCCGATGGCCCAGGCCAAGGCGGCTGGCGCGCGGCTGATGCTCAGCCTGAACGCCTCGCCCTTCCACCTAGACAAGCAACGCGAGCGTGAGGCCATGCTGGCTCAGCGTGCTCAAGAAGGTGGCATGCCGATTGTCTACGTCAATCAGGTGGGCGGCCAGGATGAGCTGGTGTTCGATGGTGGCAGCTGCGTGGTCGATGCCGACGGCCGCGTGTGCCAGCGCGCGCGGATGTTCGAAGAAGGCGTGTTCCCCGTCGATCTGCTCTGCAACGCGCACAGCATCGAGCCCCGTGACAGTCATCCCGCGCCTTTGCCGGAGTTGGAAGCCAGTGTGTACCAGGCGCTGGTCACCGGCGTGCGCGACTATGTGCACAAAAACGGCTTCAAGGGCGTGGTACTCGGTCTCTCCGGCGGTATCGACTCGGCCCTGACCCTGGCGGTGGCGGTCGATGCCCTGGGGGCCGAGCGCGTCGAGGCGGTGATGATGCCGTATCACTACACCGCGCAGATCAGCCTGGAGGATGCCGAGGCGCAGGCGCAGACTATGGGCGTCACTTATCGTGTATTGCCCATCGCGCCGATGGTCGAGGCGTTCATGGACACCCTGTCGCCCGTGTTCGCCGGCCTGGGCCGCGATACCACCGAGGAAAACCTGCAGGCGCGCTGTCGCGGCACGCTGCTGATGGCCATCTCCAACAAGCGCGGCTCGCTGGTGCTGACCACCGGCAACAAGAGCGAAGTGGCGGTGGGCTACTGCACGCTGTACGGCGACATGGCTGGCGGTTTTGATGTGCTCAAGGATGTGCCCAAGACCCTGGTGTTCCGCCTGTGCGAATACCGCAACAGCCTGGCGGGTGAGGTGATCCCGCAGCGGGTCATCGACCGTCCGCCGTCCGCCGAATTGGCGCCGGACCAGAAAGACGAAGACTCGCTGCCGCCCTACCCGGAACTCGACGAAATCCTCAAGCTGTATATCGAATATGACCTGTCGGCCAATGCGATCATCGCCGAAGGCTTCGACGAGGACACCGTCCGGCGCGTGCTGCGTCTGGTCGATCTCAACGAGTACAAGCGCCGCCAGGCTGCAGTTGGGCCGCGCATTACTCAGCGAGGTTTCGGGCGTGACCGCCGGTATCCGATCACGTCGGGCTGGCGACTGGGCGACTGAGGCTGAGCCGAAGCGCTGGCTGGGTACAGCCATGGGAGTCTAGGCAAACCGCTGTCTTCGTCGCGGGGTCGCGACTCCCACACTAGGCCGTGCTCACGCGAATTCACTGTGGGAGCCCGCCCTCGGGCCAAAGCTTTCAAGGCTTTGGGGATAGGGCACCACTCTCCCAAAAACCGAGCCCGCCATGCGCCTATTAGGCGCTGGTTCGCCCGCAAGGCCGCTTTCTACAGCCTTTTATCCATGCCGGAAAATGAACTGTCAGGTGATCTCCGGGTCGTTACAGAGAGCTCACTAGCTCCGTTTCGCTCTTCACCCACGACAGAACAAGAGGCATAGATATGAAACGATTGCTGAGTATTTCGACGCTGGCCGCTGCGATCTTTCCGGTAGTTGCTCTTGCTACCCCCGTCACCGGGGATCAGGAAATCACCCTGAGTGGCGCCGGTAGTAGCGATAAGGACTTCGACAGCACCGTCATGGCCGTTCAGGGTAGCTGGGGGCAGTATCTGAGTGAGCAATCCCTCTGGGGAATACGCCAGTCCATCAACATTCGCGATGACGAGGGCGATGACACCAAGTTCGACGGCTCAACCCGGGTGTTTTACGACTACCACTTCGGCACCGGCAATACCCGGCCATTCATAGGCGTGAGCCTGGGTGGCGTGTATGGCGAACAGGTGGAGGAAAGTTTCATGGCGGGGCCGGAAATCGGCATCAAGCACTGGGTCGCGGACAAGACCTTCATCACCGCCATGGCCGAGTATCAGTTCCTCTTCGAGAGTGGAAGCGAGGCGGATGACCGTTTTGACGATGGGCTCTTTCTCTACAGCCTGGGTATCGGTTACAACTTCTGAGTCATGCGAGTCAAAAGGCGCGGCCCCAAGGCCGCGCCTTTTTGCGTTCTGAAATCAGCGTTTACCCATCGACTTGCTGCTGCCTTTGGGTGGCAGGCCAGGCCGTTGATCGTGATTGGATTTGTTGCCCTTTTGATGCCAGGGCTGATCGTTTTTCTTGTCGGCCGCGTAGGCGCTGGGCGAAAAGGGGAAACTGAAGGCGGGAATGCCGGGCTTGGCGGAGGCGGATTCCGGTTTGCTCAGGCCCGACTCGCGGTCAGTGGATTCGGCATGGGGTGCATCAGCAGATGCTTGCATCGCGTGGGTGGTCATAAGCGTTCCGTGGTGCGCCGAGGGAGAAGAAGGCCTGGCAGTATACCTGCCGTCTTTTGTGCACTGGTCATAATCTGTATCTCGAATCAACGCGCGGCATGCGGCCATTGGTAGCATCGGTCTTGCTTAAAGTCCTGAACAATGTCATAGCTTTCATGCCGTTCGATCATCAGAGCGGCGGATCAAGACGAAGAAGGATGACCTTATGCAAATCCAGGTTCACAGCGATAACCACATCGAAGGCAGTGCCCGTCTCGCAGATTGGGTCAGTGCCACGGTCGCCAGCAAGCTGGAGCGCTTTGACGACGAACTGACCCGCATTGTTGTCCACCTTAACGACGAGAATGGTGACAAATCCGGTGCCCAGGATAAGCGTTGCCAGATCGAGGCGCGCCCCAAGGGGCTGCAACCGATTTCCGTCACCCACCGGGCCGAAGCCTTGGAGCAAGCCCTGGACGGTGCCATCGAGAAACTGGGCAATGCCTTGAGTCATCAGTTTGGCAAGCTGCGTAGCAAGCGTGCCGTCACCCAGCCGTTGCAAGGCGGTCAGCCTGAGACGATGAGTCAGGATGCGTTGCTCGAAGAAGACTTCCTGGCTGACGAACAAGCCCGTCTGTAATTCTCTCCTTTTAACGGCAGGCGCCCCGTGAGCGCCTGCCGTTTTTCGTTGTAATCCACCATTCGTTTCGTCGAGTCAGCGCAACTCTCATCTCCTCCAGCCGTCTACTGAAGTGTCATTCGACACCTGAAAAGGGAGCTGTCATGGGAAGCACAGGCGATAAAATCAAAGGTACCGCCAACGAAGCCGCCGGCAAGATCAAGCAAGGCGTCGGCGAAGCGACCGATAATGAGCGGATGAAAGGTGAAGGTAAGGCCCAGGAAGTGAAGGGCGAGGGTCAGCAACTCAAGGGCGATCTCAAGGACGCCGTGAAAAAGGGCGTCGACAAGGCCTGAGCTCGAACAATTCCCACGCAGCCTCGCGTGGGAATTTATTAACTCTGCAAAACCACGTGCCATAGCTCCCGCAAACGCGGGAGCTCAATGGTTTGGTCTTGCCGTCGCGGGCCGCTTCAGCCAGCCAATCCGACATAAACGTTCTGAACATCATCGTGGTCGTCGATGGCTTCCAGGAAGGCCTCGACTTCAGCCAGGGCTTCGGCGCTCAGGTTATTGACCGGGTTCTTCGGTCGGTAGCCCAGCTTGGCCGAGTGCACGGTAAAGCCGAACTCGGGCAACGCGCGCGACACCGCATCCAGATCGGTCGGGTCGGTGATGAACAGCGTGTCGCCTTCGTCCGCTGCTTCGAAATCCTGAGCGCCCGATTCGATGGCCGCCAGTTCTGCATCGGCGTCACCCTCGGGAGTCGCTTCGATCAGGCCGACGTGATCGAAATCCCAGCTCACCGAGCCGGCGCCGCCCAGTTGGCCCTTGCGAAACAACACGCGAATTTCCGCCACGGTACGGTTCAGGTTATCGGTCAGACACTCGACGATCAGCGGCACCTGATGGGGGGCAAAGCCTTCATACAGGGTGCGTTCGTAGTGGACGGTTTCGCCGCTCAATCCGGCGCCTTTCTTGATGGCGCGATCCAGGGTGTCCTTGGGCATCGAGGCTTTCTTGGCCTGGTGCACGGCCAGGCGCAGCTTGGCGTTGGTGTCTGGGTCGGCGCCGTTACGCGCGGCGATCATGATTTCCTTGACCAACTTGCCAAAGATCTTGCCCTTGGCATTGGCGGCGGCTTCTTTAGGTTTGGCTTTCCACTGGGCGCCCATGGTTTCTCTCATATGCGGGAGGAGGAAGGTGAGTCGCAGATCGACTGCAACACAGGGGGCGAATTCTACGCCGTGGCCTTTAAAGCATGAACAATCCGCAACAAACCCAAGCGCGAATCGGGCAGCCCACCGTTTGGCCATAACGGGCTGTGACTGGATGCATTCAGACAAAGGCCGGGCGCGGCCGCCGAAATTACGGTTGCTCCAGCCAGGCTTCGGCTGCCTGCGCTTCGTCTGGCGCGAACGCTTTGATTTTTAATCCGGGAATCAAGGCGCCTTCGATCTTGCTGGCGATGCGCAGCCAGCGTTTGTCGGCGATCACGGCGCAGCGCTCAAAGCGGCGGATGAGGATGAACAGCTGAGCGACTTGCGACAGTTCCATGGCCAGGGCGCCGAGCGAAGGCCTGTCGAAATCGTGGATGCAATAGCGCATGCGGCCATGGGTGAAGCCGGTGGAGGCATTCATCAGGTGATCGACCAGCACGTGCAGTTCGTCGCTGTCGAGCTTGCCGGAGAGCTGCACATCGAGGCGGTTATCGGCTATTCGCTTGACGTGAAACATGCTGTTTCTCCCGAATACCTGTTGTTTCAGGCTAGTCCAGGAACAGCAGGAGACGCCCCCGTGGGCTGGGGGCGCGGTGCATCAGTCCTGGCGGCTGGTGACTTCCAGCAGGTGATAACCGAATTGGGTTTTCACCGGGCCTTGCACGACATTCAGCGGAGCGCTGAATACTACGGTATCGAATTCCTTAACCATCTGGCCCGGGCCGAACGAGCCAAGGTTGCCGCCGTCACGGCTGGATGGGCAGGTGGAGTTTTCTTTAGCGACTTTGGCAAAATCGGCACCGCCTTCGATGGCGGCTTTCAATTCGTTGCACTTGGCTTCGCTGGCAACAAGGATGTGACGGGCAGTGGCTCGGGCCATGGGGGGTACTCCTATCAATGAAGGGGCGGAGCCTACCGTAAACACTGCGGATGTGCATCGGGCCGCGCATCGAAGTTGCAGGCTGGACCCACCCTTGAAACGACGCGGCGGTTGCTATTGATGCGGCGCACCGTCGCGTCGTACCGCATCTTGGCGGCCGGGTAACCGGCCGCCGAGTGGCTGGCGTAATGCCAGAGTGAAGCGTTGCGCTCAGGTAAGCAGCTCAGGGGGGATCGTACCGCCATGCTGGGCCAGCTTCTGCATCACGGTCTTGTGCAGCCAGGTATTCATCTGGGCGGAGTCGCTCATCAATTGCGGCGGGCAACCCAGCTCGGTGGCCAGCTCCTTGCGATGCTCCAGGCTGCTGTCCAGACCCAGCAATTTCAGCAGGTCGACAATCGAGGTACGCCAGTTGAGTTGCTCCGAATGGCTGGCAGCCATGCCGTCGAGTTTGGCGGTGACGTCGACGGTACTCATGGTGCTGGAATCGCCCACGCCGCCCAGAGCTGAGCCGGCGCCCGGAACTGTCGTGGCATTGGATGCAGCGTCAGGACGATTCGCGTCCGCCACCGTGCTCGTCGACGGTTGGGGGGATGTGGGCACCGTCTTGTCGTCATGGCCGAAACCGAGTTTTTCTTTGATCCGATCGAACAGGCCCATGGAGATTTCCTCATTCGTTGTTGTGAGCTTCGATTGGGACAGCGGAACAGAGGCCTGCATTCAGCACCGTAGGTCGGATTGGCAACCGCAAGGCGCGGGGCGAGTCCAATGGGCACAGTCACGGAGGTATTAGCATGCTGATCACCGCCTTACGCCCTCGGATGATGGTTCTGCTGGTCAGTATCGGATTGCCGGCCGTGCAGGCGGCAAGCACGGATTCAGTCCCGGCCGAACAGTGGAAAAGCACCGGGCTGGACCTGCTCGAACGGGTCAATGCCGTGCGTGCGGCACCCAGGAATTGTGGCGAAAAGCTGTACCCGGCCGCGGCGCCCTTGGCTTGGAGCGACCGGCTGGCCCAGGCCGCTTTCGATCACAGCCGCGACATGGTCATGCACAACACCTTGAGCCACGCAGGCAGTGATGGCAGCGACCTCGGTGCGCGAGTCAGCCGTGCGGGTTATCGCTGGCAAGCGGTTGGTGAAAACATCGCCAGCGGGCAGGTCGAAGTGGAGAAGACCCTGGCCGGCTGGCTCTCCAGCCCAGGGCATTGCGCCAACATCATGAATTCTCAGTTCACAGAAATGGGCGCTGCCTATGCCATGGGCGAGCAGGGGAGTGCCGCGATCTATTGGACGCAGGTATTCGCTACGGCGCCGTAGCGTCCGCCTCGCTGCTAAGCGAGCGAGGCGGCGTTAGAACACCAGCATGAAGAAACCGATGACCACGATCAGGCCAATCAGAAAGATGATGCCAATCGTACTGCCGAGGAACTTGAGCATGGTAAGGACTCCCGTTGGGTTCCCTATTGGGACTGATCGGCACGGGTGTCGTTCACGGATCAACAGTGCGCATTGACATGTCCAAGCCGGAGACGGGGGCGTGTGCCCCGACCATGAGGAAGGTTCGCCATGAGTACTCTGGACATCGAAGGCTGGTGCAAAACCAGCCCCCAGCAAGCCTCCAGCCCGCTGGGTGTTTTTCATTTCTACATCGACGGGAACCATCACCGGCAACTGGAAGAGGCTGAAGAGCAGTTGGTGAAAAGTGGAGGGGCGGAGGTGCTGATCACGCCTGACTTGTCGACGCTGGAGCTGATCCCACCACCCGATTGCGGACCGTTGGCCGATTGCCACTTGCGGGTCTATTTGCGTCCGGATGATCAACGAGGCCAGTTTCATCTGGTTGGGCACCGGGCCAGCGATGGCAGCCTGGTCTACACCAACGCGATGATGATCGACATGCTCAGTTAGAGTGGCCATGGCCCTCTCAGTCTTTGACAATCGAGCGTAGGGTGAATCGCGCTTCATCGATCTATCGGGGGACGATCCACCGGGTGGCGATCCACCGGGTGGCGATCCACCGGGTGGCGATCCATCGAGCGGAGCCAGGGTGGAAAAGCGACATCCACCTCTATAAAACGTGGGAGCGTGGCGGCGGAATAGTTATTGTCTTCCCCGGCCGCTTCGTTGCTGCTGCGCCCGATAACACGCCTGGCACAGGCGAAATTGGCTTTCCAGCAAGGGCATCGGTTTGCCGCATTGCTGGCAGCTTTTCGTGTCGCCCTTGATGCGGCGTTGGTCGGTACGTTTTGGGGTGCGCCGCCGCGACAGTTCGCGGGTAATGGCGTCGTTGAGCAGGCGGCGGTGTTCCTCGCCACGCTCCACGCCGGGGAAATAATCCGGCAGGGTGCGTGCCAGGTGCAGGTAGGTTTCGATGACGTGCAGTGAGCTTTCCAGGGTCGCCAGTTCGGCGTTGATCAGCAACCGGGGTGGTTCGATGACGGTGCCACGCGCCACTTTCTGCAGCCACTGCTGGGCAAAGGTACTGGCGGGGCTGTCCAGCCCGCCGCGAATCGGCGTGCAGGCAAAGATCCAGCGCAGCCAGAGTTCGATGTCCGGGTCGTCGATCAGCGCGATCCAGTCGGCCAACTCGTCCGGCAGAATGGAAATGAATTCCTCGCCGAAGTTGATGTTGCGATTGAAGGTCAGCCAGGCGCGCAGCAGGCTGGGGTCGTTCATCAATTCGGCAATCGCGGTGAGGTGCTCGATGGACGGGCGCACCTGAAACTGCGCCAAGTCGATCGGCACGTCCGGGCTGTTGAACAGACGCTTGATCGATTGCAGGGTCTGTGGGTCCAGCGCGGTGATGTAGCCGTTATCGTGATGACCGAAGCGCCCGGCGCGCCCACCGATCTGCTTGACCTCTTGCACCTTGAGCTGGCGGTTCTGGATGCCGTCGAATTTTTCATCGGTGTAGAAACACAGCGTGTGCGCCGGCAGGTTCAGGCCCATGCCCACCGCATCGGTGGCCACCATCAGGTCCGCCTCGCCTTCGCGAAAGCGCCGAGCCTGCTCGCGGCGCACTTCCGGCGACAGCGCGCCATAGACCACCGACACGCTCTTGCCGGTCATCTCCAACAGGCCCTTGAGTTCCAGCACCGTCTTGCGACTGAAGGCCACCAGCAGCGAGCCTTCGTCGAGCTTTTTCAGCGTGGTGGAGTGGCGCGCCACATCCACCGGCGACAGACGTTTGGTGCGCTTGATCACCAGACGGTCTTCGCACAATTCGCACAGAGTTTTCAGCGACGGCTCGATCAGTGCCGGACCGGTCATGATCAGCTCCGGCGTGTAGGCGCTGACCAGCGCATCCACCCAGGCCCAGCCGCGTTGATCGTCGGCCATCATCTGCACTTCGTCGATCACCACCACGTCCCAATGCTGATCGCGGAAGCGGGCGAACTCCTCGACCGTGCAGCAAAAGTGCGTGGCGCCCTCACGAATGATCTCTTCCTCGCCGGTGACCAGCGAGCAGGGCACGCCCATGGCTTCGATGCGTTCCTGATTTTCCAGCGCCATCAGGCGCAGCGGCGACAGGTAAATACCGTGGGTGACGCCGGTCATCGTCTCAATGGCGCGGTGAGTCTTGCCGCTGTTGGTCGGGCCGAGCAGCGCGGTCCAGGTGCGAGTCAGCCGCCGCGCCGGGTAAAGCTTGTGGTAATGGGCGAAGCGCGGGTTTTCCAGCAGCACGGCAAACGCCATCTTTTCCGCATGAGCCTGGCGCGCATAACGCACCGAGCGGATGAGCTTTTGCGGCTCCATGAAGAAGATTTCGTTCAGGCGCTTCTGCCCCAGCAGTTGCAGGTCGAAGTCACCGGCCTGGTCCACCAGCAGGGCGAATTTTTCTTCCAGCGCCTGGCGATCCTGCGCCTTCCAATCGAGCACTTCCTGATCGCTGAGCACATGGCCCTGGCCGGCCGGCACGCGGCGCTGCACATCGAGCGCCAAGCTACCTTGGCGCAGCTCCACCACATAGCGCAGCTCGTGCATGACTTCGTTCAGGATGTCGATAGCCGTCGCCGCAAACGCATCGACGCCCGCCAGCGTGGGGCGCAGCGTGGCTAGAGTTTGTTCCTTTTGCTCATCGCTCAACGTGGCGAACGGCCGCTTGAGTACTTGCAGCCGCTCGCGAACCCAGGCATGCACCGCGTGCTGCACAGTTGTTTCAAACGCGTCGCTGGAGGTGCTGTCCGCCAAGCGCGAGGCCCACGCGCTGCTTAGAAACGTCTGTACGCCGCAGCTGAAGGTTCTTTCGATGCCGAACACATCCACCGGGCAGGCATAGTCATGCACGTCACGGGCGAGAATGCGGCCGATCAGGCCAGTCGGCTCGGGCTGGGCCAGCACGTCATCCACAGCACTTTCGGTAAGCCCCAGCCAGAATGCCCGCGCCGCCCGACCGATCTCCGCGATGCGATGGCCTTGATAGGCAATGAACCAGTCGTCTTGGTGGCGCTTGTTCGGCGCGAATTCGGGGTATCTCGCTATGGTCCAGGCGAGGAACCGCTGCAAGCGCTCAAGCTGAATAGCCTTGCGGTGCTGAATATCGGCCTTGCGCATGATCGACGCCTCTTCTGATCGGGATGCGTGCGAAGTGTGGACCACTTCGCACGAGAGATGAACAGGCGTGATCACCTCTTGGCCACATCAAGAGAGTGCGCGTTTGGCCAGCATCTTGGACAGGCCGTACGTAGACGCTAAAAACTGAATGGGGTAGCGAAAACGGTAGCGCAGCCGTGAGGCGCGGGGCAGCCGATAGCTCATGCCTTCCTCAATGGAATAACGGCAGGGATTGCACAGGCCGCACGGTTGGCCCGCACGGGGCGTGAAACAGAACCAGCTTTTTTCCAGGAGCGCGATAAAGCCTTGCTCCATGGCCCGCTGCCGCATCTGTTCCTTGGTCAGCATGAGCACGGGAAACCGGTAGTTGGCAAAGATGTGCAGGTCGTCCTCCTGGCTATCGCCTGACCGCTTCAGCGCCCAGTGGCCGGACGCTGCGGGTGTGACCTGACCCTGCAGGAAAAAATACGCCTTGTCGTCGATGTGGACGCTAAGTTCCAGCGTCGTGAGGTTCCTGAATTTGGCATAGCGGGCCAGCCAGTCATATTGACTGCCCAGGTGTGCCCGTGATTTCAAGCGCCGGTAGGACTGGGTAATGGCCTGATCGGGCGGAATATCGTTGATAGAGGTGAGGATTGTGGGCTTGATACGTTGGCTAGCCTGGCTGTCGAACCTCGCCAGGCACTGGCGGATATCGTTGATCGCCTGCAAT
Source organism: Pseudomonas sp. B392_1p (assembly GCF_052245235.1). Lineage (NCBI taxonomy): Bacteria > Pseudomonadati > Pseudomonadota > Gammaproteobacteria > Pseudomonadales > Pseudomonadaceae > Pseudomonas > Pseudomonas sp. B392_1p. The sequence continues at coordinate 72,206 of NZ_JBQPXM010000013.1, forward strand.
TCTCGCAGGCTGGAGAGACGCCCCAGGTCGATGATGTAGTGAGGCTGTACGGTCGCTTTTTCAGTCAGGGCAAGGCTGAGGACTCTGAAGGAGGAATCCCAGCCGCCGGTCCAGAGAATATCCACGCTGCCTGCATTGGACATGTCCATGGTCTCTTGAGGCGTTGCCCCCGACCGTCACTGGCAGAGGCTCCGTTGGAGGGTCACCCGGACATCCTGTCCGTGGTCTCGAAGGCGCAGTGAGCTTAGTTGGCGGTGGCGCGCATCGCGTGCAACACCCCCGTGCAGCTGACAAGCGGAACGGTGGCTGCCCCTTCCCGAACAGCGGATCGGACCGCTGGCACGTTCGGTATCCCGCTGCCGTTGTGGTGGGCCATCGCGAGGCATAGAATTCGCACGTTTTCAGGATGCCCCCTCGTTCTCCTGAGTCCGTTGCCCTGGCGATCCTGCCTGCGGTTGCCTGGATTCCTGCGATGCGCGCGCGTGCCCTGGTTTTCTTCTGGCTCGATCCGCCTGGTTTTGATTTGCCTCCATGACGACTACCGTGAATGCCGCCCAAGGCGGTAGCTGGCTCAGCGTGGCCGCGCTGGCGCTGGCCGCGTTTATTTTCAACACTACCGAGTTCGTGCCGGTCGCATTGCTCAGCGATATTGGCCACAGCTTCGAGATGCCGACCGCCCAGGTTGGGCTGATGCTCACGGTGTATGCCTGGATCGTGGCGCTCACCTCGCTGCCGTTGATGCTGCTGACGCGCAGCGTCGAACGACGCAAGCTGCTGATCGGCGTATTTGCGTTGTTTATCGTCAGCCATCTGCTCTCCAGCGTGGCCTGGAGCTATGAGGTGCTGGTGCTGAGCCGCACCGGCATCGCCTTTTCCCATGCGGTGTTCTGGTCAATCACCGCCTCCCTGGCGGTGCGCGTGGCCCCGCCAGGCAAGGCCGCCCAAGCGCTGGGCCTGTTGGCCACGGGCACCACGCTGGCCATGGTGCTGGGGATTCCGTTGGGGCGGGTGGTCGGTGAAATCCTCGGCTGGCGCATGACCTTTCTGGCCCTCTCGGGGCTGGCGTTTCTGACCCTGCTGTGCCTGGCGCGCACCTTGCCGCTGCTGCCCAGTCAGAATTCCGGCTCGCTGCAGAGCCTGCCGGTGCTGTTCAGGCGTCCGGCGCTGGTCTCGATCTATGTGCTGACTGCTGTGGTCATCACCGCGCAATTCACCGCCTACAGCTACATCGAGCCGTTTGCCCGGCAGGTGGCGCAGCTCAGCGGCAACATGACCACCTTCATCCTGCTGCTGTTCGGCGGCGCGAGCATTTTCGGCTCGTTGCTGTTCAGCCGTTACAGCAGCCGCTATTCCCAGGGTTTTCTGTTCGGCGCCATCCTTGCCCTGGCGCTGTGCCTCTTGCTGCTGTTGCCGGCCGCCGGCTCAGTGCTCGGCATTTGCGTACTGAGCGCGGTGTGGGGCATCGCCATCTTGTGTTTCAGCCTGTCCCTGCAATCCAAGGTGCTGCACCATGCCTCGGACGCCACCGATGTAGCCATGTCGCTGTTCTCCGGCATTTTCAACGTGGGAATCGGCGCCGGCGCGTTGCTTGGCAGCGTGGTCAGCCAACAGTTGGGCCTGGCGAACATTGGCGTGGTCGGCGGCGTGCTGGCGGTGGTTGGTCTGGTGCTGTGTGGCGTGACGATGCTGCGCTTCGGGAACGCCGCAAGGGCGGTGCCGGCCTGATCGCTTTACGGCTCCAGCGTCTTGTGCAACGGCGCGGTGTTACTTGAAGGCACCGCCCAACATGACGCAGCCGTTGGGCAGATCGATCATGGGATCATGTTCGTAGTAGTAGGCCGTGATCGGCTTGCCGAAAAGCCCTTTACACGAGGCCTGGTAGCCGGCCGGGCAGGAGGAGAGATAGGTTATTTTTGCAGCCGTGGCGCCGAGTGCCTCGGCAGTCTTGGAAAGACCGTCGCACATTTTCTTGAGCTCAGTTTCACTCAGCTCGTTGGTATGGATGCAATCCTTGACCCGCATGGTGCCTGCGCTGCCTTCCATCAGGCAGGCAAAATCCTTGGCAACCGCGCCGGTGGCGACGATGGCAAGCCCCAGAATCCCTACGTACGCATATAAAATCCGTTTCATCTACGCACCCAATCCGTCGGTTAGCAATCTCTTCAACCTAGATCCGATTGGTTGAAACTCAAGCACGAAGCCAGATGCAATGACGCCCGGCAGCGACACAGTAGGTGTCGACGCTGTCACACTATGCCTCCACTCGCTCGACCCTCCGTTAGCTACGCGCATATGCCATTCCAGATTGATTCCGCTGTTCATTCCGAAATCCTGCCTGCTGTTCTCGCGGGTCCGTTGTTGCGTCGTGCCGAGCCGGGTCGCCTGGTGTTCTGGTTGGTGGGCTCGCGCCCGCTGCAGCTTGGCCTGCTGCTCGAAAGCGCCATGAACGGCGCGCAACACATCGCACTGGACGAGACCAACTGTAACCAGGTGCAGATCGGCCGCGAGGCGGTGCTGCACCTGATCGACGTCGCGCTGGACGAGCCACTGCCCACCGACTGTCTGATCGGCTACGACCTTATCCTGCACGAAGCCGGGCAGGCGGAGCGGGGCATGGCCGACTGGGCGCCGCACCTGCTGCATGAGGGCACGGAGCGGCCCAGCTTCGTCATCAAGTCGCGGCTGGACCGCGTGTTGCACGGTTCGTGTCGCAAGCCACACCACGCGGCTAAGGACGGCCTGCTGTGTGTCGATGAACTGCTCGGTCAGCACCTCGATAACCCGCAAGGCCACCCGGCGCTGTTGTTGATGACCGGCGATCAGGTGTACGCCGACGATGTTGCCGGGCCGATGCTGGTGGCCATTCATGCGCTGATCCACCGGCTGGGGTTGTATGGCGAGCAGCTTGAAGGCGCGGTGGTGGCTGACAGCGAGGAATTGTTCCGCCACCCGGCCACCTATTACCGGCGCGAGGATTTGCTGCCGGCGTTCAAGTCCAACGAGGCGCTGCGCGAGCGCTTCTTTGGCGGGGTGGAAAAACCGGTGTTCACCACCGCCAACGGGCACAACCACCTGATCACCTTCGCCGAAGTCATGGCCATGTACCTGCTGGTCTGGTCGCCGGTGTGCTGGACACTGATCGCGCCCGTCATACCGAACTCGCTCACCGCCAAGCAGGCCGAACGGTACCGGCGCGAAGAAGGGTGCCTGCAGGCCTTCCGGCAAGGTTTGCCACGGGCCGCCCGAGCGCTGGCCCATATGCCGACGCTGATGATCTTCGACGACCACGACATTACCGACGACTGGAACCTCTCCGCACGCTGGGAAGAGACCGCCTATGGTCATCCGCTGTCGCGGCGGATCATTGGTAATGCGCTGCTCGCCTACCTGCTGTGCCAAGCCTGGGGCAACCAGCCCGAGCGGTTCACCGAGCTGCTGGCACAGACGCAGCAGTTGATGGAGGTGGTCGACGGCACCGGGCTGGACCGCGCACATCAGGATCGGCTGATCGAAGCTCTGCGTCACTTCCACGGCTGGGGTTACGAACTGGCCACCGAACCGCCGCTGGTCGTGCTGGACACCCGCACCCGTCGCTGGCGCAGCGAGCGCAACCTGAGCCGGCCCTCGGGCCTGATGGACTGGGAAGCGCTGAGTGAATTCCAGCAGCATTTGCTGGACCATCCGGCCGTGCTGATCGTGTCGCCCACACCCATGTTCGGGGTCAAGCTGATCGAGGCGGTGCAGCGCATCTTCAGCTGGGCGGGTCATCCGCTGCTGGTCGATGCGGAAAACTGGATGGCCCACCGCGGCGCCGCCCACGTGATGATGAATATCTTCCGCCATTCACGCACGCCGGGTAATTACGTGATTCTTTCAGGTGATGTGCATTATTCGTTCGTCTACGAGCTGCACATTCGCGCCCGCGAGACAGGCCCGCAGCTCTGGCAGATCACCAGCAGCGGGATAAAGAACGAATTCCCCCGGCGTCTGCTCGACTGGTTCGACCGCCTCAATCGCTGGCTCTACGCGACGCATTCACCGCTGAACTGGCTGACCAAGCGCCGTCGGCTGGAAGTGGTGCCGCGCGTGCCTGACCGCAGCCAGGCCGGCGAGCGCCTATGGAATGGCAGCGGCATCGGGCTGCTGGTGCTCGACCCCAGCGGCAGGCCGGCTGAGATCTTTCAGCTGAACGCTGATGGTTCACCGCCGACGGCTTTTCTCACCTCACGCGAGTAAGCCGCGTTCTTCGGACTGTGACATGTGGCAGCAGCTACTGTTGTGGGCAAACTCAATGGAGAATTGCAGATGAGCCCAACATTGCTTCCCTCGGTCCTGGCCTTGTCTCTCGCCATGATCAGCATTGCCGACGCGGCGGTGGTGGCCAAGCCGGTGGTCTATGAGATTGATGGCGAAACCTTCGAGGGCACGCTGGTCTACGACGATGCGGTGACCACCCCGCGCCCGGGGTTGATCATGGTGCCCAACTGGCTGGGCGTGACCGACCGTGCGACCGAGAAAGCTGCGCGTGCGGCCAGTGACAAGTATGTGGTGCTGATTGCCGACCTGTATGGCAAGGCCATCCGGCCCAGCAATCCCGATGAAGCCCGGGCCGCCGCCACGACCCTGCGCGCGGATCGCCCGCTAATGCGCAAGCGCACCCAGGCAGCCGTCGATGCCTTGAAAGCCCAGGCCGGTACAGTTGCCCTGGACAGCCAGAAACTGGGCGCCATCGGCTTCTGCTTTGGTGGTGGGGCCATTCTGGAACTGGCCCGCTCAGGTGCTGACCTGAACGCCTTCGTCTCCTTCCATGGCAACCTCGACACGCCCAACCCTGCCGATGCGCGCAACATCAAGGCACCGGTGCTGGTGCTGCACGGCGCCAACGACCCCGGCGTGCCGCAGGAGCAGGTCGACGGCTTCATCGCCGAGATGAAGGCCGCCACCCATGTCGATTGGCAACTGGTCAGCTACGGCGGCGCGGTGCATTCCTTCACCGACCCCTACGCCAACGTACCAGGGCGCAACGAATACCACCCGATCGTGGCTGAACGGGCGTTTCAGGCGATGAATGATCTGCTGGATGAGGTGTTTCAGGCGCCGTGAGCGTGACGGGTCGATACGCGTGAGCCCATTGAAAAGAGGGTGCTGCCGACAGCTTAGGCAGGAAGCCCGAGTGCGGCTGCGTGCTTTGCCCTGGCCAGTGGTGCTGGAGAAAGCGACGCGAGCGCCAGACACGCTTCTGTTTACAGAGGCGAAACGCGGCTTCACTGAGCCAGGCGAACGCAGGCTTTACACGCCCTTTCGCGCAGCGCTCAACAACGGCGAACCAACCGGCAAGTGAACTGCCAATGCCTGCGGGCGGACGCTGAAGCGCAGGCGTTCGCTTTGCATGGGCTCGCCGTCCAAGTTCAGGTCCAGGCCTTCCGGGGCTTCCACATCGACCCACGCAAGGCGCGCACTGACGGACACCGACTCCAGGCCGAGGATGCCGCCGGACAACAGCGTCGTCAGGGTCTGCGAAAGATCCTGCGGTGCCGGGATGATGCAGATATCCAGCAGGCCATCATCGACCAGCGCCTGCGGACACAGCAGATGCCCACCGCCCGCCTGGCGGCCATTGCCAATCCCTAAGGCGACGAATTCGCCTTCCCAGGTGAAATCGGGTCCGCTGAAGTGGCCGAATGCGGAACGCACCTCGCTGAAGCGGGTCAGGCCGGTGAGCAGGTAAGCTGCGCCGCCCAAGGCTTTTTTCAGGTCTTCAGAGGTGTTAGCGGTAATGATCGAACCAAAACCGCCGGTGGCCATATTCAGGAACCAGCGTCCCTCGGCTTCGCCCAGGTCGATGCGCACCGGCGCGACCTCCAGCAAGTCCAGCGCCGTTGCAGGCTCCAGCGGCACCTCAGCAGCCCGGGCGAAATCATTGGCGGTGCCCAACGGCAGCAGCGCCAGGCTGGCGTCAGCCTCGAACTCGACCATGGCCTCGATCACCTCATGCAACGTGCCATCGCCACCGCCGGCGATAATCACCGGATACCCCGCCTGCACCGCCTCCTGCACGAGGCGCCGAGCATCGCCTTCTTCCCAGGTCAGTCGCACGGCCAACTCCCAGCCAGCGTCACGCCGGGCCTGTACCGCGGCGCGTACTTCCTCGTTCAAGGCCTGCTTGCCATGCAGGATCAACCATGCGCGACGCGTGTCCATAGGGTGACGCTCCTAGCCGTGGTGTTCGCTCCATGGCATTGGAAGCGTGGCGGGCAGGTAAGTTTCTGGAGTGGGGTGGCCATCCGGGGGCAGGAACGCGGTGTGCATAACCCACCCGTAGGGGACGCCCGGGCCTGCTTGGCAGCGCAGTGATTCCGGGCCGCACGGGCATTGCCCCAGCTCCTATGCACGCGTAGCGTAAGCCGGACTCACCACTGACGGGACATCCACCATGAACTGCCGCGCTTTGCTCGTGCCACTTATGCTTGCTGCGCTTGCCGGCCCCATATGGGCTGCCGAGTGCCCGGCGTTGCTGCAGGGCGAACTGCCCAAGCTGCGCGCCAAGGACAGTATCGACCTGTGCCAGCGCTTTGCGGGCAAACCGCTGGTGGTGGTCAATACGGCGAGCCATTGCGGCTTCGTGGGTCAGTTCGCTGGATTGGAAACGCTCTACCAGCGCTACAAGGAGGATGGCCTCGAAGTGCTCGGCGTGCCGTCGGATGACTTTTTGCAGGAGGCCGACGACTCCGCCGAAACCGCCGAGGTCTGCTACGTGAACTATGGCGTGACCTTTGCCATGACCGAGCCGCAACGGGTCACCGGCGCGCAGGCCATTCCGCTGTTCAAGCACTTGACCGAGCAGACCGCCGCCCCGCGCTGGAACTTTTACAAGTACGTAATCGACCGCCAGGGCCAGGTGGTCGGGCGTTTCTCCAGCCGCACCAAACCCGACGCTCCCGAGTTGCTCAAAGCGGTTGAGCAGGCGATTGCTTCAAGGCCCTGACGATCAAGCCATCGGCGGTGCTGATCCGGTGGACAAGCAGCGCGTTGTCCACCGAGCCACGGCCTAGCCGCGTGCCTGAAACACCTCGGCCAGGTGTTGCTGGTAGCGGGCGACATCCCGCTCGATGTTCGGCTGTTTGATCACGTCGGTGCACAGGAAGGTCGGCAGCGCGCTCATGCCCAGGAATTCGTTGGCCTTGTGGAACGGGAAGTAGACGGCGTTCACACCCTTGGCTTCAAAGAAATCGCTGGGGTCGTCGAAGGCTTGCTGCGGTGCGTTCCAGGTCAGCGACAGCATGTAGCGCTTGCCCTGGACCAGACCGCCGCTGCCGTACTTCTGCGAGGCGTCCGAACGGGTGCGGCCGTCGCTGGCGTAAAGGCTGCCATGACCGGCAGTGAAAACCTCGTCCAGATACTGCTTTACGGTCCAGGGCGCGCCCATCCACCAGCCGGGCATTTGGTAGATCACCACATCGGCCCAGAGGATTTTTTGCACCTCGGATTGCACGTCGTAGCCGGCATCGATCTCGGTGGTCTTGATGTCGAACCCGGCGCGGTCAAAGAAGGCCGCCGCCGCGTCATGCAACGTACTGTTGTACTGGCCCTTGGAATGAGCGAATGGTTTACCGCCGTTGAGGAGTAGAACGTTTTTCATGGGCATCTCGTCAAAATGGATGGCGGCAGATTAGCGGCGCGCAACCGCATGAAACAGCCTGGGATTGGCAAATGATTGTTGACTGAAAGGCATGAGTTTCCGGGGCAGGCGCACGCAGCGGTGTCGTAGGGCGGCCGCCAGTGGCGTCGAAAAAACGGCGAGGCTGCCCGCAGAATCCTTGTATCAATGCAGGCGCGGCGTCTGCCGTTCGGCCACATACGCCTGGGCCTGGCGGGCCAGCTGGTCGAGCAGACGGTCGCGTTTTCTCTCGGCGTCGCCCATGGCCTTCTGACCGTGCTGTTTCAGCAGGTAGGTGTGAATCTGGCGTACTTCGGTGGAGCGGTAGATCGGTTCCAGATCCTGCACGGCCAGGGCGCCTGGGCTGGCTTCGCGGCGGGTGTTCATCAGCACCTGCGGGCCGTGGGCGGCGAGGGCTTGAAAGCCCTGCGCCTCGAAGAACGGCGCCTTGCCGGCCACGCATGCCACCTGGGCATGGGGATAGCGGGCCACCATTTCCGCCACCATGCCACTGCCGATCCCATTGCGGCGATGACTGGCCTGCACCGCCAGGTACACCAGAGCGCAGGCGTCCGGGTCATCCACATAGGGCAGATACAGAGCAAAACCCAGCACGCGGGCCGGGTCTTCATCGTCCAGTGCCAGCATCAGCTTGGGCTTGCCGGGCTGGGCGCCGTCCATGCTCTTCAGGTACAGATGAACCTCGTAGCCGACCACGTATTGATACAGCTGAAACAGTGGGTTGCTGGGCGTCAGCGATACCGGGCTGATGTCGCTCAGGTAATCCACCACCATCTGCAGCACCTGGGCTTTCAGGGATTCAGGCGGCGGGGTGTCCAGGTGGGCGAGGGTAAACATGAAGGGCGGCGGCTCCGGGTCGGTACGGCAAAGGAAGCATTGTACCGGGCGTTCAGGCAGCACAGTTCGTAGGGTGGAAAACCGCGAAGCGTTTTCCGCCACGGTGTGCAGGCATTACCAGTGGACGCCGTAGCGTCAAGGGCTGCATTCCCACGCGGAGCATGAGAACGATCAATGGTGGCAAGCTGCGCGTTGACCACCCTACGAATCCGCCATGCCAGCTCGAACCCGTAGGGTGGAAACGACCTCAACAGCCCTAGATACGGAAGCGACTGACCATGGCCTGCAGTTCGTTACCCAGGCGGGCCAGTTCGATGCTTGAGGCAGCGGTCTCATCGCTGGACGTAGCGGTCTGCTCGGCGATGTCACGCACGCTGATCACGCTGCGGCTGATCTCCTCGGCCACGGCGCTTTGCTCTTCGGCGGCGGCGGCGATCTGTTGGTTCATCGCCTGGATATTCGAGACCTTGGCGGTGATGTGAGTGAGCGACAGCCCGGCCTTACGGGTAAGTGCGACGCTGCTTTCGGTCAGGCTGTGGCTATTGTGCATCGCACCGGCGACCTGTTGCGTTCCCTGATGCAGCGCGGCGACCAGCTGTTCGATTTCTTCGGTGGAGTTCTGCGTCCGCTGTGCCAGGCCACGCACTTCGTCGGCCACCACCGCGAACCCGCGTCCCGCTTCACCCGCACGGGCTGCCTCGATGGCCGCGTTGAGCGCCAGCAGGTTGGTTTGCTCGGCCACAGTCTTGATCACGTCCATGACGCTGCCGATGCGTTTGCTTTCCGATTCCAGCTTGGCCATGGCGTCGGTAGAGCGGAGCATCTCGTCGGACAGGCGCTCGATCTGCTGGATAGCTTCGCTGACCACCGCGTCGCCCGCGCGGGCTTCGCGATCGGCATCGCTGGCCGCTTGGTAAGCATCCTCGGCATTGCGTGCCACTTCCTGCACCGTGGCGGACATCTCGTGCATGGCCGTGGCGGCCTGGTCAGTTTCGACCTTCTGAGCGTTCATGCCGACGCTGGTCTGCTCGGTCACAGCTGACAGCTGCTCGGCAGCACTGGCCATTTGCGTGACGCTGTCGCGAATGCCCCCGATGAGCTCGCGCAGGGTCGCCGCCATGCTCATCACGCCCTGCTGCAAGGCGCCAATTTCGTCTTTACGGGTAATGTGGCGCTGGTCGGTCAAATTACCCGCGGCGATATTCCTGACCACCGCAAGCGTCGCGGCCAGGGGATGGGTGATTTGCCGTGTAATCTGCCACGCAGCGAAGAGGCCGATCAGCAAGGCCAGGGTCGCAACCGTGAGCTGGGTGAGTCGAGCTTGCGCAATATCTTCCTCGAGTAACGCGTCCTGGGCTTGGGCCAATGCCTTGCCGAGACGGTTGATCTCCGTGGTCTGATTCGCCATTTCCTGGCGTGCCGTGGCAATCGCCTCGGTCTGGGCCACGACGGCCTCGAGTGCGACCAGGTAACCGTCGAGTGCTTGTTTGGTGACTCCCACTTGAGTGGCGAAATTCCCTCCAAGTACCTCTTGCACGCGTGCGGCCGATTGCCGAGCTCGCTCAATCTGCTTTTCGACCTGAGCCGCGACTGCGGCGGTAGGCGTTATGTTGTAGCCGCGCATCTGGTAACGCACCAACTGCCAGTTCATGCGCAGGTCGGAAATCGCCTCGAGCCCGGCATAGCGATTGCCATCAGAGGCCGAGAACTGCTCCACCGCCTTGCCCATATCGTCGATGGGCTTGCTGGCCAATGCCGCCTGCTTACCCATGTCGGCGCGGGCAGCGGTGCCTGCGGCATAGGCGGCACGCATCTTCTGCAGCGAGGCGCGGGTGAGCTGAATCTGCTCGGCTTGCTGGCGCAGAAACGCCACATTTTCGGGCCGAGTGAAGTTTGGCAGGATCTCGTTGAGGCGCTGCTCAAACCCTGCCAGCGTACGGTCCACGGTCTCGGCCGATGTCACATCACCGTTGTCGAGCATGTACTGTAGGCGGGTGACTCTCAGCTCGGCCAGCGATTCGTTCAGCGAGGCAATCTGCTCCAGCAGCGTGCTGCGGCGCGTTACATCACCCAGGCTGAACCAGCCGGAAACGGCCAGCGCAGCGGTGAGTAAAAGCACCGAGCCAAAGCCGATGGCCAGCTTCTTGGTCATGCTGAGGTCAGCGAACCATTCTTTCATCCGATTTCTCCTAGCCCTGAATGGGCTGCGGTGCCGAGGCGCTGACAGTGCGGCCCCGGTGACATCACTCAGGTGCGGCAACGCCCAGGGCCATTCCAGAGAGGATCGGCATGGCCTTGGGCGGAGACGATTTCCACGTGCGTCGACGCAGTAGCCTGGCGCGAGGCTCAGGCTAATCGCGGGCTCAATACACGAAGGTCAGCAGCACGTTGAAGATCAGCGCCGCGACGAAGCCCAAGGGCGCAGCGCGGAGCAGCAACTGCGGAAAGAGCGAGGCGCGGCTTTCTTCCGTGGGGCAGGCGCCGAGGATCAGGCTGCCGCCGGAGGAGAAGGGCGAGATCGAGGTGGCCTGGGAACCGACGACGATGGCGATGAACAGAATCATCGGATCGAGGCCCAGTGTCGAGGCAATCGCCGGCACCATCGGGAACAGGGCCGGGGTCACAACGCCGAGGGTGCTGGCAAACAGCGACATGAACGCCGCCACCACACCGAACACGACCGGCACCATAATCGGCGGAATGCTATTACCCATCCACGATGCCAACAGGTCGATGGTGCCCGCCTTGATGGCAACCGAAATGAGCATGCCCACACCGCAGATCATGATGAGCGTGGCCCAGGGCACCGAGGCCATGGCCTTGCGCTCGTCGCCCAGTTTCAGCAGCAGCGCGATGACCGAGAACAGGCTGGCAATCAGGCCGATGTCCATCTTCGCGTTGATGAAGCTGACCGTGGCGTTGTCCGGCAGGATGATGTTGGCAATAGGCGCCGCGAGCACGATGGCCATCATCAAAAGGGTCAGCCACAAGGTCATCTTTTGTTCGCGGTTGAGCGGCGTCGGCGCGGTCGCCACGTAGGCCGAGGCCTTCATCGCCTTGCCATGCCCGGTCATGAACACCAGCACGGAAATCACCACCAGCGGAATCACCAGGGTACTGACGAAGATCCCCGCTGCGTTGATGAAAGCCTCGTTTTCCGGGATGCCGGCGTTCACCATCAGGCCGCGGAAAATAATACCGCTCTGGCTCGACACGAAGTTGGCCCCGCTCAGCGCGCCATAGTTGACCGCCATCCCGCCAGTAATCAGGCTCATGCCGGTGCGCTGACAGAGCAGCAGGGTGATGGGAGCCATGAAGGCCAGTACGGTGTAATACCCCGCGCCCATCGCCGAGATGGCCGTCGCGGTGAAGAACACCGCAAACGGCAGCAACTGCGGCACGGTCCGGCATTGATAGATCAGGTGTTCGGCCAGCTTCTCCAGCGTGCCGTTGACGGTGGCGAAGCTGTAGAACAGGCAGACCGAAAAGATCACGAAGAAAATCTTCAGCGGCCACATGCCGATGATTTCGGACGGGCTGAGACCCATGCCGAAACAGCCAATCAGGTAGGCGAAGGCGATGGCGAACAGGCCGATATTGATCCGGGTCTTGTAGCCAAGGGCGACGGCGACGACGATCGCCGCGACGACGAGCATGCTCATCATGTGAGTAGAGTCCTGTTGTTATTTTGATTCGTTAGCGGGAGACGTCGAAGCCGAACAGCTTCTTCGGGTTAATCATCAGCACCTGGTCGCGCTCGCTGGCGTCCGGGAGTAACGCCCCGATGAAGGCGAACTGCTGGTCATAATCTGTGTGTTGCTCAAACTGGGTATTCGGCCAGTCGCTGCCCCACAGGCAGCGGTCGAGGCCGCCGCTCGCCTGGCGAGTCTGTTGCACTAGCCAAGCTGCCTGGGCTAAGTCGGATTGGCTGCGATAGGCCGCGGACAGCTTCAGCCACACGCGCTTGTCAGCCAGCAATGCGAGAAACGCCTGGTGGTTGGGGTTGTTTGGGTCGATGCCACCAGCCGGCAGCCCGAAATGGTCGATCACCACGTTGACGCCACTGGCCAGGATCGACGGCACGATCAAAGCCAGGTCATCGATGCTGCGTTGAATCTCCACTTGCCAACCGCGCGGGGCCAGCCGCTCGAACAGCGCGGTCCAGGCGGGGCCGCTGTAATCGGCCAGTGCCTTGCCCACCAGGTTCAGGCGGATGCCGACCACGCCCGCGTTGTCCAGTGCGTCCAGTTCCTGGTCGCTGACATCCGCATCGACCACCGCAACGGCGCGCAGCCGCTGTGGAAAACGCCGTAGCGCATCGAGCATGAAACTGTTGTCGGTTCCCAGAAAACTCGGCTGGATCAACACCCCGTGGGAGAGGCCGTTGCGGTCCAGATGGTCGAAGTACTGCTCCACCAGCGCATCGTAATGCGGGCTGTAACGACGGTTGGGCACCATCGGCAAGTCATGGCGAAAGATATGGGCGTGCGTGTCGACGCCCGTGAGGGCAGGCGGGTGATGGGCTGTCATAAACAAGGTAACCCTGGTCGATTGTTGTGAGGCAAACCGCCGGTGGGGTGCATGGCCTCGGTTGCGAAGCCCTGCGATCGGTAGGTGCCATTATTCGAGTGATCATGTAGTCATATATATGAATAGATGACCATATATTCGAAGATGGATATCTGTCAATCACTGGGTCGGTGCTAAAGTGGCTTGACGTGTGTGGACCTGGATCGATCGATATGAACGCCCCGACACTTGGATACGACGAACGCCTGCCGCTCTATCAGCGCCTGCGCGAAGAAATGCTGGCCAAGATCGCCGCCGGCGAATGGACGCCGGGGGCGGCCATTCCCACCGAAGCGGAACTGACCAAACTCTATGGCGTGGCCATCGGCACCGTACGCAAGGCGGTGGATACGCTGGTCAACGAAGGGCTGCTGTTGCGCAGCCAGGGGCGCGGCACCTTTGTGCGCCGGCCCAACTTCGAGGCGTCGCTGGCGCGCTTCTTTCGCCAGGTGGATGCCAACGGCGGCCGCGAGATTCCCACCAGCCGAATCCTGTCCAAGACGTTGCACGAGCCATCCCAGACGGTTGCCACCGCCCTGGAGCTGCCAGACGGCGAACAGGTCGTCCACATAAAGCGCCTGCGCATGATTGAAGACCGCACGCTGTTCCACGAAGAAATCTGGTTGCCCGCGTCACGCTTCGGCGCGTTGCTGGATATCGACGCTGAAGATTTTGGCGAACTGCTCTACCCGTTTTATGAAGAGCAGTGCGGCCAGCGCATCGCCTCCGCCAAGGAAACCCTCACCGTCGGCGCAGCCAGTGGCGCCATGGCCAAGACCCTTTCGGTTGCCGAGGGCTCACCGGTGGTCACCATCGAGCGTACGGCGCTGGGCTACGATCGCTCCCCGCTGGAATACCGCCTGTCCCGCGCCGGGGCCGAGGGATTTCGGTACCAGATCGATATTTCCTGAGTGCGCGCGGTTCGGTGATGCGGAGATTGATCGTTCCCACGCGGAGCGTAGGAACGGTCAACGAACACAGCAGGTAACGCTCCGCGTCACGTTTGTAGGGTGGAAAACCGCGAAGCGTTTTCCACCAGCAACCCAACTCACTCCCCGTAGCCGTTTTCATCCAACGATGGGTCGTCGCACCAGTTCTCAGCGTAAATGCCCCTCGCCACAGCCCGATGAAAGCTGGAATAGGGCCAATCCGTAGGGTGGAAAACCGCGAAGCGTTTTCCGCCAGCAACCCAACTCACTCCCCGTAGCCGCTCTCATCCAACGATGGGTCGCCGCACCAGTTCTCAGCGTAAATACCCATCGCCACAGCCCGATGAACTCGAATAGGGCCGTGTTTCAGTTCGTAGGGTGAAAAACCGCGAAGCGTTTTCCACCAGCAGCCCAGCTCACTCCCCGTAGCTGTTCTCATCCAACGATGGGTCACCGCACCAGTCCTCAGCGTAAATACCCATCGCCACAGCCCGATGAAAACTCGAATAGGGCCAATCCACCAATCGTTGCACGTGGCCGTGTTTCAGTGGGTTGTAGTGGATGTAGTCGAAGTGGCGTTGATAGTCCTCTTCGTCACGGATCAGGTGTTCCCAATAGCGCCGCTGCCAGATGCCTCGCTCGCCGCGTCGTTGTTGCGTTGCGGTGAGCGTCTCGGTGATTGGCAGACGTTTGGCGAAGGCGAATTTAATCACCTTCCAGCGCAGTGCGAAGTTGGCATCGCCGGGCGGTAGCGTCCACAGGCAGTGCATATGTTCGGGCAACACTACCCAGGCATCGATATGGAAAGGATGACGAGCTTTGGTGGCCCGAACCGTATCGCGAAGCAACGCGACTTCGCGGATCAGTAAATCACTGCTGCGGTTATGCAGATTCACGGTGAAGAAATAGGTGGCGCCAGGCACCCGGGCACGGCGGTAGTCGGGCATGACGTCTCGTCCTTGAGCATGCGGGGATTGCAAACATGGTGGACAAGCTGCGCGTTGTCCACCCTACGAATCCGCCATGCCAGCTCAAACCCGTAGGTGGAAAACCGAGAAGCGTTTTCCGCCGTGGATCTCCAGGCTATTGGCTGCCGCGGTTACGCAGATTACGCATGGTGGACAAGCTACGCGTTGTCCACCCTACAAATACATCACTCCGCTGCTATCCCGAACGTAGGGTGGAAAACCGCGAAGCGTTTTCCACCATGGATACAAGCTACTGGCTCAACCAGTGACGCTCGATTGATCAAACTGAACCGCTGAAACGACGGGTTGTGCCGATAGCTCGGCGCGCTCGGCAAGGCCGAGGTTGTCACGTCCTTGAAGGTAGGTCTTGGTCATTACCGCCCAGCGCAGTGGAAACTCGGCCACTAGGGTCAGGCTGCCCACTTCGGTCTGCACGCAACCCAGCTCGTTGCCTGCGTACTCCACCGCCTCGTCGATTGCCCGACGCCAGCGCTCATCGGTGAAACCGACTCCGAGCAGAATGGAGCTGCCGGTGGCTACTGACTGGTTGCTGGCAAGCAAACGCGACATATACCAGAAGTCATCCGAGGCACTGAGCATCATCTTGCCCTGGTTGGTATTGGCGAAAGGGACCTTCAGTTCGATGTAGTGAAAGCCACGAGCACTGGCCTCGCGCACCCACAGGTCGCATTGCTTGGTGTCTCGATCCATTTGGCTGCGCCGCTGGTCCAGCCAGACCTTGTACTCGAGGCCGATATCCTCGTTGTCGGGCTCCAGTTCGTATTGCGCAATCAGCCAAAGATAGAACTCGATTTTCAGCCAGCCTTCGAAACCATTTTTCAGCTGCGACAGTCGCTGCAGATCGGCAGTACGGCGGATACTCAGGTCGTCCAGGAAGACCTTGAAGGTTGCGGTAACGTTGTGAATGCCGGGCATTGGAGTCCTTATATGTTCGGCTTGTGGCGGCTGCGAAAAAAGGCAGGTTTAAATAAATCTGTCCCCTTTAAAATAATCGCCATCGCCGCCTGGCGCCGGCATCTGGGGCTGACCCAGGCCGAGGTGGCCGAGCGCCTCGGCATCTCGCAGCCCGCCTATGCGCAGCAGGAAACCGCCGAGCGCCCCCGCAAGGCGACGCGCGAGCGAATCGCAAAGGCCTTGGATATTCCGGCGCCGCTGCTGGACCTGTAAACCCCGCGCAGCACGCCGAACGAGCTGCCCAAGCCTTCAAGTCAAATGCGAAAGTTCCGGGGATAACGCCATCGGCTGCCCAGCGCTTTGCGTGTGGCAAGGTTTGAGAGGCGGGCAAAACGGGGTGGATTTAAAAAATCTGTCCCCTTTTTCCGTGAATGCCGGGCATTGGAGTCCTTATATGTTCGGCTTGTAGCGGTTGCGAAAAAAGGCAGGTTTAAATAAATCAGTTCCCTTTTAACTTTTGTTCCCGTTTTCTTTTTATCAGCCCTTGGAATGGGTGCCTAGGCTAGTTGCATCATTTGTATTTGGTACGGGGCATATTAGCTGTCCGTTGCAGATTTTATTAAGCTCTTCGTCGGTAAAGCGAGAGAGTATATGAAGCCCCATATCATTTATCATCGCTGCTATGCTTTCATTTATGATGAAGATAATTTCTTCTTGGTTTTCTGATTCTATTGGAAGGCCGTATATTTCGGTAAATGTTTTCAGTAGGGCATTCTTGCGCTCTATTTTGCTTTGTTTTACTTCTTCAGTGCTGGGTATGTCTAGAATGATGTATTCTGTTTTTTTCTTGTTGGTCTCTATTGCGTCCTGGTAATCATTGAATTTGTCCCTGTACAAGAATCTTATTTCTGTAATTATTTTTTTGTCTTTGCAGTTGGCGGGGTAATAAACTGCTTTGCTAAATAGTGCGTCTTTTATTTTTATTGGTGTGTAATAGGTGTTTTCATTGAATTTTTCTTCAGGGTACTCCGTTGAAATTTTTTTGTACTCCGAAAACAGGCTGAGGTTCCTCAGTCCTTTTGGGATTGGTGTGTCTTTAGAGAATCTGTCTTCGTTCTTGTATTTCTCTACATCGCTTTTTAATGAGCTGATTTCAGAGTCTTGCTTGCGTATGGCTTCTGCCTTTTCGGCTAGCTCGTTTTCAAGATTAAGAATTTGGGATCTATGGCTTTCTTCCTTTTTTGTTAGGTTCTCCCTGTGAGTTGCTAGATGCTGTTCTAGGTTTTTAATTTTGTTTATATTTTGCTTTTCAATGATGGGGGAGGCGACGGTAATGAAAAATGCGGCGGTAGATGCAGTTGCAATGGCTGCGATTGCAATAGGATGGCTTTTCCAATCTTTCATCTTGACTTCCTATATTGAAATTACCGCGCCGGCCAAGGGTTTCGGGTAAAAAGAGGGTGAATTTAGATTAAATAAAAGTATGTGCAGGGATCTTGGCTTTTTTCAGCAGCTCTTGCCAGATATGCGCAGTTGAGCGGTGCAGATAATAAATATATTCGAAGCTCTGAGTTATTTTTCTTGTTTCATAAATAGTCTTTAATTTGTTCTGCAAATCTCTAGTTGTTTTGTTGGTAGTCTCAGACATTTGTCCTCCATAAAAAACCCCGCACTACGCGGGGCTTTTTATTCAGGTCATCCCCTACATCCATGGCGGGCGTAGGTCAAACCGTATCGCAATATCAGGGTGCCATCAATCCCACGAAAGCGCTCCACCGGTCTGATACTCGATGACGCGGGTTTCGAAGAAATTCTTCTCTTTCTTGAGGTCCATGATTTCCGACATCCATGGGAACGGGTTGGTGGTGCCCGGGTACTCTTCCTTCAGGCCAATCTGCGTCAGGCGGCGGTTGGCGATGAATTTGAGGTAGTCCTCCATCATCGCGGCGTTCATGCCGAGCACGCCACGGGGCATGGTGTCGCGGGCGTATTCGATTTCCAGTTGGGTGCCCTGCAGGATCATCTGCGTCGCTTCGTCCTTCATGGCGTCGTCCCACAGGTGCGGGTTTTCGATCTTGATCTGGTTGATCACGTCGATGCCGAAGTTCAGGTGCATGGATTCGTCGCGCAAAATGTACTGAAACTGCTCGGCGGTGCCGGTCATTTTGTTGCGGCGGCCCATGGAGAGGATTTGGGTAAAGCCGCAGTAGAAGAAGATGCCTTCCAGCACGCAGTAGTAAGCGATCAGGTTGCGCAGAAATTCCTTGTCGGTCTCCACCGTGCCGGTGTTGAACATCGGGTCGGAGATCGAGCGGGTGTACTTGAGACCCCAGCTGGCCTTTTTCGCGACGCTGGGAATCTCGTGGTACATGTTGAAGATCTCGCCTTCATCCATGCCCAGCGATTCGATGCAGTACTGGTAGGCGTGGGTGTGGATCGCCTCTTCGAAGGCCTGGCGCAGGATGTACTGGCGGCATTCGGGGTTGGTGATCAGGCGGTACACGGCCAGCACCAGGTTGTTGGCGACCAGGCTGTCGGCGGTGGAGAAGAAGCCCAGGTTGCGCTTGACGATGCGGCGCTCGTCTTCGGAGAGGCCGTCCTGGCTTTTCCACAGGGCGATGTCGGCGGTCATGTTGACCTCTTGCGGCATCCAGTGGTTGGCGCAGCCGTCGAGGTATTTCTGCCAGGCCCAGTCGTACTTGAAGGGCACGAGCTGGTTGAGGTCGGCGCGGGCGTTGATCATTTGCTTGTCGCCGACTTGCACGCGGGCGGAGGAGCCTTCCAGCTCGTCGAGGCCTTCCTGGATGTCCAGTGCGTTCAGCGCGGCCTTGGCGCGGGCCACGGCGGCGGAGTCGTCGGCGGCGACGGCGCGGGCTTGCTGCACGATGCCGGCGGCCTGGCCGTCGAGGTGTTCAAGGCCCTGTGCGGCGGCGTTGGGTGCGCTCGCCGGTTGGGCGGGGGTTTGGCCTTCTTCGGGCTTGTCGAATTCGTCCCAGCTCAGCATGGCGGTTTCTCCTGATTGGGGACCGGGACATGGCCGGTCGATAGTGTTCGGGTGGCTTTTGGGTGTGTACGCAAAAGCGCGAATTTTTATGGGCGGCGGGGTGGCGCCCATTGGTGGATGCAACAAGCGGCATCCACCCTACGGATCAGGCCGTGCACCCGGCAACGCAGGCGTCGCCGGATGAGCGCAAGTCACTTATTGGCAGGCTTCGCAGTCGGGCTCGTCGATGGCGCAGGCCTTGGGCACCGGTGCGGGTGCCGGGGCAGCCACAGGGGCGGTTTGGGCTGGTGCGGCGCTGAGGCCGTCATTGCCACCGCTGGATACGGCGTTGAGCTTGCCGGTGTTGATGGTGGATTTCTCGGTGCTGGTCGCGGCCAGGGCACGGAGGTAGTAGGTGGTTTTCAAGCCACGGTACCAGGCCATGCGGTAGGTCACGTCGAGCTTCTTGCCCGAGGCGCCGGCGATGTACAGGTTCAGCGACTGCGCCTGGTCGATCCACTTCTGGCGGCGGCTGGCGGCGTCGACGATCCAGCGGGTTTCCACTTCGAAGGCGGTGGCGTACAGGTCTTTCAGTTCCTGTGGGATGCGCTCGATCTGCTGCACGGAGCCGTCGTAGTACTTGAGGTCGTTGATCATCACCGCGTCCCACAGGCCGCGTGCCTTGAGGTCGCGCACCAGGTAGGGGTTGATCACGGTGAACTCGCCGGACAGGTTCGATTTCACGTACAGGTTCTGGTAGGTCGGCTCGATGGACTGCGACACGCCGGTGATGTTGGCGATGGTCGCGGTCGGCGCGATGGCCATGATGTTCGAGTTGCGAATGCCTTTCTTCACGCGCTCGCGCACCGGCGCCCAGTCCAGGGACTCGGTCAGGTCGACGTCGATGTACTTCTGGCCACGGGCCTCGATGAGGATCTGCTGCGAGTCCAGCGGCAGGATGCCCTGGCTCCACAGCGAACCCTGGAAGGTCTCGTAGGCGCCGCGCTCGTCGGCCAGGTCGCAGGACGCCTGGATGGCGTAGTAGCTGACCGCTTCCATGGACGTGTCGGCAAACTCGATGGCCGCCTCGGAACCGTAGGCGATGTGCTGCAGGTACAGCGCATCCTGAAAGCCCATGATGCCCAGGCCCACCGGACGGTGCTTGAGGTTCGAGTTACGCGCCTGCGGCACGCTGTAGTAGTTGATGTCGATAACGTTATCGAGCATGCGGACCGCGGTGCGCACGGTGCGTTCCAGCTTGGCGGTGTCCAGCTTGCCGTCCTTGATGTGGTTCGGCAGGTTGACCGAGCCCAGGTTGCAGACGGCGATTTCGTCGGCGTTGGTGTTCAGGGTGATCTCGGTGCACAGGTTGGAGCTGTGGACCACGCCCACGTGCTGCTGCGGACTGCGCAGGTTGCACGGGTCCTTGAAGGTGATCCACGGGTGGCCGGTCTCGAACAGCATCGAGAGCATCTTGCGCCACAGGTCCTTGGCCTGAACGACCTTGTGCAGCTTGATCTTGCCGTAGGTGGCCAGGGCTTCGTAGTACTCGTAGCGCTCCTCGAAGGCCTTGCCGGTCAGGTCGTGCAGGTCGGGCACGTCGGAGGGCGAGAACAGGGTCCAGGAGCCGTCGTCGAAGACGCGCTTCATGAACAGGTCGGGCACCCAGTTGGCGGTGTTCATGTCGTGGGTGCGGCGACGGTCGTCACCGGTGTTCTTGCGCAGTTCGAGGAATTCCTCGATGTCCAGGTGCCAGGTTTCCAGGTAGGCACACACCGCGCCCTTGCGCTTGCCGCCCTGGTTGACCGCCACGGCGGTGTCGTTGACCACTTTCAGGAAGGGCACGACGCCCTGGGACTTGCCGTTGGTGCCCTTGATGTAGGCGCCCAATGCGCGCACCGGGGTCCAGTCGTTGCCCAGGCCGCCGGCGAATTTGGAGAGCAGGGCGTTGTCGCGAATGGCGTTGTAGATGCCGCCCAGGTCGTCCGGCACGGTGGTCAGGTAGCAGGAGGAGAGCTGCGGGCGCAGGGTGCCGGCGTTGAACAGCGTCGGCGTGGAGGCCATGTAGTCGAAGGACGACAACAGGTTGTAGAACTCGATGGCGCGCGCTTCCTTGTTCTGCTCTTCGATCGCCAGGCCCATGGCCACGCGCATGAAGAACACTTGCGGCAATTCGAAACGCACGCCGTCCTTGTGGATGAAGTAGCGGTCGTAGAGGGTCTGCAGGCCCAGGTAGGTGAACTGCTGGTCGCGCTCGTGATCGATCGCGGCGCCCAGTTTGGCCAGGTCATAGCCCTTGAGCTTGGGATCGAGCAGCTCGAATTCCACGCCCTTTTCCACGTAGGCGGGCAGCGCCTTGGCGTAGATCTCGGCCATTTCGTGATGGGTGGCGGCCTTGGCCACGTCGAGGAAGTCCAGCGCTTCGGCGCGCAAGGTGTCGAGCAGCAGGCGGGCGGTGACGTAGGAGTAGTTCGGCTCGCGTTCCACCAGGGTGCGCGCGGTCATCACCAGGGCGGTGTTGACGTCTTTTTGCGCGACGCCGTCGTAGAGGTTCTTCAGGGTTTCGCGTTCGATCAGCGCACCATCCACCTCGGCCAGGCCTTCACAGGCTTCGCGAATGATGGTCTGCAGGCGGCCCAGGTCCAGCGGACGCTGGCTGCCATCGGCCAGGGTGATGCGGATGCTCGGGTGCGGTTGGGCAACGCCCAGGCGGGTCTCGGCGCTGCGCTTGCGTTCCTGGGCACGGGATTCGCGGTACAGCACGTAGTCGCGGGCGACTTTCTGCTCGCCGGCACGCATCAGCGCCAGTTCGACCTGGTCCTGGATGTCTTCGATATGCAAGGTGCCGCCGGACGGCATGCGACGCTTGAAGGTGGCGGTGACCTGCTCGGTCAGGTGGCGCACAGTCTCATGGATGCGCGAAGAAGCGGCCGCCTGGCCGCCTTCCACTGCGAGAAACGCCTTGGTGATGGCTACGGTGATCTTGTCATCGGTGTAGGGCACCACGGTGCCGTTGCGCTTGATCACGCGCAGCTGACCCGGCGCGGTGGCGCTCAGGTCCTGGCGGGTTTCGACAGGCTGCACATTGGCCTGTGTCTCGCGAGTGGTATCGGTTTGCATGGGGATCTCCGCGTCTCCAATGGTCGGCATCCGTTGATTGGGACGCCTCACGTCTTACTGCTAAAACAAAACGCGCACGCCTGCGAACTGCGCCGGCGTGGGCATGGGTAATTCGGAACGGGTCTGGCCTACATCAAAATGCCTTCCTGGCGCCCAGTCCGCTGGAGGAAAACCTCCAACACAACCCCTAGTGGTTGCTGAGGTTGCTTCGCTGCTGCGACCCGCTGTCGGGGGGAGCATCCGAAGCAACCTCAGTCCGGTCTTCAATCAGTCCGTCAGGGGTTGCAGAAACAAGGTGTTTGAGCTAGTCGGTCGAGCGTTTTTCGGTCTCGTCCGGTTAGAGTCCTTTAGTGCCTACTGGTTCATCTGAACACAATATGTAGGGGTCATTGCTGAATCAGATACAGGATATTGATTGCGTACGGGCGTGGCAAGATAGCGGGTAGTGGCCATCTGTGGATAAGTCTGTGGGTTAGCTTTGCGTAACCGGCTGTAGCGGGCGTCTGGGCGATCTTTGCTGTTTTTGTCATTTTGCGACCTTGGCAGCAGAGTTTTTTTGTCGTCGGAGCAAAACACTATATGTTGTGTTTAAATGGCATGGCCTGTGCAGACGTGGGCAGATTGCTACAATGCCGGCCTTTTTCGGGCTGTATCGATAGGGAGGGCGGCGCATGGAACAGGACTGCTGGCGAATCTTGATCGTCGAGGATGACTTGCGCCTGGCCGAGCTCACCCGTGATTACCTGGTCGCCCACCGCCTACGGGTGGATATCGAGTCTGACGGCGCCCGGGCGGCGGCGCGCATCATGGATGAGCGCCCCGATCTGGTGATTCTCGACCTGATGCTGCCCGGCGTGGACGGGCTGTCGATCTGCAAGCAGGTGCGCCCGGCATACGCGGGGCCGATCCTGATGCTTACGGCGCGTACGGACGACACGGACCAGGTGCAGGGGTTGGAGTCCGGCGCCGACGATTATGTGTGCAAACCGGTGCGCCCGCTGGTGCTGCTGGCGCGTATCCGCGCCTTGCTGCGCCGTCGGGAAGGTGCTGGCGAAGTGGAAGGCACGCCGCAGCGCCTTGGGTTCGGCGCCCTGCGTCTGGACAACGCCCGCCGCGAAGCCTGGTTGGGCGAGGAATTGATCGATCTGACCGGCGCCGAGTTCGACCTGCTCTGGCTGCTGGCGGTGAATGCTGGGCGCATCCTGTCTCGCGAGGAAATCTTCAACGCCCTGCGCGGCATCGAATACGACGGCCAGGATCGCTCCATCGACGTGCGCATCTCGCGTATCCGCCCAAAAATCGGCGACGACCCGGTGTTGCCGCGCCTGATCAAGACCATTCGCGGCAAGGGTTATCTGTTTGTGCGCGAGGCGGCCGAGGAGCTGTAATAGCGCGCAGGTGCTGCTGCTTTTTTCCCAATTGATGGACGGCCCGTGAACTCGATTTTCCTGCGCATTTATGCCGGCATGCTCGCCACCCTGGTGCTGGTTGCCTTGCTAGGTGTGGGCAGCCTGCAACTGGTCAACGGCTTGCGCGTCGATCATTACCGCGAGCGCTTGGCCAGCGGCACCTTTCATCTGATGGCCGACAACCTGACGTCGATGAATGCTGTGGAACGTCAACGGGCCACGGCGTTATGGGAGCGCATGCTGGGTGTGCCGCTGCGCTTGCAGCATCTTTCCGAGTTGCCGCTGGATGCACCCTCGCGCGGTCGCCTGATGCGCGGTCAGGTACTGGTCCAGCAGAGCGGCACGCAGCCTTCGATGGTGTACGTACTGGTCAGCCGAGCAGAGCAACTGTTGCTCACCGCCAGCGTGGGACAGGTCAGCGAACAGCTGGCGCGCGCCACCCTGTATTTGCTGATGGATGAACTGGCGCGTTACCCCATGATCGAGCAGCCGCGTCGGCTGGAGGCGTTGAAGGCAGAGAAGGATTTCGGCTTCGCGGTGAACCTGCTGCCCATCGAGCGTATTGAAATGGACGCCGACCAGCGCCGACGGGTCGCTGAGGGCGATACGGTCATGGCGCTGGGCAGGGGGGGCGAGTCAATTCGGGTGATCGCCAGCATGGTGGCTTCGCCCTGGGTGCTTGAGTTGGGCCCGTTGTACCGCATGAACCCCTATCCGCCGCACCTGTTGGTGCTTTTCGTGGCGCTGGGTCTGAGCCTGATCGGCCTGACGCTGTATTGGCTGGTGCGTCGACTGGAGCGTCGCTTGCGCGGCCTGGAAGCCGCCGCGACGCGGATCGCTGCCGGCAGCCTGGAGACGCGCGTTCCGGAGGTGGGTACCGATTCGGTGGGCCGTCTGGCCGTGGCCTTCAACGTCATGGCCGAGCACCTGCAACGGCTGCTGTCGATGCAACGCGAACTGGTGCGCGCGGTGTCCCATGAATTGCGCACGCCGGTGGCGCGGTTGCGTTTTGGTCTGGAGATGGTCGGCGAGGCGCCAGATGCCACCAGCCGGGGCAAATACTTGGCGGGTATGGACCACGATATTCAAGAGCTCGACCGGTTGGTGGACGAGATGCTGGTTTACGCACGCCTGGAGCAGGGTTCGCCAGCGCTGAACTTTCAGGAGGTCCGGCTGGAGGCGCTGCTCGACCAGGTGATCGACGAGCTGGCCCCGCTGCGTGCCGACGTGCGCATCGAGCGCGGGTTATGGCAGCCGGCGCAGGACGGCTCGGGCAGCACGGTCGAAGCCGAGCCGCGTTACTTGCACCGCGCGGTGCAGAACCTGGTGAGTAATGCCCTGCGCCACGCCGAATCCAGGGTGCGCGTCAGTTTTATTGTGGGCATGAACCGTTGTCGCATCGATATCGAGGATGACGGACCGGGTGTGCCGGAAGAAGCCTGGGAACGAATCTTCACCACGCCATTCCTGCGTCTGGATGACAGCCGCACGCGCGCGTCGGGTGGGCATGGCCTGGGGTTGTCCATCGTGCGTCGCATCATCTACTGGCACCGCGGGCGCGCACTGATTGGCCGCAGCGCGCTGGGCGGCGCGCAGTTCAGCCTGGTCTGGCCGCGCCGGCACCACGAAGGCGAACAGTAAGCGCCGGAGCATCAGGCTAAAAAGATGGGCTGCCCGGCGACTCAGTGCGTTTATCTATGCAGCCAGCAAGGGGTGAGGAGCCCTACAACGGTGCACATGAAAGTTGTCGGCCTCAGTCAGACCGCTTCCTTGGCAAATTCCACCTGATAGCGCTCCATCAATACGCGATTGTCATGCTGCCAGGGGTGGAAGTCGCGGCGATAGAAATCCAGGTAGTCGCGTACCAGCGGGCGGAAGATGCCGCGGCTGCCCCACAGCCAGACCAGACCGTCGCGCCAGACGCGCCAGTTCCACAGCAAGCCGTCGCGCTTGAGCATATGCCGCATCCCTTTGAGGGTGTCCCAGGTGAAGAAGAGGGTGCTCTGCACCATGGCCCGCCGGCGCAGCCAGGGACTGCCACACACCTGTTGGTACACATCGAAGGCCACCGCCTTGTGCTCGGTTTCCTCCAGTGCGTGCCAGCGCCACAGGCGGGCCAGGCGCGGATCGGCGCCATCCATCCAGGCGGGATTGCTAAGCAGGGCGTTGGCCAGGATGGCGGTCAGGTGTTCCACCGCACAGGTGGCGGCCAATTGCAGTTCGGGTGACAGATGCCGTTTGACGAATGCGAGGCGTCGCTGCAAGCCGCGCTCCAGGTAATCGATGTTGTAGCCCAGATCGCGCAGGCGTTGGTTGTAGTCCTGATGCTCACGGCTGTGATGGCCTTCCTGGCCGATAAAGCCGCGTATCTCTTCACGCAATTCAGGGTCTTCGATCTGGTCGCGAAACAGCCGCACGGAGTCGATGAAAAAACGTTCGCCATCGGGGAACAGCACCGACATGGCATTGAAAAAGTGACTCTTAAATGCATCCCCACTGTGCCAATGACGCGGCAATGGGCTGGGCAGGTCAAAATCCGGCTGGCGCGGGCGGATGTGCAAGCCTTCAGGGGTCAGACGGGGCATGGACGGCTCCGGAGTTGAGGAGGAATGGTTGAGGCGAGTCCATCTTTGCTATTCATCACCAAGACTCGTACCGATCTTTAGCAGGGCTGAATTGCAGATTCCAGGAGACTGTCGGCGTGCCGAAGCCGCGCCAATGGAATAAGCTGCGAACCATGAACTACTTGGCACATCTGCACCTGGGCGGGCCGGCGCCGGCGCAACTGCTCGGCAGCCTGTACGGCGATTTCGTCAAAGGCCGGCTGGAAGGTCGTTATTCCGCGGACATCGAAGCGGCGATCCGCCTGCATCGACGCATCGACATGTTTACCGACAGCCATCCGCTGATTTTTGAGGCCCGGATGCGCTTCCCGGCTGCGCGGCGGCGCACCTCGGGCATTCTACTCGACCTGTTTTTCGATCATTGCCTGGCCAATGCCTGGGAGGACTACGCCAGCGAGCCGCTGCCGGCCTTCACCACGCGGGTTTATCAGGTGCTGGCCGATGAGGCGCATCTGCCAGGGCACCTGGCGCAGATTGCGCCGCGCATGGCTGCGCAGGACTGGCTGGGCAGTTACCGCGACTTCAGCGTGCTGGAGCGGGTCGTTGCCAGCATGCGCCGACGCTTGTCCCGGCCCGCATTGCTCGACGACGCCGAGCTGGAGCTGGAGCGCCTGTATGAACCGCTGTGCAAGGATTTCCGGGCGTTTTATCCGGAGTTGATGGCCTTTGCTGAGCGTGAGCTCAATTCCTAAATCCGTAGGGTGGATGTCGCTTTTCACACAGGGAAAACGTTGTCCACCCTACAGTGGGCCCCGCTAAACCAGGTCGAGTCCGGCGGCGTGCTTGAGGCTCTCGGCGGTACCGAATAACGCGTGTTCCACCGCCGCCTGCGCCTGGCGGGCCAGTTCGTTGCGGCTGCGCCCCTGCGATTCCAGCGGCGCCAACAGAAAAATATCCACGTCGGCCACCTCGTTGCGCAGCAAGCGGCGCAAATGGCTGAGCAGATCGTCGTCGCCGATGAACGGGGCGATGGGGTCTGTTTCTCCCAGGCGTCGATAGCGGATCGCCACGGGTTGAATGGCAACACCCGCGTCGATCGCGCCGGACAGCAGTCGGCCATGGAAGGTACGCACGGCGGTACCGTCGGTACTGGTGCCTTCGGGAAATAGCATCACCGAATCTGACTGGCGCAGGCGTTCGGCCAGCTGCCCAGCGACCCGCTTGCTGTCGCTGGCGCCGCGGCGGATGAACAGCGTGCTGCCTTGCAACGCCAGCCAGCCGGCCAGCGGCCAGCGGCGCACCTCGGCCTTGGCCAGGAAGGCCAGGGGCATCAGTTGACCGAGCAGCGGGATGTCGGTCCAGGACACGTGGTTGCCGATCCACAGCATGGGCGTATCGGGCAGCTTGCCATGCACCGTGACGCGAAACGGCAGGGCAGCGGCCAGCCGCCCGTGAAACCAGTGCGTCAGACGTTGGCGCCGCGCCGCGCGCGGGCCAGTGCCTAGGCGGGTTGAAAGCGCCACCGCAGCGGCCAGCAGCGCACCGAGGCCGATCACCAGCAGTAAGCGCAGCAGCCGCGCCGGATAGCGCAGCGCCGTCACACGGCCGCCTTGAAGTGGCGGGCATAGCGCGGGCACAGGTCTTCTCGCTTGAGCAGGATGAACACGTCAGCGACCTGGAAGTCGGCATCCCAGCAGGGCTCACCGCAGATTTTTGCCCCCAGGCGCATGTAGGCCTTGAGCAGCGGTGGCAGCTCGGCAATCACGTTATCCGGCAGGTTCAGCGTGGGCAGCGGCGTTTTCGGTTCCGCATGCAGGTTTTCCGTACACAGGTAGCGTTCGCGCAGGCGTTGCATCACGGCCTGGGCCTGCACGCCGCCGTCGCGCATGGGAATGCTGGCGCAGCCCATCAGGTAGCGGTAGTCGCCCTGGTTGAGGACGTCCGCCAGTTCGCCCCAGAGCACGCCGATGGTGGCGCCGTTGCGGTAACGGGCATCCACGCAGGTGCGGCCGATTTCCAGCAGCGGGCCTTCGAGCGCGCTCAGGCCGTGCAGACGAAATTCATCTTCACTGTAAAAACGCCCCAGACGCTGGGCGGCGTGATGATCCAACAGGCGGGTGGTGGCGACCAGTTCCCCGGTTTCATGGTCGCGCACGCCGATGTGCTGACAGTGGGGATCGTAATCGTCTTGATCCAGACCCTGTTCTCCGCCCTGGAGTTGGGCGCCGAATTCGTGGCTGAACACGCGAAAGCGCAGGGCTTGTGCGTCACGCAGGGCCTGCTCGCCGATCAGGCGCTCGGCCTGCAGACGACTGGGGGTGGAAACCGCACGACGGGCGATGCAAGTCATGTTGCTGCTCCTCTGCCGGCTGTAGCCGGTCGACCTGGTTGGCAAGGCCGATGCTAGGCACACAGGGTGGCGAGGCGGTTACGGTTGGATGACACCTGCATGACAGCGCGCGGGGCGGATGGCCGCGTAATCAGGGCTACGCTGCTAGTGGCTGGTCCCGTTTCGTCGCGATGAAATGGTGACAGGCCCTTAGCGAACGACTTTTTTCTGTAACGGTCCATGTGTGGCGGGTCGGCAGCTTGAATGAACCTGTCGCAATCCGGCCCGCAGCCGAACGGAGGAAGCTGTGCATATCGCTGATATGACCATGTTCTATGCGCCGGCCAGCGGCGGAGTGCGCACCTATCTGGATGCCAAACATAGACGGCTGCGTCAGTATCCCGGTGTACAGCACAGCCTGCTGATCCCGGGCAATGTCTATCGGCAGCACGATGGGATTTATCAAATCCCCACGCCGCCGCTGCCGTTTGCCAAGGGGTACCGCTTTCCCATCCGCCGCACACCTTGGCGCAATGTACTGCGCGCTCTGCAGCCTGATGTGATCGAAGTGGGCGACCCTTACCTGACCGCTTGGGCAGCCCTGGATGCCGGCCGACGTCAGGATGTGCCGGTGATAGGTTTTTATCACTCCGACCTGCCGCTGCTGGTGCGCAACCGCATCGGCTCCTGGCTGGACACCAATCTGGATGCCTATGTCGCTCGGCTGTACGGCAATTTTGACCGGGTGCTGGCGCCAAGCCGGGTCATGGCCGACAAGCTGTGCCGGCTGGGGGTGCGCAATGTCTATGTGCAGCCGTTGGGCGTGGACCTGGATGCCTTCCGGCCTGAGTTGCGTGATACCGACCTCAAGCGCCAGCTGGGGCTGGAGGAGTCGGTCCGGCTGTTGGTTTTCGCCGGGCGCGGTTCGCGGGAAAAGAACCTGCCGGTCCTGTTGGAGTGTGTACAGCACCTGGGCAAGGGCTATCACCTGTTGTTGGTGGGCTCGGACATGCCCACCCGCGTTCCGCATAACGTGTCGGTCATCAATCATTTCTGCCCGCTGGGCGAAGTGGCGCGGCTGATGGCGAGCAGTGACGCCTTGCTGCATGCCGGCGATCAGGAAACCTTCGGCCTGGTCGTGCTGGAAGCCATGGCCAGCGGGATACCAGTGGTGGCCGTACGCGCCGGTGCGCTGGCGGAAATCATTCCGAGCCATTGCGGGCGGTTGTGTCGGCCCAACGACGGGAAAGCCATGGCTACTGCGGTGCGTGAGCTGTTCGAAGACGATGCGCGGCTGATTGGCGAGCAGGCGCGCCAGCATGTCGAGGCCCAGCATGCCTGGGATGCGGTGATTGCCGGATTGCTCGCCCATTATCATGCGGTGCTGGGCTCGACCGAGTTCGAGGCGGTGGTGCATGGCTGAGCGTTATTTCCTGGCAGTCCTGCACGATGTGGCGCCGCAAACCTGGGCGGATTATCAACCGCTGCTCGCTACGCTGGATGCCTGGAACGTGTCGCTGACCTGGCTGGTGGTGCCCGACTTTCATCATTGCCAGCCTTTGCAGGAATACGGCGGGTTCCGCCAGCGGCTCGATCAACGCCTGGCGTTGGGTGATGAACTGGTGCTGCATGGCTTGTTTCATTGCGACGATCAACCACCGCCGCGTACGCCCAGGGAATGGTTCATACGCCGGGTGTATACCCACGAAGGGGAGTTCTACCGGCTCGACGAGGCCCAGGCGTACTCGCGGCTGGAGGCTGGTATCGAGGCGTTTCGCCTTTCTGGTTGGCCGCTGCAGGGCTTTGTGGCCCCCGGTTGGCTGATGAGCAGCGGCACGCGTCAGGCGTTGAGTCGTACGGGTTTACGCTACACCAGCGATGCTCGGCATCTGTATTTGCTGCCCGAACACCGGCCGCTGGTCGCTCCAGGCCTGGTGATGAGCAGCCGCAGCGCGTGGCGGCGCCGGCTTTCCAAAGGCTATTGCGAACGTCTGTTGCGACGCCACAGGTGTTCGCCTGTGCTGCGCTTGGGGCTGCATCCGCAGGATTTGCGCCAGCCGGCCAGCCGTGATTATTGGCTGGCCGTGATACGGCGCTTGCTGGATGAGGGGCGGGTGCCATTGACCAAGCGGGAATGGATCGAACGGCAGGCGGGCGGGCATGGTGCTTCATGAGCCGCGGATTGTGGCTATTGCTATGCGCGCTGCTGGCCGCCGCCCTGATTCCCCTGTTGCTTGGCGGAGGAGAGCTGTGGCAACGCTTGCGAGCTTTTCCGCCAGGTCTGTTGCTGACCATGCTGGGCATGATCGTGCTGTGCTGGAATCTCAATGCGTTGCGCTTGCGCCTCTTGCTGGGCTGGCGCCGGCTGGGGCAGGGCCGGGCACTGGGTGTGGTGATGGCCACCGAATTTGCCATTTGCGCCACGCCTGCCGGAGCGGGAGGACCCTTGACGCTGATGGCGCTGCTGATGCGCCATGGCGTGCGCCCTGCACAAGGCACGGCGATTTATGCCGTGGAGCAACTGGGTGATCTGCTGGTATTTGCCTGCGCGCTGGTGGGTATTTTGCTGTTCGGCCTGTTCAACGCGTTGAGCTCACGGCTGGATTGGATGCTGGGAGTCAGCTTGGTGCTGCTGGGAGGGGGATTGGCGCTCATCGGCCTGGCAGCCTGGTATCACCGCGTGCTGCTGCGCTTCAGCGGTTATATGCTGGCGCGTCTGGGCGTGTCCTGGCGTCGACGGTTGCGCTGGGGGCGCCGGGTATTGGGCTTTCGCAACGCCTTGCGTGACAGCTTGCATTTGCCACGGCGGATTCTTTTTGCCGTGTTCCTGCTTACCCTGGCCCATTGGCTGCTGCGCTACAGCGTGCTTTACCTGACGCTGCGAGGGCTGGGTAGCACGCTGCCCTGGGCATGGACGTTTCTGATTCAGGTACTGGCGCTGGGAGCGGGGCAACTGAGCTTGTTGCCGGGCGGCGCCGGCAGCGCTGAACTGGCCTCGGTGGCGTTATTGACGCCTATGGTGGGCAAGTCCAGCGCGGCGGCAGCGATTCTGATCTGGCGCGCGGTGACCTACTACTTCTATCTGATCGCAGGCGCGCCTTTATTCCTGCATCTGGCCGGGCGACCGCTGCTCAGAAGACTGGTGCGTTTTCGCCAGCCTTGAGCAGTGCGGTGGTGCCGCTTACTTCTTGCCGATGGTGATGTGGCGCTTGGGTGCCCAGGATTGGCCACTGACGCCCTTGTCGATTTCTTGGATCTCTCCGCCGGACTTCAGGAAAGCGGCGATCTGGGCATCCAGGGATTCGCTGGTGGAAGTGGCTGCAGCGGGCTTGGAAGTCCGGTTGGAGCCTTTGATGCGAGTAGGAGCTTTTACGGCTGCTTTGGCGGGTGTGCTGGTGGACATGTCTGCTGATCCTCAGTGAAGAAGTGAACACCTGAACGGCAAAAAACACGAAAACGGCCGAAGAGCCGGTTTGAGTGCTAGCCGATTGAGTTGTGAACTTCACCGCCTGCGTGTTGGAGATGTGCGAGGGAGTGAAGAAGTGGTGGCCTTCTGTGAAGCCTCTGGAGGGGCGGCATGTGAAGCTGTTGCGCTTCGTCTGCGCTCCGGTTGCATTAAGGAACGATTGCGGTTGGCGAACGGGTATTCGCAGAACAATTGGGGGCCGAAAATGCAACACAGCCGCTCCACCATACGCGTCGGAGCGACAATTAGCCAGCGACTTGTGGTTTGGTTGCCCAGGCAGGACCGAGAAAATGCCGTGAAAAATAGCGAAATAGACGGGATTTGTGCCGTTTAGCCGCGAATCGAGTGAAGCCTTGACTGGCTCTGCGTCGCGGTTTCCAGGCCGCTAGCCGATCGGTTGGGAGCACGGCTTTGCTCAAATGTTCGCGGGATAAATTTTGTCAGCCAGACGACTCAGGGATAGCAGGGGTTTACATTGCTGGTAGCGCTTCAGTCGCTCGGCCAGAGGGAAGGGAAGAGACGTATCGGGGTGAAAACCCAGGCGCTGGTAAAACATCTGCAGATCAGGATGGCAGAACAGCCAGATCGGCTCGGTTGTATGGGCGATAACCCGCTGCAGCAGATGGGAGGCAACTCCTCGGCCGCGCTCATGGGAGGCCACCCATAGGCCGGTGAGCCAGTGTCCATTCTCTACCGGGGTCAAGCACAGCCCGGCGATGATCTCATCGCGTCGGGCGACCCACAGCTGCTGCGCCTGGCCGGTACGCATGCGGCTGCGCTGGGCACGGTAGAACTTGTCCAGCAAGGGGCGTTGGGCGGGGGTGAGCTGGCTGATGTTGAGGTTGGACATGGTGCGCGGGATTGAGACTTGGGAGCCGTATTCTAAGGCACCTGCGTCGCTTTGCTGCCTGGGACCGACCCATAAGACGGAGTGCGCCGATGGCGTTAAAGGATTTGCTGCTAGCCCTGGTGGTGATCATTGCCTGGGGCTTGAATTTCGTGGTGATCAAGGTTGGTCTGCAGGACATACCGCCGCTGCTGCTGGGCGCCTTGCGTTTTTTACTGGTGGTGTTTCCCGCGATTTTCTTCATGCGTCGTCCACAGGTGCCGTGGCGCTGGTTGCTGGCCTACGGCCTGACCCTTTCGCTGGGCCAGTTTGCCTTCTTGTTCTCTGCCATGGCGGTGGGTATGCCGGCGGGGTTGGCGTCGCTGGTATTACAGGCGCAGGCATTCTTTACGCTGCTGTTCGCCGGATTGTTTCTGGGCGAGCGGCTACGGCGGGTCACGTTGTTCGGTTTGCTGCTGGCTGCCGCAGGGTTGGCGCTGATTGGCCTGCAAGGCGGCGAGGGCATGACCCTGGCGGGCTTTCTGCTGACGTTGTGCGCGGCGTCGATGTGGGCGCTGGGTAACGTGGTGACGCGGCACATTGGCCGGGTGGATATTCTTGGGCTGGTGATCTGGGGAGCGTTGGTGCCGCCCGTGCCGTTTTTGGCCTTATCCGCCTGGCTGGAGGGGCCGGCCGTCATGGAGCAAGCCCTACGAGGCATCAGTCTGGATTCGCTGTTGGCCATCGCCTATCTGGCGTTTGTCGCCACCATGCTGGGTTATGGACTCTGGGGGCGTTTGCTGGCGCGCTACCCGGCCACTCAAGTCGCACCCTTCTCGCTGCTGGTGCCGGTGGTGGGGATCGGCTCTTCGGCACTGCTCCTTGGGGAAAGATTGGCGCCGCTGCAATGGGTGGGCGCGGTATTGGTCATGGCGGGGTTGCTGATCAATGTGTTTGGTGCGCGGTGGTTCGGGAGGTTGCGCGCCGGCTAGTTCAGGAGGGAACGGATCAGGTATAAAAACCCTCGCTCTTAATCGGGCGAGGGTTGCTGATGATGCCTTACGGCATTGCGCCGTGACTGCCTAGCAGGCTGGTGTCGGTTTTCTTGGCGTGTTTGGCCAGGCGTTTTTCCTTGGCATTCTTCAGCGGTTTTTTCTTCGCTTGCTTGCGAGAGTCGTGACTTTTCATGGCCTGTTTCCTCTGGAAAATTAAGAGTCAACATGTGCATTTCGGCAGCCGGCGTCCCGGTCACCCTTCCTCCCCAGGCCGCATGAGCCTGTAAAACGTTCCATTCAAGAATAGTTCGTCGCTAGCTCAGGTTGTAGGTGTGCGACGGAATGGCTTGAAAGCCGTGCGAAGAGGCAGTAATGGAGCCGTTAGTC
This sequence comes from Pseudomonas sp. B392_1p, assembly GCF_052245235.1. NCBI lineage: Bacteria > Pseudomonadati > Pseudomonadota > Gammaproteobacteria > Pseudomonadales > Pseudomonadaceae > Pseudomonas > Pseudomonas sp. B392_1p. The sequence goes on from NZ_JBQPXM010000013.1 coordinate 106,181, forward strand.
AGACGCCAAGAAGGACTCTCCGGCCCGCCTGTCCAATGCGCTGGACCGGATGATCGCTCCGCTTTGCGGGCGGAGCGACTCGCATCATTCAGGGCGATCGCCCAAAACGTAGCAGCATTCACACGGCTTGGCTGTGCTGACCGCTATGCGGTATCAACGCCTGGTTATTGCTGTTTGCTTTTAAGCAGGTCAGCCAGGCCCGCCAGCCCCTTGAAGGTTTCCTTGGGTCCCTGGCCACCGGGTGTGGCTTCGGCGAAATACTGATTGTCGGTGTAGCGGGAGTGTTCATTGTCGTGGCAGAACAGGCACAGCAGCTCCCAATTCGAGCCGTCCTCGGGATTATTGTCGTGATTGTGATCCTTGTGATGCACGGTCAGCTCGCTCAACCGCTTGCCGGAAAATTCCCGCGCGCAGCGACCGCAGACCCAGGGGTACATTTTCAGTGCCTTTTCCCGATAACCCTGTTCACGCTGGCTGTAGGGAATGCTCGATTTGTTGCTCATGGCGAGTCCTGCTCGACGATGTGAAGAAGAGGCGTGTAGTTGACGTCGGACATTCGCCTCAGTCAATACGCTCAGCCGCGTTGGCGCTGGGTCAGACCCTTGAGGAAATTGCGCAGTACCTGATCACCACAGGGCCGATAGTTTTTATGGCCGGGCTTGCGAAACAGGGCGCTGAGTTCGGCTTTGCCCATCGGCAAGCCAACGGAGACGAGCATGGCATGGATGTCTTCATCCTTGAGTTCAAAGGCGACGCGCAGTTTCTTGAGAACCTGATTGTTGGAGACCGGAGTTTCCACCTCGGCGACAGGCGCGTCCGGGCGCTGGCCGCGCTTGAAGATCACCAGGCCATTGAGCACATGAGCCAGGGTCAAATCGGGGCAGGGTTGATAACCCTCGTCTTCTTCGTGCTGCAGGTAAGCGCTGATATCCGACTCATTAATCGGATAACCGGCCAGTTGTGCGATCTTTTGCAGCTCGGCATCGCTGATGTCGAGCAGGTAACGCAGACTGCGCAGGACGTCGTTGTGGGTCATTCGGTGGCACTCTGGGGGAAATTTGGCCGCGCAGTATACAGCCCGGACGCCAGGCTCCGGGGCGTGTGAACCAGCCGTCGATGCACCCAATGCTCAGATCATCTTTCTGAAACGGTTCCAGGTTTGCTGGCCGGCGATTATCCAGTACGGGCGGGCCTGGCCGACTCCGGCCTGCTGCATGTACGGATGCTGCTGGATGATCCGCTCCAGCACTGGCTCCTGGGAGGGTTCGACATCCACGAAAAAGACGTGATCGCCTGCGCGTAAGCGATCCTGTAGTTGGCGGAAATACTGGTTGGGCGTCTGAATGCCAAACAGGCCGCCTTCCCAGGTACTGAAGCCAAGCAGGATCAAGGCCAGGAAAATGAACGGAACCCAGCCGGCCGGGCTGTCCGTCCAACCGCTGAAGTAAGCAACCAGCAACACCAGAATGGCCAGTGCCAAGCCGATGTACAGGCCCCGGCGACCGGAATTGACCACATCGGTTTTCAACACCGAGGGCACGCTGTGCACGTGATGACGTTCCAGTGCCGCATCCTGCTCGCTCAGCACATGAATCTGTTCGGTGGCGATGCCGCTGGCTTCGAGCTCACGCTCGATCTGTTCCAGATCATCCAGATTATTGCTGATGTAGTAATGGCGGTTCATAAGCACCTCCGAGGGCGATGAACCATCCTTGGTGAAGCAGACGAGTCAAAATGACTCACCCTGCAGTCTAGCACGGGGGTTCTGGGCTGATTCTGCCCTGCGCTATGCTTGGGTAAGTTCAGACAGGAGAAACACAATGCGCACTGTATTATTGGCCTTCGATGGCTCTGACAGTTCCAAGCGAGCGCTGCAGTACGTCATAGACTTCGCTCGTGAATACAATGCGACCCTGGAGTTGCATCTGATTAACGTGCAGCACGAGCCCATGGTGTACGGCGAATACATGACCGGCGACATCATCGAACAAGTGGGAAACTCGATACGCGCCGAAGCCAACAAGATTCTCGAGTGGCCAGCGGCCCAGCTTGCAGCAGCCGGCATCACCTACCAAACCCATACGGCGCTGGGCAATATCCCCGAGCAGATTGGTCTGGCTGCCAAGAAGCTGGGCTGTGACACCGTCGTCATGGGCACGCGTGGCCTGGGCAGCTTCACCGGCATGCTGATGGGCTCGGTGGCCACCCGGGTGATTCACGAAGTGCCGGTGCCGGTACTGCTGGTCAAGTAACTCAGCGTCAAGACATCGGGCAGCCACGTGCCAGCTGGCTTGCCTGATGTGCCCGTTCGGCCGGGATCCGTAGCTGGGCCAACAGGTAGTCGGCAACTGTCGCTGAATAAGGCTGTAAGGCGATGGCGTCCTGCATGCACGCCAGCCAGGCATCGCGCTCCGTCTGCGTAATATTCCAGCGCGTGTGAAACTGCGGAATGCTGATCGGCCCGAAACGCTCGGCGTAACGACGTGGCCCGCCCAACCAGCCGGTCAGGAACGTGGCCAGCTTGTCGCGAGCCAGGCTCAAGTCTTCGGGGTACAGGTTGCGCACACAGGCCGCAGCGCTTTTCTGATCCATGATCCGATAAAAATCCGCTACCAGACGACGGATACCCGCCTCTGCGCCGGCCGCCTGAAACGAGGCGTCGCCGACGCCGAATTGGGGTTGTTGAGTGAGGGACATGTGCATACCTGCTTGGAAAGTGCTGCCGCCATAGTGCGGGGATTTTCTCACACGGTGTGATTGAGCTGCGTCGGCATCTGCAACTGGCTCGCGCTAATTTCCACGTTTGCTGTCGATTTGCCGCAAGCGATTTCCCTCGAAGCGCAGGTAGTGATACATGCCGTTTTTGGGCCCGTAGATCCATTCCTCGACCGACACCTCCTGGCGCCAGCCATAGTCATCAGCCTGCAGTTTGTAACCGATGCTTTGTCGGCTGGCAGGCTCCCCGCATGTGTTCAGGACTTCGAAGGCGCTGTCATCCAGGCTGACCAGGCGGCTGCCGCAGCGGTAAGTGGATGCTGCCTGGAGCGGGCTATTGAAAAGCAGCATGCATACGGCAGCGACCACCAGGCGAGTCATGATGTCATTCACTGTCCAGGTGCATCAGCGTGGCCACCTCTCCTGTTTCCTGCGCTTCGCCAACGACGGTATCGAGCAGGTATACCCGGCGATCCTCCAGACCGCCCTGATCGACCAGATAATCCTTGATGCTGGCCGCGCGCTGTTGGCTCAGACGGCGCAGCTGAGCCGGGTTGTCGGCCCAGGAGGCGAGGACTTCCTGACGCATGCGCTCAGCGCGTTCCTGGTCGTCGAGTTCCTGCCATTCGGCGGGCGGTTGCCGTTGCAGGCGGCTGCGGTAGATGGCACCCAGCAGGGCGGACTGGGTGTCTTCGTCTACTTCCAGCTGGGTAGGGTCGTCCGGGACGTTCTTGCCGCGGCGTTGCAGGCTCTTGTAGAGCAGGTCCTGGTACTCGCGCTGCAAACGGCGTTCGGCCAGCAGTGGCCCGTCACTGGCTGCCGCGCTGCTGCCTTCGATTTCGAGGCGCAATGCGGGGCGCTGTTTGAGGGCGGCCGCCAGGGCGTCGAGACGTTGGCGAGCACGGCTGTCGAGTTCGCTGCTGCCGGCGGCAAAGCTGATTTGGCTGAGATCGTCATCGTCACCCCCGCTCACCAATCCGGCAATGAATTTGAAGGGCGCTTGCACGGCGCGCAGCACCAGGTTGCGCAAGGTCTGCCAGATGATGGGCATGACACTGAATTCGGGATTGTTCAGGTCGCCCTGAATGGGCAGGGCGATGTCGATATTCCCTTGGGTGTCCTTGAGCAGCGCGACGGCCAGGCGTACCGGTAAGTCAACGGCGCTCGGGCTGTCGACGCGCTCGCCGAGCTGCAGGTTCTCGAGCAGCACATGATTTTCGGCATTGAGCCTGCCTTGCTCGATGCGGTAGTGCAGGTCGAGATTGAGGCGCCCCTTGCGGATGCGATAGCCGGCGAATTTACCCGAGTAGGGCGTCAGAGTGGTCAGCTCGACGTTCTTGAACGAAGTGGCGATGTCCAGGCTGTGCAACGGATCGAAGGGCGTCAAGCGACCGGTGATGCTGACCGGCGCGTAGCGGTCCACTTTGCCGGTGATATTCACCGCCGCCGGCTGTTGGGCGCGGTTGTCCAGGGTGCCGACGGTGCCGTTGAGCTCTTGGATGGCGGTGGCGAAGTTGGGCTGCAGGCTGAAGTCGGCGAAGTTGGCCGAGCCGCTGTGAATGACGATGGCGCCGATCTGGATGCCCAGCGGTGGCGCATCGGTATCGCTTGCAGGAGTCGCTGCCGGGTCGGCTGGCTGTTCGACGATCAGTTCGGCGACGTTGGTGGTCAGGTCCTCGTAAATGATGAAGCGCGCGTAAGGCTCGTTTAGATCAATGCTGGCAATGTTCAGGCTGTCGCCGTGGCGGTAGTCGAGGCCTTGGAGCTGCAGGCGCTGCCATTTGACGAAGTCGCGTTCCTTGAGGGTATCCAGGGTATGCAACTGATCAACCTCGGCATTGCCGGTGATTTGCATCGCTAACGGCTCGATGCTGTCCAGACGCACGTCCAGTTCGCTGGCCAACTGCCCGCTGCGCAATTCCAGGCGCACGAACGGGCTCAGGTAGGCCTGAGCCAGGCGCAGGTCGATGTCCTGGGTATTGACCTTGAGTCGGGCGCTGACCGGACTGAGTTGTACCTCGCCTTCGGCGTGCAACCGACCCTGTTCGCCCAGGCCCGTGTCCAGACGGAGTTGGAAAGGTGATTGGCCCAGGCTGTCGAGTTGCTGTACATCCACATCAAGTGGGCCGACCAGCAGCTCAACGTCCTGCTCCGGAACCCGATCGGTGAGATGCACCCGATAGCCGCGCAATTGGCCGTCCTGGAGCAGCACCTGCCAGGGTTTGCCGGATTCGCTGTCGGCTGCGTCATCGCTGGTAGGCGTTTCGTCGCCGGCCAGTAGCGTCTGCCAGTTGATCTGACCGTCGGCTTCGCGACTGGCCCAGGCTTCGAGTTGGGTGCTGCGTAGCTGTCCGATGACTACACGTTGCTCGGCCAGATCCAGTGATACCTGCTGCGCATCAAGGTCTTCCAGGCGCAGCAAGGGCTGTCCATCGGGCCCGTCAATGGCGAACGGTGCCAGTTGCACACGGGCATTGCTGAGTTGCAGTTGGGTGGTTTCGCTGAGGTCGAGGCGGTAATCGCTGTGCAGATTGAGCGCGCCCTGCTGCAGATGCAGGGGCAGCATGTCCTGCACATAAGGCCAGAAGGTCTTCAGCGTGAGATCGGTCACTTGAAAGCGACCCTCGGAGGTAAAGGGTGACAGGTCGAAGCGGCCCTGCCAGGCGATGTTCCCGCCATCCGGCCCACTCGCCGAGAGGCTGGCGTCGGCATCGCCATCGACACGGGTGGCCAGGTTATGCAGCTCGAAGTCGAGCGGATCGTAGACGAAGTCGATGGGCTCGCTGGGGCGTTGGTCCTGGAAATGCACCAGGCCGCGCTCCAGCAGCAGGCGGTCGATGCGCAGAGGGAAGGGTTCGCTGGGTTCAGTCTCGGCGGGTTCGGGCGCTTCGCTGGTGGGTAGCTCAAACAGCTGGGCCAGGTTCAGGCTGCCGTCCTTGGCAAACAGGATTTCGCTGTGGGGGCGCAGCAGGCGCACGTCAGCCAGGTGCAGGGTTCGCTGCCACAGACTGTCCCATTCCAGGTCCACATGCAGCGCTTCGAAAGCTGCCTGGGGTGCCTCGGCTTCCCCCAGCCGCAGGTTGTGTAGATCCAGAGTCAGCGTAAAGGGATTGAATTCGAGGCGCTCCAGCGTGGCCGGCACCGTGGCGTACTGGGCCAGTTGCTGATTGGCAATGCGCAGGGCGATGCCCGGCAGAATCAGAAAGCCGATCAGGCTGTAGACCAAGAGCGCGACCAGCAGTACCCAGCCGGTACGAATCAATCCTTTCGACATAGCGGCGCCATTCATTCCAGTAAAGACGGCACGAGTATGGCAGGCCCTGAGAGAGTCAGAATGACGGTGGTCCATTATGTGTTGCGGCGGGTTCCTTCTCCCGGCGGTTGCCAGAGTGAAAACCTCAGAGGTGCAAAATCAGGGTTTTCAACGGTGCGTGGCCGTCTCTCGACGGAAAATCCGCCGCCGGGAAAATCGGCTGGCAATCCCGTACCGGTCTCCCCAGCTTGCTTGCGCAACGCATGACCTGATCGCGCCATTCACCCATATCGACTTTGGCCAGGTTGTTGCTGCACACCAGCACGCCGCCTTCGGCAGTGGTCAACAGCGCGGGCTTGAGCAGGCTTTGATAGTCGCGCAGCAGGTCGACGGTGCCAAAGGCGCTCTTGGCCCAGGCGGGCGGGTCGAGAAACACCAAGTCGAATTGGCGTTGCTCCAGTCGTTCGTAAGAGGGCAGGCGGTGACCGCGACGGTGGGCAATGGGCAGGTCGGCGAGCTGGCGGATGGCCGAGAAATAATCGGACTGAATAAAACGCATGGCCGGCAATTGCGGGTTGAGGGCCGCGTTTTCCTTGCCGACGGCCAGGTTGCCGGCGGCGAAATCCAGATTCCATACCTCGCTGGCGCCGCCCGCACTGGCGCACAGGCCAACGCCGCAGGTGTAGGCAAACAGGTTGAGTACAGACTTGCCAGCCGCGTGCTGTTTGACCCAGCCGCGAGCGTTGCGCAGGTCGAGAAATAGCAGCGGGTCCTGGCCCGCATGGCGACCGCGCACCCGGTAGTTGAGGCCCCATTCATGGCCGACCAGTTCAGCCAGCGCCGCCGGCTCCGGCTGATGGGCTGCGCGGTCGATGCGTGAATGGCCCTGGGAGCGATCGTTGTAGACCATCAGTAGCGATGTGCCGAGAGAGGCGTCGATCTGCGCGCTGAGCCTCGGCAGCAGAGCGATGTCCAGAGGCTGGTGAAAGCTCTGGATCAGCAGTTGCGGGCCATAGCGGTCGATGGTCAGACCGGGAACGCCTTCCTGGCTGCCATGGAAGAGGCGGTAGCAGTCGGTACCTTGAGCGTGCAGTTCGTCCAGCAAAGGGCGACGAGCGTCCAGGGCGGCGCGCAGCGCCTGGTCAAGAGAGGGCATGCGCGGCGGTCTCGGGAGGGGAAGGTGCGCATTTTACAAGAAAACCCGGCGCCACGCCGCCGGGCTGGCGATTAGCTATTGGGCAAGCCCAATCGGCGTCGTGCGCGGTGGATCGAGCCATTGCGCACAGCCCAGCGCAGCACCGGGGCGCTATGCAATACAGCGGTGCGTATCCAGTAGCGCCGGCGATTGCCCTGATGAAAGCCCAGCTGGACGGCGGCCCATCCGGGAAGCAAGTCGATACCGGCGCGCAGCATCAAGGCGCCCATCGGTTTGCTCAGAGTGTTGGGGGCGGGCGCATTGAGCAGGACGCGCATGACTTCGCGGCAGCGCTCGTCACACAGCAACTGCGGGCGCATGGCCTGGAAATAGTCGGCCACTTGCTGACGGGTGCGTGGGATGTCGCGAGCACCGAGGCGCTCACCGACCAGGGCGATTTCATCGTAGTAGCGATCCTGCTCATGGCCCGGCATCGCCGGATTGCGGTAGCGCAGGTGCGATTGCAGGAAACTGTAGACCTCGGCTACATGCACCCAGGTGAGTAGTGCAGGATCATTGGCGGCATAGGGACGGCCATCGGGGGCGACGCCGGTGATGTGGTCATGGATGCGTCGCACTCGGGCGATCAGGCGCTCGGCGTCGGCGCGACTGGCAAAGGTGGTACCGGAAATGAACTGCCCGGTGCGGCGCAAACGGCCGAGCATGTCCTGGCGAAAATTCGAGTGGTCCCAGACGCCGGAAAGGGCGAGTGGGTGGAGCATCTGTAGCATCAGGGCGGAAACCCCACCGATCAGCATCGAGGTGAAATCGCTATGCACCTTCCAGCAGGCTGAGTCGGGTCCGAACAAGCCCGGATCGCCCTTGGGATTCTCGAAATCGACACCGCCCAAGGCCAGCCCGGTGAGGCTGAGCACCTGGCGTTCAATGCGTTGACGTAGGTATTCCATAAAAACGGCCTCGCGCTCTAGCCTGAGACCCGCAGACCAGAGCAGCAAATGGACGGTGGAAGCATCCTGCGTGTGAGCTCAGGGTAGCCTGCAGAGGCAGGCCAGGCGTGCAGGGCGTCGGGTTGGGTGCACAGCTGATCGGCTGCACACGTCCTTCGCCCTTGCATATGCCGCCGTCATCCCCGGTGGCGGCTACGGAAATACTCGATCAGGCCTCGGGTCGAGGCGTCTTCACCGTTGGCGTCCTGGCTGCCGACCAGGCTCTGGTAGACGTTGCGGCCCAGGTCTTTGCCCAATTCCACGCCCCACTGGTCGAAGGCGTTGATGCCCCAAAGCGCGCTTTGCACGAAGACCTTGTGCTCGTAGAGCGCCACCAGGGCGCCGAGACGGCGCGGATCGATGCGTTCGACCACCAGGGTGTTGCTCGGTCGATTGCCGGGGATCACTTTGTGCGGCGCCAAGCGCTGGATTTCTTCGTCCGGCAGGCCCTGGGCGCGCAGCTCGGCTTCGGCTTCGGCGCGGGTCTTGCCGAGCATCAACGCCTGGCTCTGCGACAGGCAGTTGGCATACAACCAATGATGGTGATCGGCCAGCGGGTTGTAGCTGACCACCGGGACGATGAAGTCTGCCGGAATCAATTGTGTGCCCTGATGCAGCAACTGATGGTACGCATGCTGGCCGTTGCAGCCGACGCCACCCCAAATCACCGGGCCTGTGCTGCAGGTGACCGGGCTGCCGTCTTGGCGCACGCTCTTGCCATTCGACTCCATGTCCAACTGCTGCAGGTGTTTGACGAAGTTGCGCAGGTTGTGGTCGTAGGGCAGGAAGGCGTGACTTTGTGCGCCCCAGAAGTTGCTGTACCAGAGGCTGAGCATGGCCAACAGGACGGGCATGTTCTGCTCGAACGGTGTATCGCGCAGATGCTGGTCCATGCAGTAGGCGCCCGTCAGCAGCTCCTTGAAGTTGGCCATGCCGATGGCCAGGGCAGTGGGCAGACCGATGGCCGACCACAGTGAATAGCGCCCGCCCACCCAGTCCCACATGGGGAAGATGTTCTTTTCGCTAATGCCGAAATCGATGGCTGCCTGACTGTTGCTGGTCACGGCAATGAAGTGCCGGTAGAGCTTCTCTTCGGAGCCGCCGCTGGCCAGGTACCAGGTGCGCGCCGCCTGGGCGTTCTTAAGGGTTTCCAGGGTATTGAAGGACTTGCTGGAGACGATGAACAGCGTGGTTTCGGCATTCAACCGGGCGGTTACTTCGCGAAATTCGCTGCCATCGATATTCGCCAGGTAATGGCAACGTACGCCGCGCTGGGCGAAGGGCAACAGGGCTTCGGAAACCAACTCCGGCCCCAGAAAGGAGCCGCCAATACCGATGTTCACCACATCGGTAATGCTCTTTTCGCTGTAGCCGCGCCACAGGTTGTTATGGATTCGTCCTACCAGGTCGGTCATCTGCCCCAGCACGCGGTGCACGTCGGGCATCACATCCTCGCCGTTGACCAGGACCTGCTCACCGATGGGGCGACGCAGGGCTGTGTGCAGCGCAGGGCGGCGTTCCGAGGCGTTGACGGTTTCACCGTCCAGTTGGGCCTGAATGGCGTCTTCGAGGCCGGCCTCGCGGGCCAGGCGCATCAGCAGCGCGACGGTATCCTCGGTGATCAGGTTCTTCGAGTAATCGAGGAACAATCCGCAGGCGGTCAGCGAGAAGTCGGTAAAGCGCTGCGGTTGCTCGGCGAACGCCTCGCGCAGGCTGAACGCGCGCATGGCCTGGCGGTGTTCGCTCAGTGCCTGCCAAGCAGGCAGTCGGGTGATATCGGGTGGGGTTTGGTAGTACGCCATGTCCGGCTTCCTGTGCGGTGGCGCGCGAACCTTCGCGCGTTCGGAAAATTCCTGCAGGCAGCGCGCATGGTCGCACCGCCACTTCCCTTGGAGAGCCAAACACCGAGGGCGTTCCTCGGGGCGACCGAAGGTCGCCCCGGTGTCAGGCCAGCTGGACTGGTATGGCGTTGCTGGTGTGGCTCAGGTCGCCATCTGCGCCGATGTACAACACGCGGGGCTGGTGACTGTCCAGTTCGGCTTCGCTGTAGTGGGCGTAGGCGCAAATAATCAGGCGATGGCCGACATCCGCCTTGTGGGCTGCGGCGCCGTTGACGGAAATGATCCTTGAGCCGGCTTCGCCACGAATCGCATAAGTGGTGAAGCGCTCGCCATTGTCCACGTTATACAGCTGGATCTGCTCGTATTCGCGGATCCCGGACAGGTCCAGCCAGTCGCCATCGATGGCGCAGGAGCCTTCATAGTCCAGCACGGCGTGGGTGACGATGGCGCGGTGCAGTTTGGCCTTGAGCATGATGGCATGCATGACGGGGTTTCCTCATCAGGTGCCGCAAAACGGCGGCAGAGTGTGCCCCAAGCCCGGTGACCGGACAAGGTGGGCAATCGGGCGCCGAGGCGGGGATTAACGATTGATGGTCAGGTTGTCGATCAGACGCGTGCTGCCCAGGTAAGCGGCAGCCAGAATCACCAGTTGCCGGTCCTGAGGGGTGGCCGGTCGCAGTGTCTCGGCTTCGCGGATTTCCAGGTAGTCCGGGCGAAAGCCGGCCTGTTCCTGGAGTGTTCTGGCTTCGGCAATCAAGGTGGCGAAGTCGTTGGCACCGGCGGCCAGGGCGTTGCCGATGTGGTTCAGGCTGCGGTAAAGCGCTGGCGCGGCCTGGCGCTGGGCTTCATCCAGATAGCCATTGCGCGAGGACAAGGCCAGGCCGTCGGCGGCGCGAACGATGGGCGTGCCCTGGATCTCGATCGGCAGGTTCAGGTCGCGGACCATGGTGCGGATCACCGCCAATTGCTGGTAATCCTTCTCGCCGAAGATCGCGAGATCGGGCTGGACCATGTTGAACAGTTTGCAGACCACGGTGGAAACACCGTCGAAATGGCCGGGACGGCTGGCGCCGCACAGACCCTCGGTTACGCGGGGCACCACCACCCGGGTTTGGTCATCCATCCCGTTTGGATACATTTCTGCGACGCCGGGCGCGAACAGCAGCGCGCAACCGGCAGCGGCCAGTTTTTCCTGGTCGGCAGCGAGGGTGCGCGGGTAGGTGTCCAGGTCTTCGTTGGCCCCGAACTGCAGCGGGTTGACGAAAATGCTCGCCACCACGAACTCGCTGTGGGCAGCGGCCTGCCGGACCAGCGCAATGTGGCCTTCGTGCAGGTTGCCCATGGTCGGTGTCAGGGCGATGCGCTTGCCGGCGCTGCGGGCCTGGGCCACGGCAGCGCGCAATTCATGAACGGTAGTAACGGTTTTCATGCGCTGAATTCGTGCTCGGGAGCCGGGAAAGTGACCGCCTTGACGGCCTGGGTGTAGGCGCGCAGCGCCTCGACAATGCTGGGTTGGCCGGCCATGAAGTTTTTCACGAACTTGGGCGTGCGACCGGTCAGTGACAGCCCCAGCATGTCGTGCAGGACCAGCACCTGGCCATCTGTGCCGCTACCGGCGCCAATGCCAATCACGGGAATCGACACCGACTGGCTGATCTCGGTGGCCAGGTCGCTGGGTACGCATTCGAGCAACAGCATGGCCGCACCGGCCTGTTCAAGAGCAATGGCATCGGCGCGTAGCTGGCGGGCCTGGGCTTCGCTGCGACCTTGCACTTTGTAGCCGCCAAGCACGTTGACAGTTTGCGGGGTCAGCCCCAGGTGCACACAAGTGGGAATGCCGCGGTCCGCCAGTTGGCGAATGGGCTCGGCGAGCCAGCCAGCGCCTTCCACCTTGACCATGTGCGCACCGGCCCTCATCAGCTCGGCGCTGTTGAGCAGGGTTTGCTCAAGCGAGGCGTTGGCCATGAACGGCAAGTCTGCGACGATGAGTGCATCCTGATTGCCGCGTTTGACGCTGGCCGTGTGGTAGGCAATGTCGCCGACGCTGACCGGCAGGGTGCTGTCGTGACCTTGCAGGACCATGCCAAGCGAGTCGCCGATCAGCAGCATTTCGATGCCGGCGGCGTTCGCAGCAGCGGCGAAGGTCGCGTCATAGCACGTCAGCATGACGATTTTTTCGCCTTTCTGTTTCAGGCTTTGCAAGGTGGTCAGGGTGATAGCGGGCATGGTGAGTCCTCTTCGCAGAGCGTTTCGCGGGCCGCGGGCGCTCTGGGTCGGCACGTTATGAGGTGCCGGTACTGGGCATTGGGACGCTTATAGTCGTGATGGGCAGGCGCGAAGTCAATTGCGGGTGTTACTCGAATTCACAGCGGTTATCCGCTTTGCGCAACTGCTGGCAACCGCTCCAGGCCCTGAAATGGGCACTGATCCAGCAGGGTGCTGAGCGGACGACCATCGGGTAGGTGCAGTTCAGGAGCGATCTCGGCCAGCGGATAAAGGACGAAGGGCCGCGCATGCATATGGTAGTGGGGCACGGTCAGGCGCTCGTCGTGCAGTTGGCGATCACCGAAAAGCAGGATATCCAAATCCAGCGTGCGCGGTCCCCAACGCTGGGCTTTGCGTACCCGGCCCTGCTGTTGCTCGATGCGCTGCAGGGCATCCAGTAGCTGCAGGGGCGCCAGTTCGGTATCCAGGGCTGCCACGGCATTCACATAACGTGGCTGATCAGGTGGGCCGAGCGGGTCGCTGGCATAAAAAGAAGACACGCCGTCGAGTCGGGTTTGCGGGAGTTCTGCCAGGGCTGCGAGCGCCGCGCGCAACTGCTGCAGGGGCTGCTCGAGATTACTGCCCAGACCGATATATACCCGCTCCATGTCACTCGCCTGTCGGGTTGCCGCCCGGTTCGGGACGGCGCTTGCGTCCACCGCTGCGGCGACGTTTGCGGGGCGCGCCGCTGCGCTCGTCCTTGCTGCTCAGGGCGCGAATCATATTGCGTCGCTCGCTGTCGCTGACTTCCTGGTAATCGGTCCACCAGTCACCGAGGCCGTCGGTTTGCTCGCCAGCGCTTTCACGCAGCAACAGGAAATCGTAGCCGGCGCGAAAGCGCGGGTTTTCCAACAGCACGTCGGCGCGTTTGCCGTGACGGCGAGGCAGGCGTTCCTGCATGTCCCAGATTTCGCGAATCGGCAGGGTGAAACGCTTGGGAATGGCAATGCGTTGGCACTGCTCGCTGATCAGCTGGTGGGCCGCTTCCTGCATGGCCGGAATGGGCGGCATGCCACGCTCCTGCATGTCCAGCACGCGAGCGGGCAGGGCGGGCCAGAGCAGCGTGGCGAACAGAAAGGCGGGGGTGACCGGCTTACCCAGGCGAATGCGCTCATCGGTATTAATCAACGCCTGGCGGATCAGTTTGTCGGCGTATTCAGGCTGCTCTTTGAGGGCTGCAGCGCTGGCGGGAAACAGCGGGGCAAACAGGTCAAACTCGATCAACAGGTCGAAGGTGCGCTCGGCCCGTCCCGCGAGGAACAGTTTGAGCACTTCTTCAAACAGGCGGGCGGCGGGAATGTCACGCAGCAGCGGTGCCAGGCGGCGGATGGGTCCAGCGCTGTGCCGTTCGATGGCGAAGTCGAGCTTGGCGGCGAAACGCACGGCACGCAGCATGCGCACCGGGTCTTCCATGTAACGCTGTTCAGGATCGCCGATCAGGCGCACCAGCCGGTTCTTGATGTCGTGTACGCCCTGGGCGTAATCGAGAATGCGCTCGGTACGGGGGTCGTAGTACAGGGCATTGATGGTGAAGTCGCGGCGCTGGGCATCGTCTTCCAGCGTGCCGTAGACGTTGTCGCGCAGGATGCGGCCGCTTTCGTGGCGCGCCGAGTGGGAGTTGTTTTCTTCCTCGTCATCATCGGCTTGCGGGTGGTTGGCGCGGAAGGTGGCGACCTCGATGATCTCGCGTCCGAAATGCACATGGGCCAGCTTGAAGCGTCGGCCAATCACGCGGGCGTTGCGAAACTCCGCGCGCACTTGTTCAGGCGTGGCGCTGGTGGCCACATCGAAATCCTTGGGAGGCAGGTTCAAGAGCAGGTCGCGTACGCAGCCGCCTACTACATAAGCCTGGTAGCCGGCCTGCTGCAGGCGCTCGACCACATTGACCGCATTGCGGCTGATGCGCGAGCGTGTCAGCGAGTGCTGGCGACTGCTGAGCACTTCAGGGGTGGTGCGAGGATGCGCGGCGCGGCGCAGGGGAAAACGAAAAGACTTGAACAGCTTCTTCAGCATGGGACGGCAACTGTTTTGCGAATAAGAAGGGGCAGCCAGAAGGGCAATAACCACCGGATGGCCGAGGATTCTAGCACCGGGAGGGGGGATGGGGAACGAATAGGGTTGCGCAAGCGGAATTGACAGGGGGAGCCGCAGCTCCCCCAGAAGAATTGTTGCTTGTTTGTTGTTGTTATTGTCCGGCCTTGTTGTTCTTGTTGTCCGGTGCATCGTGGGCTCTTGTTGGCCTTGGATGCCTCCCGATCGGGAGTCAATAGCAAACGGATTGCTTTGGATGCTGGTGCTGCTTTGATCAAAGGATCCAACCTGTTCGGCGCTGCCTGGTGACAGTTTTATTGTTCTCGATCCGGTTGTTGGGGAGTCCCCAAAAGCAAGTCTCCAAAAGAATCGGTTAGCTGCGCCTCCGCCTTGTTGTCGTTATTGTGCTGGAGTCGTTACGTGTTGTTTTTATTCTATGGATGTGTGGTTTTTATTGTTGTTGTGCTTAGGGTGTAGCAGAAGCCGTGCCAAGATTAGTAAATCTCTTATATTTCAATGGTTTAGCTAAATTGCATGGCTTTTGGAAGGCAGAAAAAAACCGGGCTCCGTTACTTTGAAACCCGGTTTCGTTACGTTTGAGTGGCGCAGGTAACACTTTTGTGGGCAAGCCTATGTGTTACCGCATCGATCAGGAGCCGCTGGTCGCGCCTGCCTTACGGCGTGGAATCCCCAGACGTTGACGGCGTTCCCACAGGCATTTGCGGCTGATGCCCAGCTTGCGCGCCAATTCGGTTTCGGTCATGTGGTCCTGATGCTCGAGGACGAAGTGCTGGAAATAATCCTCCAGCGACAGGTTCTCGGTCGGTTCGTTGGTGCTGACGCTCATTGACGGGCGGGAGGAGAGACCGTCGTCCAGATCATCCAGATCGTCCAACTCGATATCGATGCCCAGCAGCTCGGCGGAAATGTCCGGGCCTTCACTGAGAATCACCGCCCGCTCGATAGCGTTCTCCAGTTCACGCACGTTACCGGGCCAGGCGTAATGGCGAATCACCTGTTCCGCATCGATGGTGAACCTGAGGTCTTCGCGCCCCATTTGCGCGGCCTGGCGAGCCAGCAGCGTGTGGGCGATTTCGCTGACGTCGGCGCCCCGCTCTCGCAGTGGCGGCAGTTTCAGTGAAATGACGTGCAAGCGGTAATACAGGTCTTCACGGAACTGGGCGGTCTTGGCCAGATTCTTCAAGTCGCGGTGAGTGGCTGCGATCAGGCGGACGTCGACCTTCTGCGACTGCACAGAGCCGACCCGGCGAATCTCGCCCTCCTGCAGTACGCGCAGCAAGCGGGCCTGAGCTTCCAGCGGCAGCTCGCCAATCTCGTCGAGAAACAGAGTGCCACCGTGCGCGGCCTCCACCAGTCCGGCGCGCCCGGCGCTGGCGCCGGTGAAGGCGCCCTTTTCGTGGCCGAACAGCTCGGACTCGATCAAGGTTTCCGGAATGGCTGCGCAGTTCACCGAGATCAGCGGTGCCTTGGCGCGCCGCGACAGGTTGTGCAGAGCACGGGCCACCAGTTCCTTGCCGGTCCCGGATTCACCCTGGATCAGCACGTTGGAATCGGTAGGCGCGACCTTGCGGATCTTGCCGAACAGGTCTTCCATGGCCGGGCTTGAGCCGATGATGCCGATCTCGCCATTGCCGGCCGGCTTCTCGTTGCGGGCGGCTGGTTTGGCGGGGGGCTCGGTGCTGCTGGCGCGTT
Organism: Pseudomonas sp. B392_1p; assembly: GCF_052245235.1. NCBI lineage: Bacteria > Pseudomonadati > Pseudomonadota > Gammaproteobacteria > Pseudomonadales > Pseudomonadaceae > Pseudomonas > Pseudomonas sp. B392_1p. The sequence continues at coordinate 122,141 of NZ_JBQPXM010000013.1, forward strand.
GCTCGCGTTCACGCAGAATGCGCGCCACCGCCTGGAGCATTTCATCGTGATCGAAGGGCTTGGCGATGTAGTCCACCGCGCCAAGCTTCATCGAATCCACTGCCGAGCGCAGGCTGGCATAGCTGGTCATGATCAGCACGGGCGCACCCTTGGCCAATCCGATCAGCTCGGTGCCTGGGGCGCCGGGGAGGCGCAGGTCGCTGACGATCAGGTCAAAATCCGGAATGCGAAAGCGCTCCTGGGCTTCTTGCACGGAGCCCGCCTCGCTCACTTCGTACTGGTTGCGCTCCAGCAGGCGGCGCAGGGCGGAGCGAATGATGGTTTCGTCTTCGACGATCAGGATGTGCGGCATTGAGTACGGTTCTCTCTCTTTCTCGACGGCTCAGGACGGGGCGGAGGTCGTTGCGACATGGCGAGGCAAGGTCACCCGGAAACGGGTGCCACGCTGGCTCTCGGGGTCGACCGGACTGTCGATAATGATCTGTCCATAATGCTCTTCCACAATGGAATAGACCAGCGCAAGGCCCAGACCGGTGCCGGCGCCGGGGTCCTTGGTGGTAAAGAATGGCTCATACAGCCGGTCCATGATGGCTTTGGGAATACCGCTGCCCTGGTCCTCGACGATCAGGGTCACGGTGTGTTCGTCGGCCTCGCTGCCGATGCGGATGATGCCGCCCTCAGGCATGGCGTCGCGAGCATTGCTCAGCAGGTTGATCAGCACCTGGGCCAGGCGTTGCGGGTCACCTTCAACGCAGTGCTCCGGGGCGCACAGGTTAAAGAACTGCACCGCGGCGTTACGCCGGTTGAGTTGCAGCAGGCCAATGGCTTCGTGGGTGATAGCCGCCAGGCTGACGGCTTCGTTATTGCTGTGCAGGGCGCCGGCATGGGCAAAATTCATCAGTGACTGGACGATGCGCGACACGCGTTTGGTCTGGTCGATGATTTGCTGGCTGATCTCACGGATTTCGCCGTCTTCGTCGCGTTCCTCCCGCAGGTTCTGGGCCAGGCAGGCGATGCCGGTAATCGGATTGCCGATTTCATGGGCAACGCCAGCGGCCAGGCGGCCAATGCTGGCCAGGCGCTCGGAATGCACCAGTTTGTCTTCCAGAGCGCGGGTGGCGGTCTGGTCTTCGACCAGCAGCACCAGGCCGTTGTTGCCCGAGGCCAGTGGCTCTTCGATAGCCGCCTTGTGCAGGTTCAGCCAGCGATTTTCTCCGTCTTCGCTCAGGCGGTGCTTGTGCAGGTGCTCGGCTGGGCTGTCGATGAAGTCGGTCAGCAGGCTGCGCCAGGGTTCGTCGATGGCCGAAAGACGTTCGCCCAGTACGTGTTGGGCGGCGATCCCGGTGAGCTCTTCCATGCAGTGGTTCCACATGAGAATTTCCCGATCCTTGGCCAGCGAACAGACGCCCACCGGCAGATCCTGCAGCGTCTGCCGGTGGAAGCGGCGCAGGCTGTCAAGTTCGGCGGCCAGGCCGGTGAGCTGTGAGCGATAGTCCTCCAGGCGGCTTTCGATGAAGTGGATGTCCTCGGAGACATAAGCTTCGCTGCTGGATTTATAAGGCAGGAAGGTCTCGACGATTTCCTGGGCAAAGCTTGGGCCCATCAAGCCGGACAGGTTGGCTTCGATCCGGTCGCGCAGGCGGCGCAGGGCGTAGGGGCGGCGTTCGTCGAAGGGGAGCTGCAGGTCGCTAAGCGCGTGCTCGACTTCGCGCTGCGCTGCCTTGGCCCCGAGCGGCTTGCTCAACTGGGCGGCAAAATCCTGCGGCGAGGTGGCGAGAAGCTCCCGGCGTTGCGGGCGACGCACGTTATCCACCGCGCAGGCTTCGGCGGCGCTTTGCTCCTCGGCGCTGGGGTCGCTGAACAAGGAGATCAGCGTGAAGAACAGCACATTGGCGGTCAGTGAGGTAATGGCTGCCAGGTGCCAGCTGGTGTCGTCCAGTACATAGACGATGTCCAGGTAGGGCATGTAGAAGCCCTGCAAGTTGCCGATCAGCGGCAAGAGCATGGTGACTGTCCAGACGGCGAAACCGGCCAACAGGCCCGCGATAAAACCGCGTCGGTTGGCGGTTTGCCAATACAGCACCGAGAGTACGCCGGGTAGGAACTGCAGGGTGGCGACGAAGGAGACGATGCCCAGGTTGGCCAGGTTGGGCTTGGAGCCTAACAGCAGATAAAAGCCATAACCGCCGAGAATGATGGCGGTAATCAGCGCGCGTCGGGTCCATTTCAGCCAGCGATAGATGTTGCCCGCCGCAGTGGGTTGATAAACCGGCAGGACCAGATGGTTGAGCGCCATGCCCGACAGGGCCAGGGTGGAAACGATGATCAGGCCGCTGGAGGCGGACAGGCCACCGATATAAGCCAGCAGCGCCAGGGTTTCGCTGTTGAGCGCAAGGCCCACGCCCAGGGTGAAATATTCCGGGTTGGTGTTTACCCCCAGCTTGAGGCCGCTCCACAGGATCAGCGGCACGGGCAGGCTGATCAGCAGCAGGAACAGCGGCAGTCCCCAGCTGGCGCTGACCAGGGTGCGCGGGTTGAGGTTTTCGGTAAAGGTCATGTGGTACATGTGCGGCATGACGATCGCCGAGGCAAAGAACACCAGCAGCAGGGTGCGCCACGGACCTTCCTGCAGCGGGGTATACAGCGTATTGAGCGCTTCCTGATTGGTCAGCAGCCAGGTTTCCAGCCCTTGTGGGCCATCAAACACCTGATACAGCGCATACAGGCCGATGCTGAGCAGGGCGACCAGTTTGACCGTCGACTCGAAGGCCATGGCGAACACCAGGCCGGTGTGTTTCTCCCGAGGCGACACATGGCGGGCGCCGAACAGAATGGTGAACAGGATGATCAGTGCGCAGTAACTCAGCGCGACGCGGTCATGCAGCGGCTCGCGGGTAAGAATGCCGATGGCATCGCTTACGGCCTGCATCTGCAAGGCCAGCAGCGGCAGGATGCCTAGCAGCATGAACAGAGTGGTGAGTCCGCCGGCCCAACTGCTGCGAAAGCGAAAGGCGAACAGGTCAGCCAGGGAAGACAGCTGATAAGTGCGTGAGATGCGCAGGATCGGATACAGCAGCACCGGGGCGAGCAAGAACGTACCGGTCACCCCCAGGTAGCAGGCCAGGAAGCCGTAGCCATACTGGTAGGCCAATCCGACCGAGCCATAAAAGGCCCAGGCGCTGGCGTAGACGCCCAGCGACAGGGTGTAGGTCAGCGGGTGGCGGACCATCCAGCGCGGCACCACGCCGCGTTCGCTCAACCAGGCGACGCTGAACAGGGCCAGCAGATAGAGGGCGCTGATCAGCAGCAGTTGACTCAGGTTAAAGCTCATCGGCATCGCGTTGGCTCAGCAGCAAAAAGGTCACCACGATCAGGATCAGCCACAGCAGGTACGGGCGATACCAGGCGCCGTGGGGTTGGATCCACCAATCCATGATCGCGGGTGAGAACAGGTAGATGCCCACTACCAGAAGCAGGACCAGACGATAGATGTACATAGAGGCTCAGGCGGCTCAGGGCTATTGGCTGACGTTATAAGCGTTGCGCGCCTAAATTGCAGCTTTGTCATGGCGCCGTCCCCGGGAAGAGGTGGGCAACGCACACCATGCAGAAGCCAGCGTGCTGGTGATTCATGGCTTCATGGCGTCGGCAATCGCTCGCAATTAGCCTCTACGAGATTGCATGGAATTGACTCAGTGCAGCTCGGCTTCGGCCAGGGTGGCGCGGTGGGGAATCAGCGTGGCATCCCAGTGGGCAATACCCCAGGCCAGTACATCGCCCGGCAGGCTGTGTGCCAGCTCGTCCGGGACGGGTTGGCCGAGGGCGCGCAGGGCGCGGCATAACAGGGGCGCGGCCTGGTCGGTGGGCAGGGGCGGAGAGCGGAAGGACTTGCCGAGCTTGTGGCCGTCCGGCTGGATTAACAGCGGTATGTGCAGGTAGCGTGGCTGGGGCAGGCCGAGCAGTTCCTGCAGATACAGTTGCCGCGGGGTGTTATCCAGCAGGTCGGCACCGCGCACAATGTCGGTCACGCCCTGCAGGGCGTCATCCACGACCACGGCCAATTGATAGGCATACAGGCCGTCGCGCCGTTGGATGATGAAGTCGCCAACGTCGCGACCCAGATGCTGCCAGTACTCACCTTGGAGCCGGTCGATGAAGTGGTATTCCAGCTCCGGCACGCGAATGCGGATGGCCGCGTTATGCCGATCATGCTGCGCGTTGCGGCAGGTGCCGGGATAGACTGGCTGGCCCTCCAGCTCTTTGCGCGAACAGGTGCAGGCATAGGCCAGCCCTTGCTGCAGCAGACGTTCGACTACTTCGGCATAGGCCTCATGTCGACCGCTCTGGCGCAGCAGCTCACCGTCCCATTCGAAGCCGTAATTCTCCAGGGTGCGCAGAATGGCGGACTGGGCGCCGGGCACCTCACGGGGTGGGTCAAGATCTTCCATGCGCACCAGCCAGCGACCGCCACAAGCGCGAGCGTCGAGGTAGGACGCCAGGGCGGCGACCAGTGAGCCGAAATGCAGGAAGCCGCTGGGTGTCGGCGCGAAGCGCCCGACGTAGCGGGAAGGAAGGCTGGACATGCCGGTGATTACAAATCAAACGGGGCGCCGAAGCGCCCCGATGTGCAGATCAGGAACCGATCTGCTTTTCCTTGATTTCCGCCAGAGTCTTGCAATCGATGCACAGCGTGGCGGTGGGGCGGGCTTCCAGGCGGCGAATACCAATCTCCACGCCGCAGGAATCGCACCAGCCATATTCATTGTCCTCGATCAGGGTGAGGGTTTCGTCGATCTTCTTGATCAACTTGCGCTCACGATCGCGGGTGCGCAGCTCCAGGCTGAACTCTTCTTCCTGGCTGGCGCGGTCTGCGGGGTCGGGGAAATTGGCGGCTTCGTCCTGCATGTGGGTCACGGTGCGATCCACTTCCTGCATCAGCTCCATTTTCCACTTGTTGAGGATGGCAGTGAAATGCGCGCGCATTTCATCGCTCATGTACTCCTCACCCTTACCCTCTTTATAGGGCACGAAGCCACGGTTCAACTGGCTGTTCTGTTCTTTGGCTTTTGCTTTGGTGGGCATGGATGTCCGCCTCTCGCTCTCTCAAATTCACTACGCAGGTAGTGTCCTTTCCCGAAGTGATCTCCGGCCCCGCGCGTTGCAAGCGGGCGAACTTACCAGATCGGTTCGGGCTGCGCTACTCCCACGCCCATTGCCGAGTGCCCGTTACTGCGCCGGTTGGGTAGAATCCCCTTTTTGCGCCCAGAGTAGGTGTCTTTTCTATGGTCAGCTCCTTCAGCGCACGCAGCCGCGCGATCGAACCCTTTCATGTCATGGCCTTGCTTGCCCGTGCCAACGCGTTGCAGGCCGCCGGGCATGACGTCATTCATTTGGAAATCGGCGAGCCGGACTTCACCACGGCCGCGCCGATCGTCGCCGCTGGCCAGGCCGCGCTCGGCGCCGGGCAGACGCGCTACACCTCGGCGCGCGGGCTGCCACAGCTGCGCGAGGCGATTGCCGGCTTCTACGCCCAACGCTACAGCCTGGATATCGACCCCGCCCGCATCCTGGTAACACCCGGCGGTTCCGGCGCCTTGCTGCTGGCCAGCAGCCTCTTGGTCGACCCCGGCAAGCACTGGCTGCTGGCTGATCCGGGCTATCCGTGCAACCGACACTTCTTACGCCTGGTGGAGGGCGACGCGCAACTGGTGCCGGTCGGTCCACAGGAACGTTATCAACTGACCGCGGATCTGGTGGATCGTTTCTGGAATACCGACAGTGTCGGTGCCCTGGTCGCCTCGCCGGCCAACCCCACCGGCACGGTGCTGCACCGCGATGAACTGAGCGCGCTGTCGGCGTCGCTCAGAAACAAGGGTGGGCATCTGGTGGTGGATGAGATCTACCACGGGCTGACCTATGGCATGGATGCGCCCAGCGTGCTGGAAGTGGATAACGATGCCTTCGTGCTGAACAGCTTCTCCAAGTACTTCGGCATGACCGGCTGGCGTCTGGGTTGGCTGGTGGCGCCGGAAAATGCCGTGGCCGACCTGGAAAAACTGGCGCAAAACCTCTACATCAGCGCGCCGTCGATGTCCCAGTACGCGGCTCTGGCCTGTTTCGAGCCAGCGACGCTGGACATTCTCGAAGCGCGGCGCGGCGAATTTGCACGGCGCCGCGATTACCTGCTGCCGGCCTTGCGCGATTTGGGCTTCAAGATTGATGTCGAGCCGGAGGGTGCCTTCTATCTCTATGCGGACATGTCGGCCTTTGGCGGCAACGCCTACGACTTCTGCCAGCACCTGATCGAAACCGAGTATGTGGCGGTGACGCCGGGAATTGATTTTGGTCGTCATCTGGCCAGCCGCCATGTGCGGTTTTCCTACACGCAAAGCCTGCCGCGCCTGGAGCAGGCCGTCGAGCGCATTGCTCGCGGTATCAAGAGCTGGCAACCCGATGCGCTTTGATCCGCCCCTTGAAGAGGCGCGCCTGCTGCGCCGCTACAAACGCTTTCTTGCCGACATCCGCACCGAGGCGGGTGAAGAGCTGTGCATTCATTGCCCCAACACCGGCTCAATGCTCAATTGCATGGAGCCGGGTGGGCGGGTCTGGTTCAGTCGCTCCAATGATCCAAAGCGCAAGCTGCCGGGCACCTGGGAATTGAGCGAAACGCCCCAAGGTCGACTTGCCTGCGTCAACACGGCGCGTGCCAATGCGCTGGTGGAGGAGGCGTTGCGTGGGGGCGTCATCACCGAACTGGCCGGGTTCGACGCGCTCAAGCGTGAAGTGGGCTATGGCGTCGAGAACAGCCGAGTGGATTTTCGCCTCGACTATGCCGCAGGACCTGCGTTCGTCGAGGTGAAGAGCGTCACGCTGGGTTTTGCCGACACGCCGGTCGCCGCCTTTCCCGATGCGCAGACCCTGCGTGGCGCCAAACACCTGCGCGAGCTGGCCGCACTGGCGCGCGACGGCATTCGAGCCGTGCAGCTGTATTGCGTGAACCTCTCCGGCATCGATGCAGTGCGCCCGGCTGGCGAAATCGACCCGGCCTACGCCGAGGCGCTGCGGCAGGCAGTCAACGATGGCGTGGAAGTGCTGGCGTATGGGGCGACGTTGTCGCCGCAAGGCATTCAGCTGACGCATCCTTTGCCGGTGTACCTGTAAGGAGCCAGGGTTTGGCGGCCTTAGGGATCGACCCAGATCCCCCGATCGTCTTCGCGGCAGGGAATCAGCGAGAGTTCCTGGCCGGCGCAAGGTCCCGAGACGCATTCGCCCGATTCGATCAGGAACAGAGCGCCATGGGTGGCGCACTGGATCAGGCTGCCGCTCTCATCGAGGAACTGGTCGGCTTGCCATTCCAGCGGAATGCCGCGGTGCGGGCAGCGATTTTCGTAGGCGTACACCTGTCCTTCGCGGCGCACCACCAGCAGTTTCAGCTGGGTGAGGGTAAAACCCCGGCTTTGGCCTTCAGGCAGTTCGTGGCTGGCACATAGAAATAACATGGGAATCTCCAACGGCAGGCCGGCGATTATCTGCTGAGGCGGGGCGTGCGGCCAGTGTGCCTGGCTTTCATTGGTGCTTTCGCACGTTACTCTTTGTCAGTCGAAACGGTCTGTATCCTACGGAGCGTCGATCCACGATACCGCGGGGGTGTTTGGTCATGGTGGATGGACTCCGCCGTCGTCTTCAGAAAGGAGTTCTCATGCGTATCCTGTTGATGTTGGCCATGGCGCTGCTCACTGCCTGTCAGTCGCTGCCGTCGCTGCCCGAATGGCAGAGCCCGGAAGGGCGCGAGCATTCCGAGCTGGGGATAATCCTCGACCTGCGCAGCGGCGAGCGCTTGAGCCCCGAGCAACTGGTCGGCCAACTGGCGAGCGCCGATCGGGTATTGATTGGCGAACGTCACGATAATCCCGATCACCATACCTTGCAGCTCTGGTTGGTGCAGGCGTTGGCAATGCAGCGCCGGCAGGGCAGCCTGTTGCTGGAAATGCTGGTTCCAGCGCAACAGGCCAAAGTTGATGGGGTGCGTGAGATGCAGGCGCAAGGCCGGTTGCCGAGCGATTTGCCCGCAGCGCTCGAATGGGAAAAGGGCTGGCCTTGGGCGCTTTATGGCGAGGTGGTGAGCTATGCCCTGCAGCAGTCTTATCCGGTGTTGGCCGCCAATCTGGACCGCTCGGAGGTGATGTCCATCTATACCGGAGCTGCGCCACCGCTGAGCGGTGTCCGGTCGACCGCGCCGTCTGTGCGCGAGGCGTTACTGGCGCAGGTACGCCGTTCGCACTGTGATTTGCTTCCCGAAGCGCAATTACCCGCCATGGTCGCCGTACAGCAACAACGCGATCGACGTATGGCCGACCGTCTGCTGGCGGCGCCGCAGCCGGCTTTGCTGTTGGCCGGCAGCTTTCATGTGCGACGCGATCTGGGGATTCCTCTGCATCTGGACGACCTGGACGCGCAGGGCGCAACGCGAGTGTTGATTCTGGCCGAAGTGGGTGAGCGTCTGACGGCGCAGCAAGCGGATTACGTCTGGTACACCCCGGCCCAGCCGGAACAGGACCACTGTGTGCAGCTGCGCCAGACAAGCCGTTAGTCAACCCCGGCTCGAGGCATCCTGATCTCGCCGGCAAAAAAAAGACCCGGCAAGAGCCGGGTCAAAACCGTGATTAGCCTGATGAGGAGATAGTCTGAAGAGCCCGCTTGTGCTCTCAGCTTACCGGCTGATCTCGCGATCAGTTACTGGTAATAATAAACATTATCATTTGAGAGTCAACTGCATCCGTCGGCGTTTTTCTGTTCTGCTGAGATTCCTGTGGTTGCTGACCCAGTGCTGGCGGATGTGCGTGTGTGCTGGTGCGAGGGGTTTTCCAGCTGATGGTTGAGAGCGGCCTTGTGTTCACTGGGCAGCTTGTTCCAGTGAATATCCAGCAGCGCACCCTCGATGGCATACAGCAGGACCCGTGAAGCCCGAAATCCTCGGGCACGGACAGCCCGATAGGCCTCTACCGCGCCCAGGCGGCGCAGATCCTCTGCATTGTGAATGCCGGCGGCATGCAGCCATTGCGCCGACGTCTTGCCGAGGTTTTTCAGCCGCTGCAATTCATCGTTCATCGTGCCTCCTTGCCGAGTGCGGAAAGCTTCCGGCAAGTGTAGCGGCGTTAGCGAGGGTTGCAGGGGGCCTGCGGGCGGTGACCGCCCGCGTCCGGATCAGAGTCCCGGCAAATGCTGGCGCAAGGCGCCGATCAGCGCATCCAGGCTCTGGTCGTCCTGCGTGTCGATCAGGCGGCGATTGGGCTGCTCCGCCTCGCTCAGAGGATCACGGCTGGCCTGCTGCGCCTGGACGACCGCGAGGGTGGCATCGGACGGATCCTGGGCTTCTTGCTGGCGCGATTGCAGGCGGCTGGCCAGTAACGCATCGGGAGCCTGACAATCGAGAATCAGGAAGGGCACACCACAAGCTTCGGCCACCCGGCAGGCGGCACTGCGCTGCTCAAGCTTGAGGTAGGTGGCGTCCAGCACGACGGGAAAACCCGCCCGCAAGGCCGCGCCGGCAAGCTCGTGCAGGCGCAGGTAAGTTGCGAGACTGGCGTCTTTGCCATAGATGCCGGCATTCAGCTGCCCCTGGTCAGCCTGCCCTTGCTCCCCGAACAGCCGCTTGCGCTCAATATCGGAACGCAGGCGGATGGCGCCGAGTTCCTCGACCAGGCGCATCGATACATGGCTTTTACCCACGGCAGAGACGCCATGGGTAATGGCCAGAAAGCGTGAAGGAATGGCGCTGTAATCTTCCGCCAACGCTGCATAGCGGCGATATTCGGCAAGGATGGCGTCCCGTTGCTCGTCATCCTGTGCATGTGCGAGGCCAAACAGGCTGACCTTGGCGCGCACCAGGGCGCGGTAGGCCTTGTAGAAATTAAGCAGATCAAGGGCTGCGTAATCGCCGGTCAACTCCAGCCAGCGGTTAACGAAGCGTCGGGCCAGCGACTTGAGCCCGCGTGCTTCCAGGTCCATGGCCAGGAACGCGGAGTCCGAAATGACGTCGATCAGGCGGAATGGCTCATTGAATTCGATGCAGTCGAACAAGGCCACCCGGCCGTCGAGCAAGGTGGCATTGCCCAGGTGAATGTCACCATGGCATTCGCGGATGAAGCCCTGCGCCTTGCGTTCGGCCAGCAGCGGCCGCAGGCGCGTGAAGCTGCAGTGCGCCCATTGTTCCAGGGCCTCGAGTTGGTGCAGGTCTGCCGCATCGTCGAGCAGTGGGCGGATCTGTTCGAAATTCTGCAGCACCGGTTCCATGACCGCATCCGGGGTGCCCAGCACATGGCTGGCCGGCACTTGCGGGGCGTGCTGGTGGAACTGGGCGATTTGTTCGGCCAGATCATCAATGTGCGCGCTGCCGAGCTCTCCCCGAGCATGCATTTCGCCCAGCAGTTGGCTTTGCGGGAACTGGCGCATTTGCAGCGCATATTCGAATGCCGGGGCGGTAGTGTTACCGAGCTGCGGTGCCTCCACGCTGCCGCTGATCGGCAACACCTGTAGATACAGATCGGGCGCCAGGCGCTGGTTCAAGCGCAACTCCTCATGGCAAAAGTGTTGCCGGGCTTGCAGGCTAGTGAAATCCAGGAAGCCGAAATTTACCGGCTTCTTGATTTTATAGGCGAACGGGCCGGTGAGCAGAACCCAGGAGATATGCGTCTCGATAACCTGGAAGCCATCCACCGGATGCGGATAGAGGGCGGGGTTCTGCAGGGCGGTGATCAGGGCTTGGCTCACGGTCAGTCCTTGCGTTGCAACTAGGGAAAAGGGCGGCATTATGAACGTGCCGGCACGATCGAGGAAACTCCGTGGTGTTTCCAGCGTCATAGCAGCGCCGTTGGAAGCTCTCAGCCTTGATGATCGCTTCCGGTTGATCAACCCTACCTTTGACTTATCCACAGCGCGGGCCGATGGCTCGCCTTTGCGCTGTGGATTAAGTGCGTATAATTCGCCGCCATGAACCGTTCCCGAACTTCTCGTCCTCGTGCCCAACAACGTCGTTCCGGTGGCAAACGCCCCTGGCTCGGTTGGGCTATCAAGCTGGGCCTGGTTGGCCTGGTCATTCTTGCCGCCTTTACGATTTACCTGGATGCCGTGGTGCAGGAGAAGTTCTCCGGCAAGCGCTGGACTGTACCCGCCAAGGTGTATGCGCGGCCATTGGAGCTGTTCAGTGGGCTAAAGCTGAGCCAGGCCGATTTCCTCAAGGAGCTCGATGCGCTCGGTTATCGCCGCGATAAAAGTGTCCACGGGCCGGGTGTTGTCTCGGTGGCCGGTAATACTGTTGAGCTCAACACCCGAGGCTTCCAGTTTTATGAGGGGGCTGAGGCTGCCCAACATATTCGGGTACGTTTTTCGGGTGAACACATTGCCAGCATGACGCTGGCCGGCGGCGGCGATTTGCCTGTCGTGCGCCTGGAACCCTTGATGATCGGCGGACTGTATCCGGCCCATCAGGAAGACCGCATCCTGATTCAGATTGATCAAGTGCCGCCGTATCTGGTCGACGCTCTGGTCGCGGTTGAAGACCGTGATTATTTCGACCACTTTGGCGTATCGCCCAAGTCGATTGCCCGGGCCTTTTGGGTCAATACCACTGCCGGCGCGGTGCGTCAGGGCGGCAGCACGTTGACCCAGCAGTTGGTGAAGAACTTCTTTCTGACCAACGAGCGCAGCCTCAGCCGCAAGGCCACCGAAGCAATGATGGCGTTATTGCTGGAGTTGCATTACGACAAGCGCGAGATTCTCGAGGCCTACCTCAATGAGGTGTTTCTCGGTCAGGACGGCCAGCGCGCCGTGCATGGTTTCGGCCTGGCCAGTCAGTACTTCTTCAGTCAGCCTCTTTCTGAATTGAAATTGCATCAGGTTGCCCTGCTGGTCGGCATGGTAAAAGGGCCGACCTATTACAATCCGCGCCGCCAGCCCGAACGGGCGCTGGCCCGGCGCAACCTGGTGCTCGACCTGTTGGCCGAGCAGGGCTCGGTCGATGCCGAACTGATCGTCAAGGCCAAGCAGCAGCCGCTGGGCGTGACCCGGCGCGGAAGCCTGGCCGATAGCTCCTATCCGGGCTTTCTCGACCTGGTAAAACGTCAGTTGCGTGAGGATTACCACGAGCAGGACCTGACCGAGGAAGGTCTGCGCATCTTCACCAGCTTCGATCCGCTGGTGCAGCTCAAGGCCGAAGAGTCGCTAGCCGAGACCTTCAAGCGTCTGGGCAACCGCAAGGGCATCGATGATGTCGAGGCGGCGATGGTGGTCACCAACCCGGAAACCGGTGAGCTGCAAGCGCTGATCAGTAGCCGTCAGCCGCGTTTCGCGGGTTACAACCGCGCTCTGGATGCGGTGCGACCAATAGGTTCGCTGGTCAAGCCCGCGGTTTATCTCACCGCTCTGGAGCGACCCAGCCAGTACACCCTGACCAGCCTGATCGACGATGAGTCTTTCTCAGTGACAGGCCAGGACGGGCAGGTCTGGAAACCGCAAAACTACGATCGCAAGTCCCACGGCACCATTTATCTCTATCAGGGCCTGGCCAAGTCCTACAACCTGGCCACCGCTCGGCTGGGCCTGGAAGTGGGCGTGCCCAATGTACTGAAAACCCTCGAGCGCCTGGGGGTGACGCGCAAGTGGCCGGCGTATCCATCGATGCTGCTCGGGGCGGGAAGCTTGAGCCCAATGGAAGTGGCGGGCATGTATCAAACCTTGGCCAATGGCGGCTTCAATACCCCGTTGCGTTCGATTCGTAGCGTGCTGGATGCCAACGGTGATCCGCTCAAGCGCTACCCGTTCCAGATTCAGCAGCGTTTTGATCCGGGCGCTATTTATCTGGTGCAAAATGCCATGCAGCGCGTGATGCGAGAAGGTACCGGCAGCTCGGTCTATAACCAATTGCCGGGCTCGCTGGCGGTGGCGGGCAAGACCGGCACCAGCAACGATTCGCGTGACAGCTGGTTTGCCGGGTTCAGCCAGGACTTGCTGGCGGTCGTATGGATGGGCCGCGACGACAATGGGACGACGCCCCTGACCGGTGCCAGCGGTGCCTTGCAAGTGTGGGCAAGCTTCATGGCCAAGGCTGACCCTATGTCGCTGGAGACGCCGCAGCCAGAAAATATCGTCCAAGCTTGGGTGGATGCGCAGACCGGGCAAGGCTCCGCTGAGCATTGTCCGAACGCGGTGCAGATGCCGTATATTCGCGGCAGCGAGCCACTACCGGGAGCCTCTTGCGGCTTTCCGCCGGCCGAGTCGGTGATGGACTGGGTCCGTGGCTGGCTGGATTAGCAGGCAATTTTAAACCTAGGCGGGGCAGGCAAGACGAAACGCAGCGACCACGGGCCGTTGCAGTCGAAGAGTCTCGCCACGCGCTGGCTACAGCCTTGGCTGTGTTTTCGCGGGCGCTAAAAGCTTGCTCAGTTCTTAACGACGTATTGCCAACGCAGGTGGTTTTTCAACCTCCTGCTGATTCAGGGGTGTGATGTGAACAAATGGTTAGTGGCAATAGCGATGCTGGCGACGCTGTCGGGATGCGCCAGTAACCCGCAAGGTTCGGTTCCGGTTGTGGATAACGGTGCTTCGGTCAGGGAAGAACAGGTCTGGATGGGCGGCCGGCCCGCTACCCCGGCGCAGCAGGCAATACCAAGCCCTACTGTGGCAGAGCAAGATGCGGGTGTCGTGGTCATGGTGCCCGACGGTGCCAGCGGATCGGTACCGATGGAGAGTCAAAGTTTCCCGGCTCAGGCCTCGCCGTCTCTGGAGTTCGGCACAGAACCCATTGTCAGCGGCACTTATTCGCCGCCCATTACCTCATCTCCTGCGCAGCCAGCGACGCCCAGTGGCATTCCCAGTGCTCGCAGCGGGGGGCTGGCCGCAGATGAACAGCTTGATGGTCCGGTGCTGGCGTTATTGACCTCGGCGCAACAATTGCAAAGAAGTGGCGATCTGAATGGCGCGGCGTCAAGCCTGGAGCGTGCCCAGCGAATTGCTCCGCGCGAACCTCAAGTGCTCTACCGACTGGCCGAGCTGCGCCTGGCGCAGGGTGATGCTGCGCAAGCCGAGCAAGTGGCGCGGCGTGCGCTGACCTATGCGGCTGACCGTCCGGCCCTGCAAGCCAGTTTGTGGAATCTGATTGCCCAGGCACGGGAGCGCCAGGGTGATCCAGCGGGTGCGGCGCAGGCGCGTGAGCGGGCAAGGGTCAGCAGCTGATGAACGAGCGAATTTTGGCAATTGCCGATCAACTGCTGCTCATCGAGCATGAATTGCGGCAGCTCGGCTGGTGGTCAGCCCACTCGCCAAGTGACGAGGCATTAGGCAGTTGCGAGCCTTTTTGTGTCGATACCTTGGACTTAGCGCAATGGCTGCAGTGGATCTTTCTGCCCCGCATGAAAGAACTGCTGGAGAACGGCGGGCCACTGCCTAGCGTATCTGGTATCTGTGCCATGGCAGAAGTGGTGTACCGCGAGCGCCCGCTTGAGGTCAGAGAGCTGCTCGTGGCCCTGGGGCGCTTCGATCAATTGATCGGCAAGGCTCGCTAAGCCGAACGGTCCTTCAATCGCAATGTTCGGCAAGGTTTTCACGCGTCTTGTCGATTTGCGCTTGGCGTTCTTCCTCACTCAAGCGACGCAGTTCCCCGTCGATCTCCATGCGTATACGCGGCGAGTTGCGCAATTGGGCGAGCGCGCCGCGCATTTGACTGCACTGCTGTTTCCGCTGTGCTTCACGGGTGGCCTGCTCCCGCTTGGCCAGCGTATCCAGTTCCTGTTGCTCGGCAGCGGCAAGCTCGGCAGGGGAGAGCGTGCGTGGTGCGCTCGCGGGGCCGGCGGAGGGAGCATGGCGCAGGGCAACGCTACTGGACGGATGTCCTTGCGGAGGTTGCGCACCGTAGTGGGTAACCCCACGCTCGTCTGTCCAGGTGAAGATCGGTGCGGTGAGCGCGCTTGAGCTCAAGGCGAGCAAGAAACTGGCAAGTAGCAGGCGGGGCATGGTCATTCCTGGAGTCGAGTCGTTCAGAAGCGCGATTTAAGCAAAAGGCTCGGGATTTCAGGGTGTGGCGCATCACACAGCCGTAAGTAAGAAAACCTCACGCGTGACTTGACTTGCAGGCGGCTAATCCCAACAATTCAGCGTTCGCTGAAGTAGGGTCCGCCGCAAGCTGGCCCTGGCTCAGTAGACATGAGGCGCCTACCCGTGCCGACCTTAGTTACCCCCGCAACGCGTTACCTCGCGCTGGGTGGGATTGCCCCGCAACACTTTGGGACATTCCCAATGCTTGCTCAGTAGATGCTGACGTAGTCGGCGACCACCGTCGCTCATGCTCTGCTGGCAGTAGACCTAAACAGGCCACCGGCCCAAAAGGTGGCATTCTGGCGTTCTAGAGGTGAATAACGTGGAGCTTTTATCCGGCGCTGAAATGGTCGTCCGCTTTTTGCGCGACGAAGGTGTCAAATACATTTACGGGTACCCAGGTGGTGCTCTTCTGCATGTCTACGACGCCCTGTTCAAGGAAAAGGAAGTAACCCACATCCTGGTCCGCCACGAACAGGCGGCAACCCACATGGCCGACGGTTATGCGCGCGCCACCGGTAAGGCCGGTGTGGTGATGGTGACTTCGGGTCCCGGCGCAACCAACGCGATTACCGGTATCGCGACCGCCTATATGGATTCCATTCCGATGGTGGTGATTTCCGGTCAGGTCGCCAGTCACATGGTCGGCACCGATGCGTTCCAGGAAACCGATATGGTCGGCATCTCCCGGCCGATCGTGAAGCACAGCTTCATCATCAAGCACCCTTCGGAAATTCCAGATGTCCTGAAGAAAGCCTTTTATCTGGCTGAATCCGGACGTCCCGGCCCCGTGGTCGTGGATATCCCCAAGGACATGGGCGCTCCGGGCGAGAAGTACGAATACGTCTATCCGAAAAAAGCCAAGCTGCGTTCCTACAGTCCAGCGGTGCGTGGACATTCTGGGCAGATCCGCAAGGCTGCCGAGATGCTGCTGGCAGCCAAGCGGCCGGTGCTGTATTCCGGTGGTGGGGTGATTCTGGGTGGGGCCTCGGCGCCGCTCACTGAGTTGGCCCAAAGGCTCAATCTGCCAGTTACCAACACCCTGATGGGGTTGGGCGGTTATCCGGGCAGCGATCGTCAATTTATCGGCATGTTGGGTATGCACGGCAGCTACACCGCCAACCTGGCGATGCACCACGCCGATGTAATTCTTGCCGTCGGTGCACGTTTCGATGACCGGGTCATCAATGGTGCCTCCAAGTTCTGCCCGACAGCCAAGATCATTCACATCGACATTGATCCGGCCTCCATTTCCAAGACCATCAAGGCTGATGTGCCGATTGTTGGTCCGGTGGAAAGTGTCCTGACCGAGATGGTCGCGATTCTGAAGGAGATCGGTCAGCAGCCGAACAAGGATGCCGTCGCCAGCTGGTGGAAGCAGATTGATGAGTGGCGCGGTAGTGGTCGCCTGTTCCCTTACAATGAGGGCGATGGCTCGATCATCAAGCCGCAAACGGTCATCGAGACGCTGTACGAAGTGACCCGGGGTGATGCTTTTGTTTCGTCCGACGTTGGCCAGCACCAGATGTTTGCCGCCCAGTACTACCGGTTCGACAAGCCCAATCGCTGGCTGAACTCGGGCGGTCTTGGCACCATGGGCTTTGGCTTGCCGGCTGCAATGGGTGCCAAGTTGAACTTCCCTGATGTGGACGCCGCCTGTGTGACGGGGGAGGGCAGCATCCAGATGAACATCCAGGAATTGTCCACCTGCCTGCAGTACGACCTGCCGGTAAAAATCGTCAACCTGAACAACGGCGCGTTGGGCATGGTGCGCCAGTGGCAGGATATGCAATACAGCAGTCGCTATTCGCATTCCTACATGGAGTCGCTGCCTGATTTCGTCAAGCTTGCCGAGGCCTATGGCCATGTCGGCATGCGCATCACCGACCTCAAGGATCTCAAGCCGAAGATGGAAGAGGCCTTTGCCCTGAAAAACCGGCTGGTGTTCCTCGATATCGCGGTGGATACGGCTGAGCACGTGTATCCGATGCAGATCGGTGGTGGTGCCATGCGTGACATGTGGCTGAGCAAGACGGAGCGGACCTGAACATGCGACACATCATTTCCCTGCTGCTGGAAAACGAACCGGGCGCATTGTCCCGCGTGGTCGGTCTGTTCTCTCAGCGCAACTACAACATTGAAAGCCTGACCGTGGCGCCGACCGAAGACCCGAGCCTCTCGCGTCTGACGCTGACCACCGCCGGGCAGGAGGACGTGATCGAGCAGATCACCAAAAACCTCAACAAGCTGATCGAAGTGGTAAAGCTGGTGGACCTGTCGGAAAGCGCGCATATCGAGCGTGAGCTGATGCTGGTCAAGGTTAAGGCTACTGGCGCCCAGCGCGCCGAGGTCAAGCGTACGACCGATATCTTCCGTGGGCAGATCGTCGATGTGACAACCAGCGTCTACACCATTCAGATAGCGGGAACCAGCGGGAAGCTGGACAGTTTCATCCAGGCCATCGGCACCACGTCGATTCTGGAAACCGTACGCAGTGGTGTCACCGGGATTGCCCGTGGTGACAAGGTACTGAGTATCTGACGTTTTGAAATGGCCGCTCAGGCCGGACTTATCCGAGGAAATTCCATGAAAGTTTATTACGACAAAGACTGCGACCTCTCCATTATCCAGGGCAAAAAGGTCGCCATCATCGGTTATGGCTCCCAGGGCCACGCTCATGCGTGCAATCTCAAGGACTCCGGTGTAGATGTCACTGTCGGTCTGCGTGCCGGTTCTTCGTCGGTCGCCAAAGCTGAAGCCCACGGCCTGAAAGTGGCTGATGTCGCCACCGCAGTTGCTGCTGCTGACCTGGTAATGGTCCTGACCCCGGACGAATTCCAGGGCAAGCTGTACCAGGAAGAGCTGGAGCCGAATCTGAAGAAAGGCGCCATCCTGGCCTTCGCCCACGGTTTCTCGATCCACTACAACCAGGTGGTGCCGCGTGCTGACCTGGACGTGATCATGATCGCGCCCAAGGCACCGGGCCACACTGTGCGCTCCGAGTTCGTCAAGGGCGGCGGTATCCCTGATCTGATCGCCATTTATCAGGACGCTTCCGGCAACGCCAAGAACATTGCCCTGTCCTACGCCTCGGGCGTGGGCGGCGGTCGTACCGGTATCATCGAAACTACCTTCAAGGACGAGACCGAAACCGACCTGTTCGGTGAGCAGGCCGTTCTCTGCGGTGGTACCGTCGAGCTGGTCAAGGCTGGTTTCGATACCCTCGTGGAAGCCGGTTATGCGCCGGAAATGGCTTACTTTGAGTGCCTGCACGAACTGAAGCTGATCGTTGATCTGATGTTCGAAGGCGGTATCGCCAACATGAACTACTCGATCTCCAATAACGCCGAGTACGGTGAGTACGTCACCGGTCCGGAAATCATCAACGAAGAGTCCCGCGCTGCCATGCGCAATGCTCTGAAGCGCATCCAGAACGGCGAATACGCCAAGATGTTCATCAGCGAAGGCGCTACCAACTACCCGTCGATGACTGCCTATCGCCGCAACAATGCCGCGCACGGCATCGAAGTGGTGGGTGAGAAGCTGCGTGCCATGATGCCGTGGATCGCTGCCAACAAGATCGTCGACAAGAGCAAGAACTAAGCTCGTCGGTATCTGAAAAAACGCGGCCTAAGGGCCGCGTTTTTTCGTTTCAAACCAGGCTTCTGGTATAAAGCCACGGTTAGGCCCATGCGATTTCGTATGATGTGGCCTCCATTTTCTGAATCCGTTGCAAGGTAACGTCCATGAGCGAAAGCCACGAGGAGTCGAACAAGGACTCCGCCGCTGAGAGCCTGCTACCCATCGATGAGCATGTCGAAGAAGGGCAGGATGCAGAGGGTCGCAAGGTCCGTCATCGGGGTATTTATCTGTTGCCCAACTTGTTTACCACCGCCAACCTGTTTGCGGGGTTCTTCTCGATTGTCAGCGCTATGAACGGCAAGTTCGAAGTGGCGGCCATCGCTATTTTTGTGGCCATGGTGCTGGATGGCCTGGATGGTCGCGTGGCGCGGTTGACCAATACTCAGAGCGCCTTCGGTGCCGAGTACGACTCGCTGTCGGACATGGTCGCTTTCGGCTTGGCGCCGGGCTTATTGGCTTACAACTGGGCGCTGTCCGAGCTAAATAATGTGGGGCTGACGGTGGCGTTCATTTATGCAGCTTGTGCAGCGTTGCGCCTGGCTCGCTTCAATACGCAGATCGGCAAGGTCGACAAGAAGTGGTTCGTCGGCTTGGCCAGCCCTGCGGCTGCAGGCGTGGTGGCTGGTACGGTCTGGGCACTCAAGGATTTTGGCGTCGATGGCGTCGATCTGCCGGTGTTTGTAGTGATGCTGTTCGCGCTGTTGGTGGCCTTGGCCGGCGTGCTGATGGTCAGCAATATCAAGTACTACAGCTTCAAGGATCTCGATTTGAAGGGACGCGTGCCCTTTGTGGCCATCCTGGTGGTGGTGCTGATATTCGCCGTGGTGTTCAGCGATCCGCCGCGTGTGCTGCTGCTGATCTTCCTGGCGTATGCGGTTTCCGGTCCGGTGCAATTCCTGTTGCATTTGCGTCGGCGCACCCGGGTGAGTAACGAGTAACTGTTTTCAACCCCGCGGTCATGGCGCATCATGGCCAAGTTGACTGCGGGGTTGCTGCCATGCTGATCAAGTCTTCTTGTCCGAGTGCTTGTCACGAATCGGATGTCACACCCGAGGCTATTTACCTGTCTCGCCGCCGGCTTCTGCAGGGTGCGCTGGCTGGAGCTGCTTCTATTGCCCTCCCTGCGTTGGCGGCCGATATGCCACGCTACGATGGCGTGGTGGATGCCACTTCTGCTGCCTGGCTACAAGCCAAGATCGACGAAGCTCACTGGCAGGCCATTCAGGCGGGTGAAACTGTCACGCCTTTCTCCTCGGCGACTCATTACAACAACTTCTACGAATTCGGTCCCGGCAAGGAAGATCCGTCCCGGCATGCCGGAGCGATGACTACCGAGCCCTGGAGCGTGTTGATCGATGGTGAGATAGCCAAGCCGGGCCGTTACGACTTGCAAGCGCTGTGTGCTGAAAGTCGCCTGGAAGAGCGTATCTATCGATTGCGCTGTGTCGAAGGCTGGTCAATGGTCATTCCCTGGTTGGGGATTCCTCTGGCTGATTTGATTCGTCGCGTAGAGCCCACTGGTAGGGCGCGCTATGTCCGCTTCGAAACGTTGCTTCGCCCCGAGGAAATGGCTGGCACGCGATCTCGTTTCTCCCTGATCGATTGGCCCTACGTTGAAGGGTTGCGTATGGATGAAGCTCAGCATCCATTGGCCCTTATGGCTGTCGGCATGTACGGGCGGGTGCTGCCGAACCAGAACGGTGCGCCGCTGCGTTTGGTCGTGCCGTGGAAATATGGTTTCAAGAGCATCAAGTCTATTGTGCGGATCAGTTTTGTAGCTGAGCAGCCCGTTACGACCTGGGTACAAATCGCTCCACACGAATATGGCTTCTACGCCAATGTGAATCCCCAGGTCGATCACCCGCGCTGGTCACAAGCTCAAGAGCGGCGCTTGCCCAACACGCTATTCAGTCCCAATGTCCGGCCAACCCAGATGTTCAATGGATACGGTGACGAAGTGGCTGGGTTGTATCAAGGCATGGACTTGCGGAAATACTACTGATGAAGCGTGCCTTGGTAAGGCTGGCCGTCTTTCTTGTCGTCCTTGCAGTGCCGCTTTATTGGTTGTACCTGGCTTCGGCCATGGCGCTGGGGCCTGATCCAGGGAAGTGGCTGCTCGATCACCTGGGGCAGGGCGCATTAGTGTTGCTGCTGCTTACGTTGAGCATGACGCCTTTGAACCGGTTGACCGGGTGGCCGTTGTGGATGGCGCTACGTCGACAGTTGGGTCTGTGGGCCTTTGCCTATGCTTGCCTGCACGTCGCCGCTTTTATCTTGTTCATCCTGGGTGGTGATCTTTCGCAGCTGTTAAAAGAGTTGCCAAATCGGCCCTATGTGCTTGTAGGTGCGCTGGCCTTTAGTGGATTGATTCCACTCGCACTGACCTCCAATCGCTGGAGCATGCGTACCTTAGGTAAGCGATGGAAGCGCTTGCACCGATTGGTTTACCTGGTGGTGGTGCTTGCGCTACTGCATATGCTCTGGGTGGTACGCTCGGATCTCCAGCAATGGGCTTTGTATGCAGGTATTGGTGGTTATCTGCTGTTGATGCGTACTCCTTTAGTTAGTCGGTGGTTCGCCCAGGTTGCTGCCAGCCGCCGCGGGCGCCCCAGGAAGGTTGCAAATAACCCTTGACGGCAGAATCCAGCGGCCTATAATGCGCCCCACTTCCGGTGCAGACCTTACTGAAAACTCC